>CAIOLF010000024.1 GCA_903859075.1 Candidatus Buchananbacteria bacterium
GGATCAGAATAGTATAGAATTTAAGCACGACATTAAAGATCAAACAAAAGTTAAAGTCAAAGTTAAGGCTAAAAAATAATTATATGTCGACAGCAACAACCAATGTCATGAAGTCAGATAAGGGGAGGATTTTATTTGTGGAAGATGAGCGCATGTTGGTGGATATGTGGCACCAATATTTTGAACAGCATGGCTACGATTTCCTTTCAACCAAAGATATCCCAGAGGCTTTGACTCTTACTGAGTTTGAACAGCCCGATCTGGTACTTCTTGATATCATTATTCCCAAAGAAAAACCAGATGGCTCCATGGATTTGATGGCTGCCCAAGGATATGACTATTTGGAGGCTAAAAAGAAAAATCCCAAAATCAAAGATATTCCGGTTGTCGTTTTTACCAACTTAAACACCATGGAAGACCGAATGAAATCAGCTAACTTGGGAGCCAAGAATTATCTGTTTAAAAATGGAGTTGAACCCAAAGATGTTCTGGAAGCGATTGATAAGGAGATTAAGGAGAGTAAGGCAAAAAAGCCAGTAAAACAAGTAAAATCTTAATAAAAAGTTAAAGACATTTGACTATTTGACATTTTTATTGCTTTAGTGATAAGATGATATGAAAACTAAATAAGCAATAAAAATGTTTAAATTTAGCATAAAATTAATAAAACTTAACTTATATAACAAGATTACTTGGTTTTGTAATCTATTCCTCTCATTATTTATAGTATCAGATAATTGCAAAGAAGGAGCTAACATATAAGTTAGCTCTTTTTTTGTGGTTCTTAGTTAATGTGACTAGGAGCCGCGAACATTGATAATTTGATATCAGAGAGGAGAGAAAGGAGAAGTAAGATGCTTCAAATCAGCGACGTCTCGTATTCTATTGGCGATCGCCAAGTCCTTGACTCTGTCTCGTTTTCATTAATGCCCGGTGAAAAGGTGGCTTTAGTGGGAGTGAACGGAGCAGGGAAGACAACGCTCATCAAGATAATTGTGGGCGAGCTTTTCCCTGACGAGGGAACGGTTTTCAAACCAGGGTCAACAAGCTATGTGCCGCAGATCATCACTGAAGATGTTGTGGCAAAGATGCATGGCACTGTTGCGGAATTCATGCTTGAAGGCAGGAATCTTAATCAGATTGCCAGCCGATTGCATGAGGCGTTAACGGCCATAAGCGATACCACGCTCTCGGAAAAAGAGATGGGAAAAGCTATGGACCGGTACTCGCGCGCGCAGGAAGAGTTTACCATGCAAGGCGGTTACGAAGCCGAAGCGGAAATCGAGTCGATCATTCGCGGCGTGGGCGTTTCAGTGGAACTGGAGCGTTCAGTATTAACGCTCAGCGGAGGGGAAAAGACTCGGTTGGCCTTTGCCAGAGCTATCTTCGCCGATGGCGACCTGCTGGTCTTGGATGAACCGACGAACCATATTGACAGGCAGTATTATGGCTGGCTGGGAAACTATCTCCGTCAGACCAATAAGACCGTTCTAGTGGTTAGTCATCATCCTGAATTCATCGATCCCTTTACCGCAAGGATAGTGGAGATCGAGAAGTTCACAGGCAGGGCGCGCGAATATCGTGGCACGTATGAGAGCTACCTCGAACAGAGTAAAATCAACGAGGACTCTTTGAAGCGCCAGATAGAATGTCTCGATAAGGAAATCGCCAGGCTTTCTGAAACCGCACTACGCCTGCAATATGGCGGCCCTAACAAGGCGAAAGCGGCTCAGAACATGTTCGGACGGATCGAAAGATTGAAAAAGAGGAAGGAAGACATATCGAACGAAATGCCTCGGCATGAAAGAAGCCTGCGGTTCGCTCTGGGAGTTTCGAAGCGTTCCGGCCAGGTGGTTGTTAAGGCGACAAGCCTTTCCAAGGCGTTCGATCGGCCTCTGTTTTCCAGGGTCAACTTTGAGGTTTATCGTGGTGAGAAGGTGGTAATTCTTGGTTCTAACGGATCAGGGAAGACCACGCTAATCCGTCTTTTGATGGGTCTCATTAAACCCGACAAAGGGAGCATCGATTTAGGACTCAACGTCGAGACCGGCTACTACGCTCAGGAGCATGAAAATCTTGATGCGCAAAGAACCGTGATCGAAGAGGTCCAATCGGCCTGTTCCCAATGCAAAATCAATCCGCGAGATATCCTAGGCAGATTCCTGTTCACGCAGTACAAAGTTTTTCAGACTGTGGGGACATTAAGCCAAGGAGAAAAAAGCCGCTTGTCTTTGTGCAAGTTGATCGTCAGCGGCAACAATCTCGTCATCCTGGACGAACCAACCAATTACCTCGACCCGTCTTCCAGAGATGCGGTCGCACAGGCACTTGAGGATTATGAGGGAACTCTGATCTTCGTGAGCCATGACGTCGATTTCATCCGAAGCATTCATCCCGACAAGGCGATTATCATGCCTGTCGGCAATGTGCAAATCTTCACAGATGAGCTCATAGCCGATTTGGGATAGTGCGCAACAGCAAGGGAGTCAGCTTATGAAAGAAAGTCTCAGTAGTATGTACCGTGACTTCCATGCCCGGAATGGCAAGTATGGGTTCGCCCATCACTTAACCACCAAAGGCGCGTTCTTTAAGGAGATGGTCGGTAAGAATCAGAAGGTGCTTGATCTTGGCTGCCGTGACGGAGTCATGACCAGTACCTTTGCCAGCGGTAATGAGATTACCTGTGTGGATGTTGATGACCATGCGCTGCAGTTGTGCGGAGCAAAGTTGTCGGCCACGCTTGTCTGGCACGATCTTAACGATCCATTGCCTTTCGAAGATGGAAGTTTTGATGTTGTCGTGTTGTCTGATGTCTTGGAACATGTGCTTTTGCACGAGCAACTCGTCAAAGAGTGTAACCGCGTAATGAAATGTGGTGGCTGGTTTTATGGATCGACACCCAATGCATTCTATTGGTCCAACAGGATTAAGATGCTGCGGGGAATCGACTTGGTCGAGTATATCGATCCGACCCATGTGCGGCACTTCGCTTTGGATAGCCTGGCCCAGCTTTTGGCCGGCTTATTCCATAATGTCGAAGTAATCCCATATGGCCGCCATCCGTTTTCCAAACGCTGGCCAACGCTGTTTGCCAACGATTTTCTCTGGAAGGCACAAAAACCGGAGGATAACTTGCCATGAAAGTGATGTTCTGGACTGCTAGTCATCTGCCCGATCTGGGAGGATTCCAGTGGAGTACTTACAGGTTGGCGAAGATGATGAAGGAACTAGGTCATGAACCCGCTTTCTTAACCGGCACTGAGCAGCAATCCATTTGCGATCAGCTGGTGCCGGCCGTAAGGATTCCGTGCACCAGCGTTCGCGAGTGGACCGAGAAATCGGGACAGTGGCTGTTGGAGAACAGGTCGAAATTCGATGTCATTCATTCGATAGATCTGTTCTATAAAGCGATAGATGTTCAGTTGGATTTTCTGCTGGCATCCAAGCTTCCAACAGTCATTAAAATTCCCACCATGGGATATATTCCGAAGCTCATCAACTCAGATGCGCTCAGAAGAAAGTTTAGCTCGATGGATGCCCTTATCGCTCTTAGCGAAGGGATAAAGTCGGAGCTGACTGAGGCCGGCATTAGTGAGGCGAAGATTCACTCCATACCCAACGGAATCGATATGCAGGAATTTACCCCGGCTTGTAACAAACAAGAGCTGAGGAATGTCCTGCAGTTGCCAGAGAGTAAAGTTCTCATTCTATTTGCGGGCAGATTAGTCTACCGCAAGAGAGTTGATGTTTTACTTGAGGCAACGGCAAGTCTGTCCCAAACCGTTCACCTCGTATTGGTCGGCTCAAGTTTTGGTCAGCGGGATTCTGTTGAAGAGCAGATACTGCAGACGGCTGGAACGATGGCTAATGTGACCGTACGGGAAGCAACAGCAGAAACTCTTAAGTACTATCAGGCTTGCGACATTAACGTGTTGTTGTCTGAGAGAGAGGGCCTGCCCAACGCAGTGCTTGAAGGTATGTCTTGTTCAATGCCAACCGTGGCGACTGATATTGCTGGCATCACCAATGTCATCAGCTCAGGCTATGAAGGAATCTTGGTTCCTGTAGATGACGTCTCCAAAACGTCAGAAGCGTTAATGCTCCTAGCAGAAAACCAAGAGTTGAGGCAAAGAATGGGACAAGCCGCAAGAAGAAAGGTCAAGAAAGAATTCGACATCAGTGTTGTAACCAGGAAATATCTCGATCTCTACCAAGGGATCTTGAAGGGAAAGGAGTACTGAAATGAGAATTGCATTGGTCATTCCGTATAATCCGCTTGAAGAAGTCGGCGGGTTGGAGCTCGGCACTGCCTTGCTGGCTGCAGATCTGAAGAAATGCGGCCATGAGGTTACGATCATCAGCAAAGGGCAAAGCGGCCATATCAATGATGTCCCCGTTTGGGGCTATCCGGATTTCGCCCAACTTTGCCACAACTTGATCACCTGTGGTAACCGCAGCTTTGATATTGTTCACTGGCTTGAGATTTTTCCCGATTTGGGGGAGGTCGAATTGCAAGGGATGACATCGGGCTTGTTGCGAGCCATTGGCGTGAAGGTTATTATGATGGTCGCCACCTCGGGCAATCTTGAGACGCGCGGGAAGGGTTATTTGATTACGCCATTGCTCAAACAGACAATGGATGCGTATGTCATTTCCAATCCTACGCAGTTGATCGAGTTTGCGAGTTGCGACATCAGGGACAATATTCATATCATCGGCTTCGGCATCGACACCAATGTTTTTCGGCCAGTCACCAAAGAAGAGAAAAAGGCCTTGAGAGAATCCTTGGGCTTGCCCTTGGACAAGGTTCTTTGCCTCTTCATGGGCAGATTCGTGGCTCGCAAAAGGCCGGATTTTTTGCTCAGGGCTTGGCAGTCGATGGAAGAAGTCTATGATCGCGCGGAGTTGGTTGTCGTCGGTTCGGGCATGGATCAGCATGATTCAATTGAAGAAAATGTCCGCACCCTCGCCGATTCAACAAAGAGCGCTCATTTCAGGGGCATAACCAAAACCCCCGAGCAGTACTATCAGGCATGCGACATGCTGCTTTTGCCAAGCGAGCGTGAAGGACAGCCCAACGTGATGATGGAGATGATGGCGTGTGGCAATCCTGTAATCGGATCCGATATCCCAGGCCTTCGGGAAATTATCGCAGCCGGCAAAAACGGCTTGATTTTTCCGAAGGATAACCGCGTCTTGTTTCAGCAAGCGATGCATCAACTGATCGACAATGAATTGTTGCGCATTGAGCTGGGGCATAGCGCCAGGGAATTGATCGTATCCGTAAAGGACGTGCGAGTTGTTACCGAGCAGTACCTCCAACTGTATGAAGGAAGGGCTTTACCGGCGACTCTCGCAGATTATGATCGCAGTTGCAGTCACTGAAACAGAGGAGGATCGAGAAGTGTTTACTAAGATCAGGGTTTCAGTTTCAAGGGTATGTGAAATGCAGTGTGTCTACTGCCCTCATGGACCCTTGATCAACATGGAGAACTACGACGGCGACGAGCAGTATTGCATGACCACGCAAGAATTGGTGGGAATACTTCGGATCATGCGCAAGCATGGTTTGGAAAATGCCCATCTTACCGGAGGCGAACCGCTCAGAAGGAAAGACTTGGTTGATTTGATTGCCCAGATTACGTCCTTGGGAATGAAAGTCGAGCTCAATACCAATGGCTTGGCTCTCAGTAGGACAATGGCTGAGCGAATCAGAGATGCCGGAGTTGACTTCCTAAAGATTTCTCTCGATGCGCCTAATAGAAGTTCTTTTCTGGCATTCACCGGAATTGACGCTTTCGAAAAGGTAATCGAGGGAATCAAAGCGACGCTTCAGGTGATGCCTGTCAGGCTCAACTGCGTGGTAATGCGGTCAAACTTGGAATCGGTAATCCCGATACTGGGTATCTGCAACGAGCTTGGAGTTCAGGAAATCCATCTGTTGGATCTGACATACTATCCATGTATGGGCGGTAGATCTTTTTGGGAAAGAGAGTTTGTCCATCTGACCAAGGAGGTTAAGCCCTTACTGGAGCAAGAGTATGTCCACGTCTTTGAGACGATGCCCATCTACGGATGTAGATTCTACAGCATGGAAACCTTGCCTGGCGGAACAGTTGCAGTTTTGAAAGAAGCGGAGCCGACTATGCGCATCGCTGAATGCGAAACTTGCAACGAGTATTGTCATGAAGGTGTTTTTACTCTCAGGTTGTCTGCCGGCGGATACCTCAATTTCTGCCCATGTAGCAACCATAACGGCGTAGACGCTCTCGAACTTTACCGCAAGGGAGCACTGGACGGAGTTCTGTCTGCGTATTCACAATACTTCGACAGGGCGAGGTCGGTGGATTCTTTCCAGATGTTTTTGGACAAGAACGGCCTGAGCTTTGGAAACGGAGGACCGCCATGAGAGTGTGCTTCATCAACTTTGACGGGGCACCGACGATTAAGGCAGCAGTGAATAATAGAATAGGCGGGCTGAATACGATTTTATTCAACCTACTGAAATCTGTTTCACTGCTGCCTGAAATAAAAACGTCGGTAGTCTATCGTGATGATGGGTTGAGCGGGTTGCAGGAAGAAATTCCCGGCAGCGTGAAAGCGATCCTGGCAGGGAAACAAGAAGTTCTGTCCCGTAGTGATTTGGAAGAGGCTATCCCGCTGTTTGTTCAAGGAGTAAAAGGATTTCTCCTAAATGAGCAGCAGGATGTCATTCATACGTCAGGCTCAGAAGCTGGAATAGCCATGTGCCAATTACGCCAGGAGGGTATTACGATACCTTGGGTCCATACCAACTACGCCACTTTAGCCGTAAGAAGGGTGATTGTTGAAGGTATGTCTTCAAGGGATGCTCTCTCTGATATGATTGGACAAAGGGAGTTATGCTGTCTTGAACACTGTGATCACATAATCGCCTTAAGCGAGGTTGATCGGCTAGAAGTTTGCCAAGTGTTCGGGATATCACCCGGTAAGGTAAGTGTGGCGTGGCCCGGCATAGATCACAACATTTTTTATCCTCCGCGGATAAATGCTGGAAGAGCGCCGGTTGTGGTAAGTGCAGGGCGAATGAGCAGAATAAAAGATTTCCCCTTTTTGCTGCGAAGTTTCCGAATACTAGATTACCTTAATCCCAGCTTGGGTGCGAGACTGCTAGTAATAGGGGGCAATCAGCAGGAAAGGGAATCTCTCGGCTTGCACAATCTAGCCAATAGCTTGCGAGTGAGTGACAAAGTCGCGTATCTGGATGGAACAGACCAAGGCGAACTGGCAGAGCACTTCCGATCCGCAAAGGTATTTGCCGGCGTCTCTAAGCACGAGACATTCGGATTGTTGCCGGTAGAGGCTAGAGCTTGCGGAACTCCTTTCGTTGTACGTTCAAACAGTAGTTACTTGGCAACCGCGACAGACGGCTATGGAGGATTTTTTTCGGGCAACGGCTCGGAAGAGGATATGGCCCGAAAGCTAAACGTCGTCTTAAGTCTTTCGGAGGGAGACTGGCAAGTAATGTCTAAAGCCGCTTATCGCAGCGCCCAGAAATTCGAATGGGCACAAACGGCCAAGGCATGCCACGAAGCATACTGCCAATTAGCAAGAAGACAAACATAAGACCGGATTCCACGGATGGAACCCGGTCTTCTTTATTTTTATATAGATGTTATATATTCAATCGCTTTTGCCATTTCATGTATTTCGCATTCAAGCTCGAAGTATCCCTGGTAATTGTATTTTTTGAGCGCTTGAACGACTTTTTTCCAATCTATCTTTCCTTTGCCAGGGGCTAAATGGGGGTCTGGCCTATTGCTTTTCTTTAGATTGTTTTCCGGTTTTCCAAAGTTATCATGAGCGTGGATATGATATATTTTAGAATTATATTTCTCTATGGCTAAAAGATAGTTTTCTTCACTGACATTGGCATGTCCGATATCCAGAGTCATGCCGAAATATTTATTTTTTACTTTGGATATAGTTTCAGTTAGCAGATCGAATTTGCAGGCTCTATCCGGAAACCAAAAACAGGTTTGAGCTTCATTCTCAATTCCTATTTTGATTTTTTTCTTGGCTCCGTAATCGGCTATCTTCTTGTAGGCCTCAATTTCTAATTTTTTTCTTCTTTCTAATTTAAGTCCGTATGGCTCAAGGGCGGGATGAAGAGTTACCACGGAGGATTTTAGTTGGGAAGCATAGTCGATTGATTTAAATACCTGTTTAATGCTCTCTTGTCTTATAATATTGTTAAAATCATTGATACTGCCGCTTAGGTATTGGGCGTGAACGGTGTATCTGATCTTTTTGTCTCTTTGCAGTTTCTTCAAAAAAGCCATTTCTTGCCTGAAATCACCGTCATGTGGATAATTAAAGTCGATTTCAATACAGTCGACAATATCAGCCAAGTATTTTGTTTCCTCAATAAAATCACGACCCAGCTTTCTGGATCCCTTGGCGCATAATTTAAGGTTGTTCTTTTCAGTTTTCATGTTATAATTTTACATATAATAACCGTAAAAGTAAACACCATAGTATATGATAAAGAAGGGAAATGATCAACCGCCAACTTCTGTCAGTGCCATCATAACCCGCAGTGACGGCAAAGTATTTATCGCCCAAAGGAGCTGGAAGAAAAAGTTATCGCCTGGCCAATGGGAGACCGTGGGAGGTAAATTAGAGTTGAAGGAAGTACTTGAAGAAGGTTTAAGGCGTGAGATCAAAGAGGAATTAGGTGTAGATATAAAAGGCATTAGATTCTTCAATAATTATTCCTATGCGGCCGGCAAAGTCAGCGCCACTTATATAGTTGAGATTGAGAAGAGCCCGCAGCCAAACATTCAGGATTTCGCTAATTGGGGCTGGTTCGATGAAAAGGGAATTTTACCACTGGATTTTGCGGTTGATTGCAAAGAAAGATTATTGGATTATTTTAAAAATTTGAAGAGCTAACAAAAATATCATAGAATATACCAATTTTTAATCAAGTAATAAAATCATTAAATCAGCTAATATCAGAACAGCAACCCAAAACCATCAGCAGTTATTGGATTTTACAAAATTCCCCGGCCAGTTATCGTTTTATAGTAAAAAATGTGAGGACAGACTTAGATGATATTGATTGGGATAGGGTCATCAGCAATTTGAAGCGGGATTTCCAACCCCTCTGGCGTCCGCTCAAGAACAGGCCAAAGAGAGTTAAGAAGTATCGGGACAAGCAGGAGGTAAATATCATTTTGAAGAAATACCGACATAAACTTTATGTTTTTATTTCCGCTCTGAACGATGAAGACAGGTTGCTCAGAAATGAAATTAGTATTGCTTTGGTCCGCATCTCACAGAAGGGCAATCTGAGCGCGCAGAGACAGCTTATAAAATTATTAAGATATCTGACGGATCAATGGCTCGAATGTTTCCCGCCACTTTACCGTTGGCGAGGTTATGGAGACCAATTAGAAGAAAGATTTATCGCCTGCATAAGATGTTACCGTTTTACTGGTTCTTTTATCGGATATTTATATAAGACGCTAGAGTATTCCGGTCGAGGGTTGGTCAAGATGGAATCACACTCATTGGATGGTTATGTTGGCGACAGTGGTAAGAGGATAATTGATTTTGTGGCCAAGGATTTGGAGACTGGTGATATCGGAATTTTTGGAAGCAATCATTATAATTAGGAATTACTATTATGACCAATATTTACATAGATGTTTGTTGCCATACGCCCAATGCTCATCTCAAGGGCAGAGAAGTGACCGGCGATTGTTTTGCCGGCGTTTATATTATTAATGAGGACGGACAGGAACATAAATTTCAGGCGGCAATAGGAATAATGACTAACCCGGAGGCATACATTAATGCGGCTTTTATAGCTCTAGTCAAAGCTAAGAGTGTTGGAGTCAATGGCGAGGTGAAACTTAATTCTAGTCATGATGTCTTGATCGGTTGGTTATCTGGACGGTATGGCATTAAACTTCAGACGATTAAGGATATTAGTAGTCAGATCAAGGAATTAGCCAAGGAATTCGATCAAGTTTACTATCAGGTGGTAGATAAGAAAGATAAAGGTATCACTATGGCTAAGATTCTGGCCAAAGGGCAGAAAACATTAAGTGGTTCCAAGCCCTCCGAGGCTGTTTAAGAAGGATTCTGCTTCCATAATGTCATCTTAGTCATCTATGGAATTATAGGCACCTCTAAACAGCCCTCTTCAACCAGAATCGTGTAAGTATACTTTGGTCATAAAATCAATATTTTATAAATCATTTACCACTAGATTTTGGAAATAATTCTTTAGGCAAAACTTTCCGTCCATAGAAGTCCATAAACTCCAAAATCGACTTCAATTCTTTGAGGCTAGCATCTCGAATTGCCTGTCTGTATTCGTTGAGAATGGTTCTATAATCGTTCGATGCGCGGAGCCATAGTGTATTACCCCCCCCCCATTTCCCGCCACTTTCCAATTAATTTTGACAATTTTTTATATTTCTATAATATTAGATTACGGCTTTAGGCCAACATGCGGCTTAGGGTTCGAGGGTTATCTCACTTTGAGACCCGCCTCATTGCCGGGGATGACACAAGCTCCCCGGCACGAGAATTCCTCTTCCTAGGAAGAGTTTGATCTTTAGATAATTCATCCCTAGAGAAAGTTCTTTTGAGTCGCAGTTTTAGACGGAGGCAAAAGATTGTCCGATTAGCTTCCTTGAGAGTTGGTCACTGCAACATAATGGTACGGGCATGGCCCGGTGCTAAGCGAAGGAGAATCCTGCATGGCGAAGAAACTGGTTTTACCCGGCATCCGTATCTATGGGACGAATATCCGAGTATTGAAACCGGAAAAATTGGCGCTGCTCCAGCCCGGCCAACTCCGGAAATTCATTTCGGATACGGATGGCACTTTCAGCACCCTACGCGAGGGCTGGGAAGGCATCATGGGTCCCCTGATGGTTGAGATGATCATCGGCGGAGCCGAGATTGACGACGCCTTGCGAAACCGGATCGAACAAGATGTCGCCCGCTACATTTTTGAGTCAACGGGGATCAATACGATCCTGCAGATGGCTCATCTCGTCGAGATGATCAAGGAATACGGCCTGGTCCCGGCCGACAAAACCCTCGACGACCAAGGATACAAGGCGGAGTACAACCGACGGCTGATGGTGCCGGTGGGTAATCGCATTTCCCGGCTGGCAAACAACAGCCTCAAGCTCACCGACGTGACCATGTACGGCGCCCTGCAGTTCGTGCGGCTCGCGTCCAAGTCCGTTGACATCCATGTGTTCAGTGGAACCGACGATGAGGACGTCAGGAAAGAACTGGCGGCCATCGGCATCGCGCCCCACGTCAAGTCCATTCATGGCGCCCTGCGAGAATACAAAGATTCCAACAAGGAGATGGTGCTCAGGAAACTGATGGCCGAATTCGGCCTGAGCGGTCTGCAAGTGGCGGTCATCGGCGACGGCAAAGTCGAGCTTCAAGTCGGAGCCGAGGCCGGTTGCATTACCATCGGCATTGCTTCGGACGAGGTTCTCGGCCACGGCTGGAACCTGAAGAAGGTGGAGCGTCTCGCGCCTTACGCGGACCTACTCATCTCCGACTTCCGCTACCATCATGCGATTATGCGGCTGTTGAAGCTGGCCTAGGGCGAAACCCGTCGAAGACAGTTATCTCACTTACCTATTAGGTGGAAGTCAACTACGTTGATGACCACCTCTTTTTAATATTAAAAAATAACAAAAATTTATGATATAATGTATATAAAATTAATAAATCAACTATATGTCTAAATTTTTCAAAGTTTGGCTTCCCCTCATAATCATAGTGGGAGCCGTAGCCGGAACTGTAGTCGTTCTCCATAACAGACCAACGGAACAGCAACCATTAATGTTTCGGTTTATAGAAGAAAAGATTAACTCCATTATCACCCCCAAACCGCCGATTGGCGATCTGGCACTAGTTCGCGACCTGCGAGGAACCTGGAAATCGTCTTTAGCGGGAAAAGGAATCCAGGTCTATGGCAAATTTACGACCGGCCCCGGCATCGCCACGGTCTATGAAGATGGCGACATGGAACTGATAATCGATTCGGTGATAAACAATATTGCCTCTGGAAAAGTCCGTTTCACAAATTTGTGCGCCACCGCCCAAGCCACAATCCCGAAATTGAAAACCATCACTACTAAAAAGTGTACGCCAGATACCGGATACCTTCCGATGGGAATACGGGTCAGCGGCAGCGCTCTGGACTTCGGTACGGTCTCCATCCCTGGCGCCGCGGCCTCCATGCAAGGCACCTATACTACCGACATCATAACCGGCAGCATGACAGTAACTCTCCCCGCATACGGAGCCCTTAAAGGAGAATTTCATCTCATGCGACAATAATAGCTATACTAGTGTTTAAAACGCCATCCTTACGGGTGGCGTTTTGCATTTTTGACAAGAAGATATTCCTATGATAATATTTATTGTCAACGAACATATGGGAGGGTAAGACATGACACTGGTACATCGGGTATTAGGCAAAAAACGGATCGCGAAATTCTGCGAGCCGCCCAGCATGCTGGCCGGCTCCTTTTATTTTTAAGTAAAACCAGTTGACGCTTTGGCCGAAATAATATATAAATTAAAACAATCTTATGGGGTTCATGATACTTCATAAGCGTACAATGGCGTAGCAGAGGTCATCCAAAAGAAGAGGAGAACGCACGATGGCAAAGGCAACACTGGAGTTATTGGTAGGCGGTTGGCACTTGCTTAGCCAGAAAATGGCTTTTGGCAACCCCACTGCGGGCGGATTTTCAACCATGCTTGAGGCGGTGATGGCGGTGGCCGATCTTAATGAGCAACTGAAGCCCCAATACGGCATTGAAATCGCCGTGTCCGGACACTGGTGGCATGAGTTGCTGGTGCCCGACGACGTACCGGAAATCGGGTACAGCGCAAAGTGGAACAACCCGCGGAGCATCGACCTGAAAGACTGGGCAAAAGGCGTCAAAAAGGGCAAATACGCCCCCATCGGCCGGGTAATTCCTCCAGGTTTCGGGCTGCCAGGTGCCGATGACGGCGCATTTATCAATCCGGATCCAGTCCGTCGCAAGCTGGCGCACGATATGATGATGTACAGCTTCCGCATGAGCGAGTATGTGAAGGGTCATGGGGTCGGCTACGGCGACGTGATCTACTGGACCGGTCCGGACGGCATCCGCTGGAAACGTCTGGTCCAGGGCGACGACATCCTGCTGGGCCACCAGCTTAATCCCGGGCTGGAAGAATGGAAGATGATTATGAATGGCGTTTCCGGAGCGGTCAAAGCGGCACGCGAAGACGGCTGCACCGAAACCATCCTGCTGATCGAAGGCAAGCCGGGTGGAGACCCGTCTTACCTGGACGTATTCACCGATACGGCGCTCGAGATCATGGGCATCAAGCAGATCAATGAGCTGGTCGGCGCGCCGATCGCCCAGTGGCAAGGAGAATTCTGCCACAGCCGCGGCGCGGGCCAACGTTTCTCGGACGCGCTGAAACAAGTCATTGAGGCCGACGTCTTCGGCGGCCAAATCCACTTCAATTCCGGCGGCCTGGGCGCGGTGAACTTTACCGAATTGCTGTCGGCGCCTGGGGGGACGCTCGCGTCAAAGTTTCCGCAATATGTCGATAACGACTATTGCCCCGGGGAAGGCGTTGGTGAATGGGTGGACGATCAGCGCGAGACGATCCGAATCGGAGCCGAGTGGTCGGCCAAAACGGGACGGCCGTTCCAAATTGAGTTTGATGCCCGGTTTTCCCGCTACGCCGACACCATCGGCGCACTGAGGAAATCGGCCGAATGGGCCATCGGCGTCTTCAATGAGGCGCGGGAGGAGCTGGAGCAAGCGGCGGCCTGAAATACGGCTGCGACAATTTACCGAGCGCGGTGCTAAAAACGATTTAGCGTCGCGCTCTTTTTTTATTTTACAAAAATCGCCAAATCAACTATCATTATAGTAGAAAAAATCATACGGCCTAAACGGGCTGTTAAATAATTAATAACTAAAAACTATGAAAGGATTTAACGCTAACATTGAGAAAGAAACATTGGAAAACAGCAATTTCCGCAAAGTGCTCTACACTGCCAAGCACAGCCAGTTAGTGCTGATGAGCTTGAAGCCGCTGGAAGAAATCGGCCGGGAGGCGCATACCGACAATGACCAATTTTTCCGCTTTGAAAAAGGACAAGGCAAATGCATTATTGACGGCAATGAGTATGCCGTCACCGACGGCTCGGCCATAGTCGTGCCGGCGGGAGCCCAGCACAATGTCATCAATATCTCCGAGACCGACGACCTAAAACTCTACACCATTTACTCCCCCGCTCACCACCAAGACGGCATCGTCCGCGCGACCAAAGCTGAGGCCGAGGCCGACGGACCGGAATTTGACGGAGTGACTACTGAATAAATTTTTTAACTTAAACCGTCCCCGCTGTTCGCGAGCAGCGGGGACGGTTTTTTTTAATTATTGCTTTTTATAAAATAAAAAAACGCGCCGATCTCTTACCGATCAACGCGTTAGCTAATGAACGCTCGCAACCCCGCTGGCTGCACTGGCGGTCCTGAACTTCTCCAACACGCGCTTGGAACAGAAGCTCCGCAATCCCTCCGCTGGCGGTTTTGCCGGCAGCACCTCCAGCATCGTGGCAAATGTCCAGAAAGTCAGCTCCGGACGATTCGGCGCTTGGCGTCCGGCTGTCCTCTCACCGTCAATGATTCGGCCGGCAAGCTGCTCTGTAAATTTGCCATTGAAACGGTAGAGCGCGCCGATCACTTTCTCATCATCCAGCATCGCTGAAGTGACCTCTCCTTGAATGGAGTAGATCATACTAGCGGCCTTGACGGCCTGGGGGATACCGCCAAAATGCCTCCCCGCTGCTTCTAACAAGTCGAGGTTCTCACTACCGGACTCGGTCACCAGGCCCGACTCAAAACAGCTCATCAGATACTTAATGACATCGCTACCGCTTCGCAAGCCAGCCGCTTCGGTTGCGACAGAGGCGATTCCTGCCCGTTCCAGAAACTGCTTCCAGGAATCAAAGTGGCGAATAGCCGCGAAGAACAGCCATTGCGAGAGGGGACTCTTTTTGGCGTCCTGCGCCGTCAAGCTAATCCCTCGCGCCTCCAGGTCTTTGGCCGCTTGGATTAACCGCTGCAAGCTATGGCTAAGGAACTTACTGATCTGATCGGCGGGTAGTCCCGCTTCTTGCAGTACTTTGCCCCAATCGCCGAACTCACGCATGGCACGCATATAGATTACATGCGATTGCTCGTCGCCATACTGCGTCATCCCGGCGGGACTCAAGTCCCAACCCCGCCGATCTAGGGCCCTAATCTTCTTTAGCACTTTCGCGATGGATACCAACTTGCTGGCGAGATAAACCTCACGCGGATTAAGGCCGGACTTTAGCAATGCTTCATTCCACCTGCCGGGAAATAACCGATAACCGGCATGGTACAGATCGCTGTGCTTCGTGGAGATGTAACCGGAATTAACGGGCTCGCCGCTTTCATGGAGCCGAACGATCCAGTCAATAACTCTCTCCGGAGTCCAATAACCTTTTTTTCTCTGGCAGAGTCCAAAGTAATCCACGCCAATTAGCTCAACCGGCTCCCTCCAGCCATTGTCAAACTTCTTCGTAGCCGCATTATACACATCGCTATGCGATCCTTCCTGGATCGCAGTTGAATTCAGGTCTTGGCCATGAATATGGAGTTCGATAACCTTCAGCAGAATCTCCTTCTTGTTCATCGGTTTGCCAGTCAAACGGACCTCATCAGGGTCAAATCCCGCATACCTCAACGCGTCGTCATAACAATTATTGAAGTGGTGCAGGCAGGCCTTATACAATGACGGATCGTCATCCTTAACCGCGGAGACGTTGATCGGTTTATGCGCCTTGTTCCTAGCGATCAGTTCCCGCTTGACTTTCTCTTTGTCCCAAAGTCTCTGGCGGATGATTTCCTCTACTGGTAGCTTGGCCGCCCGCAGAGCATTATGCCAGAAAAAACGTCCCGAAAATGCATACTTGGCGCGATCACGAAGCCCGCGATTCGGATTGCCCTTGGCTTGAATGGCACTGCCGCTCAGATCAATCCCGTCGGCATAAGCCTTAGCCAAATCGGCTAAAAGCTTTTGCTTGCGTTTCTTGCGCCGCGGACCCTCCACTTTTTGCTTGACGATTTCTTGTGACAGGCCAACCTCTTCAAGCATTTCGTTCCAATCAGAGAAATAATGGCGGCCGGAACGCTCCAGCCAGCGATTTTTTCCTCTGGTAACGCCGCTATAGCGCAAATCATCTCCCCTTTTCCAAGCTTTCCTTATTCCTTCCAAGATCTCGTCCCTGGAAGGTTTTTTGCCTCTGGGCATAGTTTTATCCTCCTTCCTCGGTTAGAATCCCGGTGTAAATTGGAACATCTGTTGAAATGAACTAAACCGCATTATATTATAATTTATGATTTACGTCAATTCTACCGCAGTAGCTATTATTAAATTTATAAAATAAAACTTGCTAGTTATAATAAAACAGCCCCGCTTATGGCGGGGTTGTTTTTATAAAGAAGAATACTTTAATAATCCCTCAGCTTTTCTGATCCCTTAATTTTTTCAATCTTCTCCAGCGCTTTGGCTTCAATTTGGCGGATGCGCTCGCGAGTAACATCAAACTCTTTGCCGACTTCTTCCAAGGTATGCGCTACTCCGTCTTTCAAGCCAAATCGCATCTCCAGCACCTTTTGCTCGCGCGGCGTCAGCTCGGAAATCACGTTGCGCACGTAGTCGCGCAAAATCTGCAAAGCGGCGGCGCGATCCGGCGTCATGGTCTTTTGATCTTCAATAAAATCCTCCAAGATGCTGTCCTCGCTGTCATCGCCCACCGGCGTGCCGAGAGAAATTGTTTCTTGCGAAATCTTAATGATATGATTGACCTTTTCTAATTCCTCACCCATTTCCGCGGCCACTTCTTCCGGCAACGGCTCGCGTCCGAGATCCTGCACTAGGCGACGCTCGACTTGCTGGAACTTATTGATATTTTCCACCATATGCACGGGAATGCGGATAGTACGTGATTGATCAGCCAGTGACCGGGTGATGGCTTGGCGGATCCACCAAGTGGCATAAGTGGAAAATTTATAACCCTTGCGATAATCGAATTTATCCACGCCGCGGAACAAACCGATATTCCCTTCTTGAATCAGGTCCAAGAGCGACAGATTCTTGCCAGTGAATTTCTTGGCAATGGATACTACTAAGCGCAAATTGGCTTTGATCAATCTCTGCCGGGCATCATGATCGCCTTTTTCAATCCGCTTGGCCAGAGAAACCTCCTCTTCAGTATTTAGAAGCGGCACTTTGCCGATTTCGCGCAAATACATCTGAATGGAGTCGGCGCTGATATCGCCCAGTTCAATATTTTCAGAAAGCTTGATGGCTGAAGTCCTACGCCCGCCAGTTGCCGGCTTTTCCGGCTCCGGCTGTTTCATGAGTAGGCTGGGAGCATCGGTAATTCTGATATTGTTTAAAGTAAATTCATCCAGCAGCTCTTCGTATCGTTCTACATATTCTTCCAGTTCCGGGAAAAGCAAAACTAATTCTTTCTCAATGACAAAACTGCGCAATCTCCCCTTCTTGATGAGGGATCGAATTGCTTCTTCATTGGGAAGCTGGACCTGCCTGGGTTCAGGCGCGATCTTGGCTAGTTTCCTTTTGGATGCCGCTTTTTTTGTAATCGCCTTGGCCTTTTTTTGTTTGGCCGGTTTTTTGGACGATTGAGTTTTTTTGGTTTTTTTGGCGGGTAAAGTTTTTTTGCCAGATCTGGCGGCCACTTTGGCCTTTTTGCTTTTTTCCTTTTTAGTTTTGCCTTTGACTGTCTTCTTCATTTAACTAAAAAGCACTACATTTAATTTAATTAAGTTAATTTATTTTTTTGACTGATTAAATCGCTCAGCCGGCCATAAATTTCTTTAATCTTATCAGCATCTTTATTTTTTTCGGCCAGGGCCAGTTCATCTTTAGACTGATTAATCTTCTTATTGATAAAAGCCAAGTGCAAGGCGCGTATTAAATTATCCAGCTCCGTCTTAATCTCTCGATCCTCTAGGCTGGGAAACTCCTCTTGCGCCAGCAAGTAGCTATCTGACCAGTAACTGAGCAAATATGCCTCATTTTCCTGGGTTTTTAACCATTTATCAAATTCTACAAATAAATCAATACCTGAGTTATCCACAGCCGTAGAATTCAATAGGTCAACGTTGTTATTATAAAATAATACTAACTTTTTGTAAATAGTTCTGGGCAAGTCTTGACTGACCGCCTCGGCCGAAAGATTGTCAATAAAATGAGACAAAAATTGAGGTCGGATAATCAGCAAAGAAAGCAAACGCTGAAAAATAGCCGTCTCCCAATCAACTAGGAGCGGCTTTACTTCTGCTTTAGCGGCCGCTTCCGCCACTTTTCGCACCTTAAGCGGGCGCAGCCGGCCATAGGCCTCACGCAGCAACGGCTCGCTCAGGGAAAGATCCTGGGCCACCCGCTTAATCCAAAAATCCCTGTCGACCTCGCTGCCAAGACGGGAAATTTTTTCCAGCATGAATTTCACTATGGTCTTGCGGTCGGCGGAGTCGCTCGGATCTTTGCCGGCCCGCGCTTCATTAAAAAAATATTCCATCGCTTCCTGGGACTCACCAATGGCCCGCACCCAATCATCAGGGTTATTTTTGACGCACTCACCCGGATCTTTGCCGTATGGCACGCTGATTACCCGGACATTCATCTCTAGCTGCAGCGCCAGATCAATGCTACGCAAGGCGGCTACCTTGCCCGCTTCATCTTGATCAAGGGCAATCGCCAGATTCGGGGAATATCTTTTTAGAATTCTAATCTGATTATCGGTCAGCGCCGTCCCGGAAATGGATACGACATTTTTTATTCCCGCCTGATGCGAAGGAATCACATCCATGTAGCCCTCGACCAGAATAGTCAGATCGGCTTTCTTGATTTCCCGCTTCGCCTGATACAGGCCGTAAAGCACTTCGCTCTTATTGTAAATTTCCGATTGCGGCGTGTTAATATATTTGGCCGCTTCATCACTGCCGAGCGCCCGGCCGCCAAAGCCGACTATCCGGCCATGATAATCCCAAATAGGAAACATCAGCCGATCGCGGAAACGGTCATAATAACCGCCTTGATTTTTGCGCACGATCAACCCGGCGGCGGCAATCTCTTTTTCGCTATAACCGCGTCTTAGCAAGAATTGCAGCAGATTATCCCAGCAGTCAATGGCATAACCGATTTTAAAATCATCAACGGTCTCTTCTAACAGTCCGCGGCTGACAAGATACTGACGCACCTCGGCGGCGCGCGACGAATCCAGCAATACCTTATGCCAATAATTGGCGGCCAGCTGGCAGAGATCATAGAGACGATTTTTACCGGTGCTTACCTCTTGCTGATAAGTAGACAAGGTGACTCCCGTGCGCTGGGCCAGTACCTTAAGCGCTTCCGGAAAAGGAATATTTTCAGTCTTCATCAAAAATTCAAGAGCGTCGCCGCCTTCGCCGCAGCCAAAACAGCGCCAAATCCCCCTCTCTCTGTTGACCATGAAAGAAGGGGTCTTTTCATTATGGAAAGGACAATTCGCCTTAAAGTTGGTGCCGGCCGGCGTCAACCTTAAGTATTCTGAAATAAATTCCACAATGTCCAGCTTTGATTTAATCTCATCTATCTCACTGCTCATAATTAGTTTATTGGCTAAATCTCCTCTATCTTAACACCCTCATGGCGTAAAAGCAACTTCTATTTTGCCGGCCAGTAAATTGCCGTAAAAATAAAAAATACCCGGAATTTACTCCGGGTATTTGGTAAATATTACTGCGCAGAAATATTCTGCAATGCTTGCAAGGCCTTGACGGCGTCGCCTGGGCGTCCTAAATAATATCTTTTAAGATCTTTCGGATTAACATACCAGGCCTCTTTCTTACCGTCGATCTGAATCAAGATCTTGCCTGAGTTAGCCCTGGCAAAATTTTCATCAAGGGGCGATTTGCCTGTTCCGACCGGGTTGTATCCGGCCAAAATTTCCATTTTGTCATTGTAGCCGTTGCCGTTAGTGTCGGCTTTAGCCGGGTTAGTGCCTAAAGCGGCTTCTACCGTATCGGACAAGCCATCCTTGTCAGTATCTGTTCCGTTACCTAAATTATAATCAGCAATTTTTATCTTATAAAAATCCTTGTTAGAAGTGCCGATACCCAATTGCACTAAGGTATTAAAAACATTGGCATTATCCACGCCCAGATCGTTACGGAACTGCTGGTAACCTTGAAGAGACTGGGCCTGAGTATTAATGGTCTTCTGATATTCCTCGGTCTTTTGGGTTAGGGCCTTCTGGCCTTCGGTCAGCTGAGTAATCTGATTTTGCGCATCGGAAATCTGGCCCTGATACTGACTAATCTCGCTCTTGGACTGGGACAATTGCCCTTGACTATCGGAAAGAGTCTTCTTGGTCGTGTCCAGTTCTTGGCGCGCTGTCTCTAAATTCTGAGTGACTGCGGCGACTCGCGTCATTAAGGCGGCATTATCAAGATAAATTTTTACCGCGTAAGCGGTCATCCCAATAAAAACAACCGCGATAACTGCATAGAGCATCCAGCGCTGCCAGCGGCGGAGCTTTACTTCTTTTTTGACTTGAGTCTGATACATCACCGGCGCGCCGCAATTGGGGCAGCTGGTGACATTATCCGGAATCTGGCTTTTGCAGTTAAAGCAAACCATATCTTTTTGTTTAATTTAAAACAAGATTTTTACCTTATTTTTATTATAACATAAATTATAAAATGACGCTAATACTTAATCAATTAAGGGGATAAGTTACCGCCGCGCTTTTCTCTTTGATAACTCCCTGATAACATCGCTGGCAATCCAGCGGGCTGATGGCGTATCCAACTTTTTTATTTCTTCCGCCAGCTTGATCGTTTTCAGGCGCAATTTCTCGCTGCGGCATTTGCCGATTTCCCTTAGCGCCCAGCTGATGGCTTTTTTCACGTAGACACGCTCATCAACGGAATATTTTTTTAGCAACGGAAAATATTTTTCAAAAAAACTATCCGGCAACTTTTTATTTTTTACTGCCAGCGCGGCCAAAAGGACTATCCCTGCCCGGCGCACGAATTCACGCTTATCCTTGCTCCACTTATTTATCTTTATTTCCGGCTTAGCTATCCGCCACAATAGATTGCCGCAAAGCTGATCATTAGTATCCCATGATTTCAGTTCGCTCACCCACTTATCCAATTGTGCCGCTGTCAGATTATCCGCCTCTGCGATAATTGTCGCCAAAATCCTCGCTTCATGGATTTTGCTGTCCCAAAGCTGAAGCGCCAATTCAGTATTTTTGCCAATCTGCTTGCCCATGCATCTTATGACCGGGATATTCACCCCATATACTTTATCATTGGGCCTAATGCCGAATCGCTTCATTCCTTCGATGTTGCGAGGATTCTTTAATTTTTTAAATCTGGCAATAATTTCATTGTAAGTCATAAGAAGTGAGCAACTAAAATAATAACGAGATATGCTTTTATTATAGGCTATGGTACTTTTTTGGTCAAAACGACGCAGATGAAACATTGGACAAATTATTTTTTTTATAGTAAAATATTTAGGTAAATTTGGAGAGTTCGCATAGTGGTCGAGTGCGCTCGCTTGGAAAGCGAGTAGGGTGTCAAAGCCCTCGGGAGTTCGAATCTCCCACTCTCCGCAAACAAAAGACGCCCCTCTCGGGACGTCTTTTATATCAGATTCAAACTTATACTATTTAATCACCGCGTCAATCGCCGCCTTAAGCTCTGCCGCTTCAGCATTCAAGTCTTTCTGCGATTCATGGCCATTACCGACGCGGAAATATTTGCAGCCGATAACAAAGGTCGGGATAGACCCGGCCGGATTAAATTCTTTATAAACCGCTTGAGCCGCGGCTGGTACGCTGGTTTCCTTTGCGCTTGTCAAAGTATTGTCATTTGTATCTAACTCCCAATGATAAGCCACGATCTTGCCGGCTTTGACGTACTGCGAAACAACAGAATCAAAAGTATCTTTTACCCATTGACAATGCGGGCACCAAGTAGTTGAAAAAAGATAAACCACCGGCTTGCCGCCCTCTTTACATATCTGGGCGTTTTTCTTTTCAAAAAATGTCTCTACTCCTGGAGCCGTCGGGGAAATCGCTTCCGGACCGCTGGCCGGTTGATTCTGCGCCTGCTGGTTTTGCTGATTGTTGGACAAATTATTGCTACCGCCTCGATTACCAGTAACCAGTACAATGGCCAGAACTATTACGCCGATAACGGCGATAACGGCGATGCCGGCAAAAAGCCCCAACAAAAACTGCTGGTTGCCGCCCGTCGTCTTTTTGTCATCTTCCATAAAATGTTTATAATTATTATTGATCGATACTAATATGCGAATTCATACTAATGATACGAATTGAATTTATTAGTATAATTAGTATCCATTCGCATATTAGTATCGTTTATTTATTTTAGCACAGGTTTTTGTTTATGCCAACCAGTAGCCAGTTGATATTGATGCCCCACGCGCAAAACCGTCTTCTCATCAAACCGCTTGCCTAGCAGCTGAATGCCCACCGGCAGATTATTAGAAAAACCGGCCGGCACTACTAAACCGCAAATTCCCGCCAGTGATGCCGGGGTGGTAAAGACGTCTTCCAGATACATTTTCAATGGATCATTGATATTTTCTCCCAACTTAAAAGGCGGCGTTGGGGCTACTGGCGTCAAAATCACGTCAACTTTCTCAAAAGCATTTTCAAAATCACGCTTAACTAGGGTGCGCGTCTGCATGGCCTTTTTATAATAAGCGTCATAATAGCCGGCGGAGAGCGCGTAAGTACCAATCATTACCCTGCGCTTGACTTCCTTGCCGAGTCCCTCGGCCCGGCTGTCAAGATAAATATCCAATAAATCTTTCCCCCGCTTGGAGAGGCCATATTTAATGCCGTCATATCTAGCCATATTAGAACTAACCTCGGAGGGCACAATAATATAATAAGTGGCGATGGCCAATTCGCTATGAGGCAAACTAATGTCCACTATCTCCGCTCCCAGCTCTTCAAATTTTTTGGCAGCTTCCAGTACTACTTGGCGCACGCCTTCATCCATGCCTTCAATAAAATATTCCTTGGGCAAACCGATTTTTAAGCCTTTGATGTCTTTTTTTATTTCCTCACTATAATTATCTACTTCAATATCCGGGGTGGTTGAGTCCTTAACATCCCGACCAGCCAGATATTTTAAAATCAGGGCAATATCTTCAACGTTTTTGCCAAAGGGCCCGATGGTATCAAGCGACGAGGTCATGGCCATGACGCCATAGCGCGAGACCCGGCCGTAGGAAACTTTCAGTCCGGAAATACTGCAATATGAAGCCGGCTGCCTGATAGATCCGCCCGTATCCGTTCCTAAGGAATAAATACACATATCAGCGGCAATGGCCGCGGCCGAACCGCCGGAAGAACCACCCGGCACCCGCTCCAAATCCCAGGGATTATGAGTCGGGAAAAATCCTGAATTCTCGGTGGAGCCGCCCATAGCAAATTCATCACAATTCGTCTTGCCCAAAATTACCGCGTCATTATCTTTTAAAATCTTAACCGCTGTAGCATCAAAGGGCGGGACATAGTTTTCCAAAATTTTTGAAGCGCCGGTAGTTCGCAGTCCGGCGGTACAGAATAAATCTTTGACAGCGACCGGAATGCCGGCGAGCGGCGAAACACCCTCGTCATTTTTTAATTTTTGGTCTACTGCTTTGGCCTGGGCTAATGCTCCGGCTTTGTCTAAGGTGATAAAAGCTTTTACTTGGTCATCAAATTTGTTGATATTATCAAAGCAAGCGCGGGTCAATTCCTCGCTGGAAAATTTCTTTTCGCGCAAGCCGGTAAATGATTCTAGCAGTGTCAGTTTATTTAATTCCATAATTATTTATTTTCAAACACCTTGGGAATCTTTACAAATCCCAAACCTTTGTCCGGCGCGCAATCAACCAATTCTTTTTCAATACCGGATTCAATTACCTCGTCCTCGCGCATAATATTGGTCAGTCCGGTGACTTGGGAAGTCGGCTCAACAGCGGCAGTATCCACGGAAGATAACTTTTCCATGTAATTCAAAATAGCGGACAATTGTTCGCTATATTTCTCTTTTTCCTCTTCAGTCAGGCGAAGGCGCGCCAGAGTGGCGATATGTTCTACTTCTTGTTTGGTAAGTTTCATAAGCAAATAAATATTAACATATTGATAAAATTATTTCAAGCAAAAAAAGCTGCCCTAGATACTAATCTAAAGCAGCTGCTTACTTCATCCTGATTTGCACTAGCTGGGCTTGATCTCCCTGACAACTACCTCCATATTCATCGGGGATATCACCTGACAACAAGGCATTGAGCCGTAATATATTCCTGGCGGATCCGGGAAGGTCCTGCCCCTGGCTCCGCAAAGCTGGTACACAGGGATTCCCTTAGGCCGGCCCAACTTACTGACAAAATCGTCCGGATCCTTAAGGTAGGCCTCGTTGACGATAATCCAATTCGACCCTAGACGACCTCTAAGGGTCAATAGATTATCTTCTTTGACCAAGCTGATCAGCACGACCTGACGATCCCGCAATTCCTCCGGCCAAACAAACTCCGGCTTGTTGCGTTCCTGAGGATTAATCATGATGGCTGTCAAGCCGCCACTTATCTTCAGATATTTGTCGATTCGTTCAATCATCGACCTTGTCGCCAGAAAAATAACCGGCGCGCCATCTAGTCCGTGTCTCTCCCTTACTTGCTGGGCTGCCAGTACCGCCGCCTGAGCCGCAACAAACGCGTCATCAGCGGAAACTAGTAGCTGTCCCTGGGCGTCTTTTGGGCGATCACCCCTGAGAGCGGCGCCGATGCCAAAGCCGTAAAGCACCTTTTCCGCTCCGGTAATTTGACGGAGGCGTTCCATCCTATCCAGCAGTTTTCTCCTGTTGGACTTATTGTCCGAGGTTGACAGCTCGTGAGGAAAGGAAGAGATGACGAATTTGAGCCCCCAGACGCCGCCCTGTTCAAACGGCCCTAGGAAATACGGCCGCCACTTCAGATAGCCGAAAAGCCACCGCGGCGCGAACCGCGAAGCGATCTTCTCCGAATTCGGGTAAGTGACGAACACGGCCTTGAGAAACCGCCTCCGCTTATTGGCCAGGCCGATCAGCTTGAAGACGATGTCATGATTGACAAGCACATTCAAAATAATAAAGAACAACTGTGTCAGCGCTTGCATGGACTTTCCCTCCCGATTGTTGAACCGCGACTATTAAACACAAATTAATATATAACAAAAAAACAGCTCAGCGTCAATTTTTAGGCAGCTAACTGATAATTAAAAAAGACGGATTAGATCCGTCTTTTAAAGTTGTTTGTAGCCCCATGGGGAATTCCTCATTGTTTTTGCTTCCGCAAAAACTTCTTCGTCCTGGGCAGAGCCAATGCTCCCATTGGTCGCATTGTCTACACTCACCTGCGCTTTGTTTTGGCAAAATCCAAAACAAAGCTTGTTTCGTTTCTGCCCGTTCAATTCCCCTTAATAAAAACAGATAATTAAAAAACATCCATAAATGGATGTTTTTTAATTAGTAGCCCCATGGGGAATTGAACCCCAGTTTTCTCCGTGAGAGGGAGATGTCCTAGCCACTAGACGATGAGGCCGAATATTTAAATAAAGCTTAAATATTATACTCTTTATTTTTACAGATTTCAATAGTCAAACAAAAAATTAATTCCCAAACTTATATACAAAAATCCTTTCCATCTGCTTGCCGTCACGACGCGTATCAACTATCTTTATCGGCTCAGTGTTGGGCAGCTTAAAGCCATAGGAAACTACTCGCGCCGTCGATTTTAATTCTTTGGCAAATTTCGGCTCCAGCCGCGCCATTACCTCCGGAAATAAATAGCAGTAAACCACATCGGCGCCTGAGAGATCGGCCTTGAAAAAATTTTTCATCCTCACTTCCACATTTGCTCGGCTGATAAGAATATTAAATTTAGACCACAAGTACGGCCACAGCGATAATTCATAGCCGATGCCCTTAGCGCCGAATTCCTTGGCCGCCAAGACCAGCAAGGAGGCCTTGCCGCAGCCCAAATCATAAATCTTTTCTCCCGGCTTTAAGTCAACCGCGGAAAGTATCTGGCGGTATTTGCGACGCGGGGTGGAGACAAACGGCACGCCGCGCGCCATAATCAGTCCGACGATTACGGAAATAAACAGGGAGAGAACGGCTACTAAAAAAACTAGATAGCCGATGAGTATGAAGTATTGCCAAAAGGTCATATTAACATTTTTAAATGTTTAAATCTTCGATCAATTTTTTCTGCTGGCGATCCAAGTGTTTGGGAATATCAACTATCACTTCCACCAAATGATCACCGCGCCCGCGACCCCGCAAGTGCGGCACTCCTTTTTCTCTTAGACGAAACTGGGTATGGCTCTGGGTTCCCTCGGGAATCCGCAAAGCCACCAGACCATCCACCGTCTCTACCTCTATTTTATCACCTAATGCCGCCTGTCGTATAGAGATATGCGCTTCTGAACGGATATCATCTCCCGCTCTGTTAAATTTTTTATTAGGACGAATATGGATCTTCAGATATAAATCTCCCGCAGTCCCTTTGGACGCCACCTCACCCTTGCCTGACAATTTCAGCGACTGCTCGTCATTGATGCCGGCGGGAATATTTATCTTGATTTTTTCCGAACCCTTGGATATTCCTTCGCCGTGGCAATGCCGGCATTTCTTTTCAATTTTTTTGCCTTCACCTTGGCATTCGGGACAAATCGTCTCCGTCGCCATATTGCCGAAGATGGTCTGCTGTACCCGCTGCACCCGTCCCCGGCCGCCGCAGTGCAAGCAATTGGATACCTTGCTGCCCGGCTCGGCGCCGCTGCCCCGGCACTCGGGACAATTAATATCTTTCTGCAGGTCAATTACTTTTTCCGCTCCAAAAACCGCTTCGGAAAAATCCACATCCAGCTCCACTTCCAAATCGCGGCCCCGGGCTGATTTCTTGCCGCTCTTGCGCCCGCCGCCGAATAAATCTCCTAAACCGCCAAAAACATACTCCAAGTCCTCAAAATCGCCAAAGTTAAAACCCTGGCTGGAGAAGCCCTGGCCGAAAGGATTGCCGCGGGAAAAATCCTGAAAACCGCCAAATCCCTGACCGCCGGCCGGACCGCCGCCGGAAAAACTTTGGCCAAACTGGTCGTACTGCTGGCGTTTCTGCTCATTGCCCAGCGTCTGGTAGGCCTCATTGATCTCCTTGAATTTTTCCGCGTTGCCGCCCTGTTTATCGGGATGATGCTCATGCGCCAGTTTGCGGAAGGCCTTTTTTATCTCTTCGCCGGAAGATGTCTTGGAAACGCCTAATATATTGTAATAATCTTTAGCCATAACTTATAATTTTTTACGCTTGAAAACCGATTTCCTGCTTTGGGCTCTCCGCCTCCGTCACCGTGCCGAATTGGCTTTCATACTTCTTTAAATTATCTTGCAGGGCGGCAATCATGCGCTTCAAGTGCCCCGGATTGGTGATTATCTTGGCTACCACCCGGCCGCCCGGCGCGACAATATTAAAAAATGACAAGATGAACTCCTGCTGATTATGCATTATCTGCATAGCATTGGCATATTCGCCGCCGACAAAATTATCAGTAATGCGAATTTCTTGCGGAGCGCTTTTTGTTGTTGGCTCGTTCATAGAATTAAGAATTATGAATTAAGATCGTTAATATTGGATATTAAGGATATTTATGATATTTTTTAATTAAATTCAATATCCCTAATATCTTAATTTCTAAATATCTTTAATATGTCTGTCATAAAATTACCAATTACTAATTACTTTTAGGAAACTAGAATCTTATCCGCCGGTGACTTATCCAGATTTTCCGACCACTTGCCGCAACGGTCGCCCCAGCGCGCGATCACTTTGCCGTTTTCTTTGAATTCCACCACTTCGCATTTATTGGGGCAGTCCGTGCAATCAAAAGCGGTGGTCTCAAATTCCGATTTGATGATTTCAAAACCTTTGAAATTCGTCTTGGCTGGATCCAGTTCCAGCGCCAAAATCGCCGCTCCAATCGCTCCCATGACATCAAAATTCTCCGGCACGATAACTTTTTCTCCCAGAGCCCGCTCAAATTCTTTGATAATTCCTTTATTAGCGGCAACGCCGCCCTGAAAAATTATCGGCGCTTCAATTTTTTTTCCTCGGGCGACATTACTCAAGTAATTGCGCACCAACGCCTCGCATAACCCGCGGATAATATCTTCACGCTTAGCTCCGATTTGCTGTTTATGTATCATATCCGATTCGGCAAAAACCGTACAGCGGCCGGCAATATTGACGTTGGCGGTGGAAGCCAGCGCCAGATCGCCAAATTCCTCAATCTGCAACCCCAGACGTCCGGCCTGCTGATCCAAAAATGATCCCGTACCGGCGGCGCAAACGGTATTCATGGCAAAATCAGTAACCATTCCGCCCTCGAGAATTATAATTTTGGAATCCTGACCGCCGATTTCCAACACCGTCCTGACTCCCGGCACTTCGCTCAGTGCCGCCATGGCATGGGAAGTGATCTCGTTTTTTACGATATCACCGCCGACTAAGATGCTCGCCAGCATGCGGCCGCTGCCGGTCGTGCCGACTCCAGCCACTCCGCAATCGTGGAGCTGGTCTTTTACGGCTGCCAAGCCTTCTTTGACGGCGCGAATCGGCTGGCCTTGGGTCCGGATATAAGACTTGGCCAGTAATTTTTTATTTTCATCAATCGCTACGACATTGCAGCTTACCGATCCGACATCAACGCCGAGATAAATTTTCTTCATATTTTTTGTTTTCTTTTTAGCAAATCAACGAACGCCTCCAAACGTGTCTGATATTGCGTATCGCTGGAATGAGTATCGCGCAAAAAGTGGATTATCGGCACGCCGTAGTCCTTGGCAATGCGGTCCAGTATCGGCTTCAGCAGCAAATCGGGCATGCAGCCGAATGACTGGAAGTGCACGATGCCGCTCGCGCCATTTTCCAATTCTTCCAATACTTCGCCGACGCTTAAGTCCAAAAAAGACGCCGGCGACGATTGCAGATATTTCTTGCCCTTAACCATCAGCTCCGCATACCTTTTTTGGTAATCGCTCTTCAGCGGCACTTTATTCATGCCAAAAAATATCAACGAAAATTGCAATGACTGGCGCACTTCCGCTCCCAGCCGATTCAGCTTGCGGATAGTATCAAAATGCGAAAAAGGTTCGTGGACTTTGAACATATCGCCGACAAAAGCCACTTTGATTAATTTCTTTTCTTTATCAAGCGGAATGTTTTCCCATTCTTTCAAGGCCGCCCTAAATATTTTACGCGGCTGCCAGAATTTCTTGACACCGCAGAGCTCACTGTTCCATTTGGCCAGCCAGGCGTCAGTCTCGCCGTTATTTTTCTCGCGCGGCCGCGACCTGTTGGCCAGGTCGTTAATCTTATCAGCCGCCTCCAGCGTCAGGCAGAAAATCAGGATACCACGCAACATTTTAAACTTTGATGGTCCGCCCATTACTTCCTTAAGCTGATCAAAAGATAAATCCAAGCCATAGCCGCCCCAATAATTGATGCGAAAATCCGGGTAGCCGTTTTCCCGCAGAATCTGCGCCGTCCCCTCCCAAAGATCGACATAACGACAGGAGCGGATATCGCACAGGCCGTGGACAAAAATATTTGTTACTCCTTTTTCCGCCAGCTGCCTAAGATAACCGAGATAAAGCTTAAAAGGAAAGCAGGCATATTCCGGCGAATGCGCTTCGCCGAATTTGAGCATCGACTCATTGAGCGGCACTGGCAATTCAAACTCTTGGCCGAAATAATTAAACATGGCTTTCATGGCGATATATTCGTTAAGCGCTGGCACTGATCCGTATTTCATAAAATTATTTCAACATATCAAAAAAAGCATCCAGACGAGTAAGCAGCCCGGCCTCGCCGCTGGATTCGTCAAAAGATATCGAGATGACCGGCTTATTTCTTCTTGCCAGGCGGATGGAAAAATTCTCCATCAAAAAATCCGGCCCGCAATTAAAAGGAGTGGCATAAATTATGCCTTTGACATGAGGATCATGGCTGGCGGCAATGATTGCTCCGTATTCGCGATTAGTCAGACGCCAATGGTAATGATAGCATTTATGCAATTCGCCAAAACCCCGTTCAATGCCCTCATCGGAAAAATCATCCACCGTTTTTATTTCATACCCCCTGGCTCTGATTTTTTTTAGCAGTTCCAAATTGGCTTGTTCATCATAAAGGAGGTAGGGGCGGCCAATAACGGCAATCACCGCTTTCCCATTGTCCTTGAACTTTTCAAAAATGTTTGGCGCTTCTTCCTGCACTTGGCTAGCCGCGTCGTAAGCGGCTTTCGCTTGCTGCTTATTTTTTCCCAATTGCTCGGCCAGTTCCAGCCAAGGCTCAGCCACCATCTTGCCGTCTAAAAACTTTATGACCGGCCGCAAAATTTTTAACTGGGGATACTCCGCCGCAAACATATCCGGCATCGCCACAAAGTACGGGCAAAAATACTCCCTCTTGTCTTTGTCGCTGCTATAAGCGAATTCCTCGAACTGCGGTATCAGGATGTAATCGGCCAGGCCCTGAAGCGATAAGACATGGCCATAAAAGATTTTCATCGGCAGACACATTTCGCTATGCGAGTGTTTCAGCCCCAAATTCAATATCCGGCGATCGGTAGGATCGGAAATCACCACCTCAAAACCCAGCGCTTCAAAAAAAGCATTCCAAAAAGCATGGTAATAATAATATAATCCCGCGCGGGGTATGGCAATTTTCATATTTAAAAAACGCGCAGAGACGTCCGCCGCGGCGGACGTCTCTCTAAAATATAATTATTTCTTTACTTCTTCGTACTGCCCATCAATCGGCCCTTGCTGACCGGCTTGCTGCTGTTCTCCAGCGCCCGCGGAACCGCCAGCGGACTTGTCCGCCGGAGCTTCAGCGGAGGCGGACTGATACATAGCCGCACCGACTTTCTGGATCGCTTCGGACAGCGTGTCATAATTGCGCTTGATAAGATCTTTGTCCTCGCCATCTTTGGCTTTTTTAAGATCTTCCACCTTATCCATTATATCTTTTCTGGTGCCGGCGTCAACTTTATCTCCGGCATCTTTGAGCGTTTTTTCCGTGGTAAAAATCAGGCTCTCCGCTTGATTTTTAAGATCGATGATTTCTTTTCTATTCTTATCTTCCTCGGCATGGGCGGCGGCATCATTTTTCATCCGCTCAATTTCATCCTTGGATAAGCCGGTTGATGCGGTGATTGTGATGTGCTGTTCGCGACTGGTGGCCTTATCTTTGGCTTTGACATTTAAAATGCCGTTGGCATCAATATCAAAAGTCACTTCAATCTGCGGGACGCCGCGCGGAGCCGGCGGAATACCATCTAGCATGAATTTACCCAGCGTCTTGTTGTCAGCCGCCATTGGTCGTTCGCCTTGCAAAACATGGATTTCCACACCTGGCTGATTATCGGCCGCGGTAGAAAATACCTGGCTGTGAGAGGTCGGGATGGTAGTATTGCGCTCAATCAGCGGGGTCATGACTCCGCCCAAGGTCTCAATACCCAAAGTCAGCGGGGTAACATCTAAAAGCAACACATCTTTGACATCGCCTTGCAAAACCCCGGCCTGAACGGCGGCGCCGAGCGCCACTACTTCATCGGGATTGACGCTGATATTCGGCTTTTTGCCAAAAAATTCCTCTACCTTCTTTTGCACCAAAGGCATGCGGGTCATGCCGCCGACTAAAACTATTTCTTCAACATCTTTGGGCGACATGCCGGCATCTGACAAAGCTTTGCGTACCGGCTCAAAAGTTTTCTCTACGAATTCCATCACTAAGCTCTCTAATTGAGCTCGAGTAACTCTCATATTCAAATGCTTGGGCGAGCTATCGGCTCCCATCGTGATAAATGGCTGATTAATCTCGGTTTCCATCTGGGTGGAGAGCTCTATCTTGGCTTTTTCGGCCGCTTCTTTGACGCGCTGCAGAGCGGTGATATCCTTGGAGAGATCAACGCCTTCCTGCTTCTTGAATTCATCCAAAATCCAGTTCATTATTTTGAGGTCAAAATCATCGCCGCCCAAATGCGTATCGCCATTGGTTGATTTCACTTCCACGGTGTCAGCGGCAACATCCAGCACGGAGACGTCAAAAGTACCGCCGCCCAAATCGTAAACCACTATCTGCTGGCCGGCTTTCTTCTCAAAACCATAAGCCAAAGCGGCCGCGGTCGGCTCATTGATAATGCGCTTGACGGTGAGTCCAGCGATTTCTCCGGCATCTTTGGTCGCTTGTCTCTGAGCGTCATTAAAATACGCCGGCACGGTAATTACCGCTTCGGTGATTTTTTCACCCAGTTTGGCCTCGGCGTCTTCCTTGAGCTTGGTCAGTACCATGGCGGAGATTTCCTGCGGGCTGTAATCCTTGCCGCCCATGACTATTTTTACTCCAGTGCCGGATTTTTTGATTTCAAACGGCATCAGCTTGATATCGCGCTGCACTTCCGGATCATCCCAGGCGCGCCCGATAAGGCGCTTGATGGAAAAAAGCGTATTGGCGGGATTGGTAACGGCTTGGCGCTTGGCAGAGATTCCGACTAAGCGCTCGTTAGTTTTGGTGACCGCCACGATTGACGGGGTGGTGCGAGCTCCCTCCTTATTCTCTAATACTTTCGGCTGGCCGCCTTCAATGATGGCCAGGCAGGAATTGGTGGTTCCTAAATCGATTCCTAAAATTTTCGGCATAGTATTTTTTTAATTAAGAATTATGAATTATGAATTAAAAATTAAGAACTATGAATGAATTATTAATTAAGAAAACATCTTAATTCATAATTCATAATTCTTCATTACTTAGCTACTTTCACTTTCGCCGGGACCAACACTTTGCCATCCACCAGATAGCCCGGCTGGACTTCTTCAAAAACCAAATCGGCGTCAAAGCCGTCCTTTTGTTCATGCGAGAGCGCCTCATGCAGATTATGATCAAATTTCTCGCCCACGGTATGAATTTCTTCAATATTATATTTTTTCAAAAACTCTTGGAATAATTTCTGGATCTGAATAACGCCGACCACCCAGGGTTCCTGGCGGCTCGCCTCGGGGATATGGCTCAGGGCCAGTTTGAAATGGCTGTAAATCGGCAAGAGCTCCGCCAGAGTACCGGCACTCACAAATTCCATCATTTCCTGGGCCTGTTTTTCCTGTTCTTTCTTGAGATTGGAATAATCGGCCCGAGCGCGCTGCCACCCTGCCAAATGCTCTTGCGCCTTTTGTTCCGAGAGCGCTAATTCTTCCTGTAATTGTTCAATGGTCTTATCTTCCATAAAAATGTCTAGGTTATTATTTTAATCCGCTGATTATCTCCTGCACTAATTTCAGCAGTCCCAAATTCCTGCGGTAATCCATGCGGTTCGGCCCCAGAATTCCAATCAACCCAGAAATGCCGGCCTGATCATATTTGACGAGTATCACCGAAGACATCTCTCCAAAAGGATTGTCCTGACCCAAAAGTATCTTAGCTTCATCTTTAATCTCATAAAAAATTTTGCCCATGACGTCATCCAGATGATCAATAATTTCTGACATGGAAAAAACCAGCTGGGGCTGGGCAAATTCCGGCTGCTTGAATAAATTGGCGATGCCGGTGTAGTAAATATTGCTGGCCGCGAAACCGATTAGAATTGTGTTGTCAGAAATTTCCGCCAGCGCCTTGGCGAGCGTCTTAATGCCAATTTCATCAACCGGCAGTCCTGGCGCCAGCTGCTCCAGCTGTTTTCGATCACGCTCGGAAATCTTGCCTTCGCCGATAAATTTGTCAATATAACGGCGATAGCCGAGAGCGGTAGGTATCCGACCGGCCGAGGTATGCGGCTGGAAAATCAAGCCCTCTTCTTCCAGTTCGGCCATCTCATTTCTAATAGTTGCCGAGCTCAGCTCCGGCAGATATTTTTCAACTACCAGGGATGAACCGACGGGATTGGCGCTTTCTATGTATTCCTCAACGATTATCTTTAATAAATTGTCTTTTCTTGATTCCATAAGCCCCCATATTTTGCCCGATTATCGGGCCTTTTTAGAATTAGCACTCACGTTGCTAGAGTGCTAAGTTAAATATAATGCATCTGAAAGAGCTTGTCAAGCTTTATCAATTATGAATTATGAATTAAAAAAAATAGCAAAACAAAAACCCCAATTAATTTCGGGGCTTTTATTTCAATTTTATATAAATTATTAATCTTAATTCTTAATTCGTAATTCGTAATTAATCGCCTGGCTTCATGATGTTACTATCATCAAAAGCATTAAGCTCCGGCCTGACTTCTATGCTGTCAATGCCGGGCAGGCGATAATTCCAGTCCACCTCGATCTGCCTGGCCTCCCCCGCTCTGAATTGTTTAACATCTATGTAATTAATCGAAACCAATTCGCCAGCGCTATAGAGAAATACCTGCGCCCCCACGTTCCAAAAACCGAAAGCGGAATTATTAGTCATTTTAAAAACCACCCGATTAGGCTCGCCCGCCGCGGCGTTACCAGCATAAAGCTTCTCGTCAGAAACTTCAAAGCGTAACCGACTATTAATGGTCGATTCCACCTTCTCTACCCGCTTCCAATATTGATTGATAATCTCCAGCTTAGAGGCGCTGACCTCGTGCCCCAAATCCATTAGATATTTCTCCTCACCGGGCATGGCAAAGCTATGCCTATAAGAACCCTCCTTATCGCCATCGCTGAAACGATAATCAAAAGTCACCAGCCAATCATTGTTGGGATTTTTTGTCAGCGCCAAAAAATCATAACGTCCATTGTCCTCGGAAAATGATCGGGAATCAGAAATGATTAATTCTTGGGGACGCCGGCTATTTAGCAATTCCAAATAGGGGCTGCCGGTAAACAGCAGCCGGCCGACGCGATACTGATCAAAATTGTAATTGGCGATAAAATCAGCCGTCTGCCAGCCAAATAATAACCATAGTAAAACGGCCGCCACGATCAAAAAAATCGTCGTGTAGCGCCTGATTTTCAGCTTATGGGAAATATACCAATAACTCAGCTTGAGCTGCTTATCGGTAAGATTGTGAGTCGGTGCTTCCACCATATGGCTGTATTATAGCATAAAAACTATAATATTATAATACCGAAATTACTTTTTTAATCTTGTATCCTTGGCAATGCTGGAGCAGCCCCAGATATGATTGTCGGCTTTGCTTCAATTTTTCAGCGCCAAGTAATCCAGATTCGGTTAGCAAGCGTTTTTCTTTCAACTTTTTTAGCATCCTTCTTTTGGTCTTGGTCCGTAAAACGCGATGATCAAAAAAATTAATCATGCCTAAAAAATCAACGCCCGAAGATAGTGTCTTAATAAAAATCTTGTCCGGATGTAAGGCTAATTTAAGTTTGTTTGACAAATAATCGCCTATCAGCGGAATTAAATTTTCCAAATATACTTTGTCGTCAAAAAATATTACAAAATCGTCGGCATAACGGATATAATGCTTTATTTTTAACTCATGTTTGATAAATTGATCAAATTTATTCAGATAAATATTGACCAGCAATTGCGAGGTAAGGTTGCCGAGCGGCAGGCCATGCGCCTTTGTATTTTCCCCCTCCCCTTTATAAGGGGAGGGTTGGGGAGGGGTAATTTCCGAATTATCATTACCCCCTCTGGCTCCCCGTTTGAAAGGGGGAGAAAAAAACACCTGCCGCAAAACTATCAATCACCTCATCCAATAAACCTAAAATTCTCTTATTGGGAATATATTCAGCTAAAATATTTTTTAATATTCGATGGTCGATACTGGCAAAAAATTTCCTGATATCGCCTTTCAAAATCCAGCAAGTATGGGTATTATTTTTACTAACCGCATAGGCGAATTTCTGGAATCTGACTAGGGCTTTATGCGTCCCTTTCCCTAGCCGGCAAGAATAGGAATCGCTGATGAAAATGCGATCGAAGAAAGGATACAAAATCCGATAAATGGCATGATGGACTAATCTGTCCCTGACGCCGGCTTTATGGATGTTTCGGGGTTTGGGATCGCAGATGTTAAAGGCCTGATAGCCGCCATGGCGATAATTGCCAGTTGCCGGATCAGAGTGCAATGCGATAAGATTATTCATGAGGCGCGATTGGAACTGCTGGACGTCTGATTTATTTCTTTTGCCTTTGATAAATTCTCGCCAGGCGGATAATAAATTTTCTAAACTAATAATATCTTCAAACGTATGGCTCAATTGGATTTTGTTCCGGTTCATAATGATAAAATAAATTCTACCCCCCCCCTCGTCCACGAATTTATTCATTTTTAATAAAGCCGTTGCCGCGTACAAATCGTGGCATGAGTGGCTGAAAAACTTTCCCAAACACTCGCGCTATGCTCTGGGCTCGCGGGCCGACCAGATATTTCTTGATCTGCTGGAACTGCTGTTTACGGCCGGCTATCTGCCTAAAAATAAAAAACTGGAGCCGGCAATAAAATCCATCGGCAAAATAGATCTGTTGAAATTTTATCTGCGCTTATGCTGGGAAATGAAACTTCTAAGCGACAATAAATTCCAAATTCTGGGTGTAAAAATGGAGGAAATCGGCCGGCTGTCGTGGGCCTGGAAAAATAATTTAGAAAAAACATCCTCGCCGGAAGCGAAGATGTAAAGCAAAAAACCGCTGGCGGACAACCGCGAAACGCCAGTTGTCGTTGAAGTCATTCTCAATCCTGTTGAGGTTCAGGTTGCGCTTCTGATCATTCCTGTTCAGATACGCGAAGTTGCGATTGCCATCGGGATGAAGCCGATTATACGCCCGATACCGTCAGGAACACCGCCGATTGAATGCTCTCTCGGCTGAATCTTGCTTGGGATCTTTAAATCCGCCAGTATCGGGCGCCAAGCAGTTTTTTGTTTTTTTAGGTATTCCCGAGCCGTAGCCGGGGAAATATTAACCTACTTTCATTATAGATAAATATGTTAAAAAGAAAAAGGCCTGCCCGACAGAAATCGTCAGACAGGCGCAAGGGGTCAAACTTCAAGGGGTCAAGGAGCCACCTGCTCGCGGACAACCGCGAAACGCCAGCCGTCGCGGAAGCCATCCCCAACCCTGCCGAGGTGCAGGTAGCGCCTCCGACCACCCCCGTCCAGATCCGCGAAGTCGCGAGAGCCACCGGGATGAAGCCGGATACTTCCGAGCGCGGCAATCGGAAACTTCCGTTGCAAGTCGCGCTGCGTCGCTCCCAAAGCCAGCAACTCCTCGATACGCGCGAAGCGGTACCGATAGCCGGCTTTTTGCTCGGCCAGCCACTGGTTGACCGCTTCCAATTCGGCGATGACCGCATCGCCATTGTTGAAATAGCGGTCAAAGTGGAGCAGTTCCACTTTTACGGCCGTCTTGCCGATTCCCTTGACGGGAAAATGCTCAGCCGTGATTTCGGGATGAACGGAGTCATACCCACCGGCAGAGATCATTTGCCCCAGGTCTTGGCTGAAGTCAACCACAACAGCCCAGGTCGACTCGAAGTATTTGGAGACGACTTCAGCGGCCTGTCGCGCTTCCGCGACAATCATTTCGGCGATCTTACGGAGTGTCTCCTCGCCTTTGGCGCTTGCCAAATAGCAGATGCACTCTCCGACATTACCGCCTACCTCCTTGATAAACTTCACGAGAGCGATAATGACCTGCTCGATCATGCCCATCAGTGACACGATCAACTCCGGTTTTTCCGATGTTCCTTTGGCCATGGTAGGCCTCCTTTCGATTTTCGGCTCGCCCCTCATTCCGGACCAATTCCAGAACCCCAGACTCGCCAAATGTACCGCCATATTTATAGCATATTATTTATATTTTGTCAATAATTTTGAAACATTTTCAAATTGACAAATATTTTATTTAAATTTGAATAAAAAAAATAAAAGGGCAGGCACAAGGCACTGCCCCCTACAATATGCAATACTAATTAATAAACCTAATAAAAAGTCCTCAAAATATCCCTAAAAAATAATTGCCACGACTTCTTTTTTTTGCTATAATTACCTTGTTAAACTAGCTAAAATAACCCCTAATTTCATATGGCAAAAAAGGAAGAAAAAAAGCCAAAAAAAGCCGTTTCTAGCGGCTCCGCCCCCTCCTCCGCTTCAGCCGTCGTTAATAAAGCTATGGCTGACAAGAAAAAAGCGGCGGCGGGCGCGTATGGAGCCGAGCAAATCCAGGTTTTGGAGGGCTTAGACCCTGTCAGAAAGCGTCCTGGCATGTATATCGGCAATACCGCCGAGGCCGGTCTGCACCACCTCATTTGGGAAGTCGTGGACAACTCCATTGATGAAGCCATGGCCGGCTATGCCGATACCATTAAATTAAAACTCCTGCCTGACGGCATGATATCCGAAGAGGACAATGGCCGCGGCATTCCCGTGGAAAAACACAAAGTCACCAAAGTATCCTCTCTGGAAACGGTTATGACTAAGCTCCATGCCGGCGGTAAATTCGGCGGCGAGGGCTACAAGGTATCCAGCGGCTTGCATGGCGTCGGTGTTTCCGTGGTCAATGCTTTGTCAAAATATTGCAAGGCCGAGGTCAAGCGCGACGGCAAGCTTTGGATGCAGGAATACAAAGCCGGCAAGCCAGTAAAACCGGCCAAAGAAATCGGCAACGCCAAAGGTACCGGCACCAAGATTACCTTTCAGCCGGACGACACTATTTTTACCGTCACTGAATTCAATTTCCAAACAGTTTTGGATCACTTGCGCCAGCAGGCCTATCTGACCAAGGGCGTAAAAATCATCGTCTGCGACGAACGCGAATCAGATCCCCTGCAGCAGATTTGCTATCAATTTTATTTTGAAGGCGGCATCAAATCCTACATCCGCCACATCAACAGCCACACCGAACCGAAGCATCCTGATGTCTTTTATGTCGAAAAAGAAGCAGAAAATATCAATGTCGAAGTCGCCCTGCAATATACCGCCGAATTCAATGAGACGGTCATGGCCTTCGCCAATCATGTCTATAATTCCGAGGGCGGCATGCATGTCATGGGTTTCCGCACGGCTCTGACCCGAACCATCAATAATTTCGCCCGCAAAGGCAACTTCCTAAAAGAAAAAGATCCCAATCTCACCGCCGAGGACGTGCGCGAGGGCTTGACCGCGGTGATTTCCATTAAATTGCGCGAGCCGCAGTTTGAAGGCCAGACAAAGGCCAAGCTCGGCAACGTGGAGGCCAGATCAGCCGTTGATAAAGTCATGGCCGACGCTTTGGAAATATTTTTGGAAGAAAATCCCAAAGATGCCGAGGGAATATTGGGCAAATGCATCCTGGCGGCCAAAGCCAGGGTTGCCGCCCGCACCGCCCGCGAATCGGTCCTGCGCAAAGGCGCTCTGGAGGGATTTGCCTTGCCCGGCAAGCTGGCTGACTGCTCCAGCAAGGATCCGCAGCTATCCGAATTATTCATCGTTGAGGGCGATTCAGCCGGCGGCAGCGCCAAACAGGGGCGTAACCGCGAATTCCAGGCCATTCTCCCCCTCCGCGGCAAAATCCTAAATGTTGAACGGGCTCGCCTGGACAAGATGCTGGCCAACAATGAAGTCAAATCGCTGATTATCGCCATGGGCACCAATATCGGCGAACAATTCGATATCAGCCAGCTGCGTTACGACAAGATAGTCATTATGACTGACGCGGACGTTGATGGCTCCCATATCCGCACTCTGCTGTTGACGCTTTTTTATCGCCATTTCCCCGACCTCATCCATCAAGGACATATTTTTGTCGCTCAGCCGCCGCTCTACCGGGTTCAAATCGGAAAAGATGTCCGCTATGTCTACAGCGACAATGAATTGGAAACAACCAAACAGGAAATGCTGGCCAGCATCATTGATAATAAGAAAACTAAAAAAACTGAAGATAAAGCGGAAGCCAAAAAAGCTACCGCCCAAGAAATGGCCGACGAAGATACCGGCGAAGCCAGCTCAGAGGTCGGCGAAAGCGAGGAAGTCAGCGGAGTCAAGATCAACATTCAGCGCTACAAGGGCTTGGGCGAAATGAATCCGGAGCAGCTCTGGAATACGACCATGGATCCGGCGCAACGCAAAATGAAACGCATCACCGTCGATGACGTGGAAAAAGTAGATGAAGTTTTTGATGTTTTAATGGGCGCCGATGTCGTGCCGCGCAAACGCTTCATCCAGACCCACGCTAAGACGGTGAAAAATTTGGATATATAAAAAGAAATTAAGAAATTAGGAAATTAAAAAATTTAGGGCTTAATTATTTTTACACAAAAAAAGTCCCGAATTAATTCGGGACTTCTTTTGTTATTTCCTTAATCTCTGAATTTCTTAGTTTCTTAATTACTCAATTTTATCAATCTTGCATTTGATCTTTCCGGCCGGGATATTGATTTCAAATTCATGGCCGACCGCTTTGCCGATAAAGGCCATCCCGAGCGGCGACTCGTTGGAAATCTTGCCGCTGGCCGGGTCGGCCTCGCTATGGCCCACGATCATATACTTTATTTTCTGGCCATTGTCGCAAGTAGCGTGCACTGTTGATCCTAAGCCGACCGTGGATGATCTTTGGGACGCTTCAATGACAACAGCATTTTTAATCAGAGCTTCCAACTCGAGAACACGGCCTTCAATAAAACTCTGCTTATCGCGGGCATCGTGATACTCGGCGTTCTCCGACAGGTCGCCGAGCTCGCGGGCGCGGGCAATACGTTCGATCACTTCCGGTCGCTCGACATTTTTTAAATTTTCCAGCTCCTGTTTGACCTTTTCCAGACCGTCTGGAGAGATGTAACTGTCTTTCATGAATAATGATATTTAATAATGATAGTTAAAAGGATATCAGAAACGTCGGATACTGTCAAACGTTGTTATCCGGAATTTTACCCCAGGCCGATATTTTCCCTATTTAAACCAATATTCTAATATTTCCCTAGCAATCGGGGTGGCAACGCTGCTGCCCTCCCCCCCCTCTTCAAATAGCACCGTAACGGCAAAAGTCGGATTATCATAAGGCGCGAAGGCGGTAAACCAGGCATGATTTTTTTTGGTGGTGTTCCACTGAGCCGTGCCGGTCTTTCCCGCTACCGCCACTTTGAAATCACTCAGGCTCTTAGCCGACCCGGTTTTCACCGTTTCTCGCATGCCCTCCCTGACAATATTGATGTTTTCCTTGGAGATAAAATTCTCCCTGACAATTTGGGGCGGAAAAGATTCTTTGCTGCCGTCGGGGCGCACTAGGCCCAGCGCCAGATGCGGCCGCAAATATCTGCCGCCGTTAGCGACAGTTGCCGTCCAAGCATTGACTTGCAGCGGCGTCACTAGCAAGTCGCCCTGACCGATCGAAATATGGTAAGTATCGCCGATATACCATTGTTCTTTTTTTACTTCTTCTTTCCATTGCGGCGTCGGCACAAAGCCGCCGCGTTCTCCGGGCAGATCAATGCCAGTCGGCTCTCCCAGGCCGAAAAGACGGAAATATTTTACCAGCCGGTCTACCCCTAAACCTTTAAAATCGCCGAAACCGCCCCCGATATAATAAAAGAAGGTGTTGACCGACTGAGCAATGGCTTTAATGACATTAGTGGCGCCATGTCCGCCAGCCTTCCAATCTGGGAAAAACCACTCTTTTACTTTCAGTCCTCCGGTACTGTTAACGATCGTATTTATGGTGATTATTTTTTCTTGCAAGGCCGCGGCGGCGATTGTCGGCTTGATAGTGGAACCGGAGGGATATTCGCCAAAAATCGACCGGGTAAACAATGGCTTATTGGGATCTTCCAATAGTTTTTTATAATCATCCGGCTTGATGCCTGGGGCAAAAAGATTATTATCATAGCTGGGATAATCAACCAAGGCCAAAATCTCTCCGGTCTGAGGATTAGAGACCACTACCGAACCGCGGCCGTCCTTGATATGATTTTGTAAAATCTCATAAATCTTTTTTTGCAGCTGGCAGTCAACCGATAAAATCAGGCTAGCGCCGGCGACGTACTGGGTCTGGGAAATGACTTTCTTTTCCCGGCCCAGAGCATCAACTTCGATTCTTTTTTGTCCACGCTGTCCTTTGAGGTAGCTCTCATATTGCTTTTCCAGTCCCGCTTTGCCAATGTTGTCGCTAAGCAGATAAGTGCTTTTATTCTTCTCGTACGCCGGGGCATCAATCTTGCCGACATAGCCCAAAAGGTGAGACCAAGATGGTCCGGCCAGATATTGCCTCCAAGAATCAATATCCAGATAAACTCCTGGCATGTCCGAGCTGATTATCTTCAAATACATCGCCTGCTCATAACCAATACCAGTCTTAATAATAATCGACTGATAATAATACTTTGAAGAATCCTTGAGCTTAGCTTCAATCTCCTGGCTGGTAATTCCCGCCAGAGAGGCGGCCGTATTTATGACTTCGCTTCTTTTATCGCTATCTTTGGGCAGGTCGGCGGGTATAATCGACAAAGAAAAGCCAAACACATTCTGCACCAAGGACTGTCCATTGCGGTCATAGATAATGCCGCGATCGGCCTTGGTGTATTCGGTCTTAATCCGATTTTCTTCAGCCAAAGAAAAATAATAATCGCCTTTGATTATCTGCAGATAAAAACTCTTGGCAAACAATACGACCAAGCCGAGCAGCAGCAGCAGATAAAATAATCTGATTTTTTTAGCAGTCAAGGACAAGCTTAAAAAACCGGCACCCGCGCCGGAAGAAATTGAAGTGGGCGAACTAAAACTGTCCTCCACCCAGCGGACTGAGCTTTTTCTCTCCAAGTCAACATTTTTGCTTTCAAAGAATATATTGTTTTTCATGAATGTAAAAAAACCGGCTTAAATCTTTTGGACAAGTAATTTATAAACAAAAAGGCCAGCGCCAAAAAGATCACAACATTAACCAGCTGCCAGCCAATCGCGCCCAAGTAACGCCAGTTAGTAAAATACTCGCTGCCGCCCAGATAGTAAATCAAGCCCGAGAAGGACAGAAAAAATAGATTGTAAACTAAGACGCCGATACTTCCAATAATCAACAAAGAATAAAAGGAGCGATTAGTAAAAAAATTCTTAAAGAGCGCCTCCAAAATAATGGCCGTCAGCAAATAGCTGACCATAAAAATTCCGAAGGGCAGGCTGGAATAAATGTCCATAATAACGCCGCTCAGAACCAGAAACCAGATAACGCGCTCAAAAGAGCTCAGATTAACCAGCAGCACCAAGATAATTAGCAGCAAGTCGAAATTGGCCATAATCGCATTCTGGCTGGACGAGAGAAAAACTTGGCCGGCGGCGGCCAGAATAATGACAATGGACCAGAGGATATATTTATACCACATAAAAAATCAGGGAATAATCACTAATACATAACTCAGATCGGCAAAAGAGACTATGGGCTTAAGGATGGCTGTTTTAAAAATCTCGCTTTCAACCTCTTTGACCGATTCCACCCGGGCGATCAATAAATTCTTTGGTATCTGCCCTTCCAATCCGGAAGTGACTATCGTATCGCCTTCCTTGATCTGCTGATTGCGGGCAATATTAGTCATGGAAAAGCTCAGTCCGAATTGACCTTCGACTAAGCCGGCCGTCCGATCAGAATTTTGCACCGTTGCCGCTACCTTGCTCTTATTGTCCGTGAGCAGCAACACTTTGGAAAAACCATCTCCTACTTCCGTCAGTTTTCCCACCAACACGCCGTTTTCAGTTACTACTGCCATTCCTTTTAGCAACCCCTCGTGCTGCCCCCGATTGATAACCACCGTCTGAGAGTAAGGATCGGCCACGCCGCTAATAATTTTAGCCGCGACATGCTTAAGCTGACTTTCACTGGCGAAGCCAAGTTCTTTTTTTAATAACTCATTTTCTTCTTGGAGCGCCTTAATGCGGCTAACATCAATCTGGTTGCTTTTTAATTGCTCCCGCAACTGGCTGTTTTCCGCCAACAAATCCTTTTTCTTTAGCCAGGAATCATAAAAGGATTTCCCCTGGCCGCTGACGGCGCGCGTGCCCTGCTGCAAAGGCGAGAAAATTCTGACCGCCAACCCTTCCACCGGCCCGAGCCAGCCGATAAAATGTAAAAAAATTAAGACGGCAATGATGACCAGGCCAACTATTGCCGATTTGAAAAATTTATTCATAAATTTGGTCCTATTGCGAAGACGGGACAATCACGTCTTTTAACAATCCAAAATTATCCAACAAATACCCCATGCCGCGGACAGCGCAAGTCTGCGGATCATCAGCGACATGGACGGGAATTTGAATGTCCCGGGCGATATATTCATCCAGCCCCTTAAGCATGGCCGTGCCGCCGGTTAAAATAATGCCCTTTTGATAAATATCCGCCACTAGCTCCGGCGGGGTAGTTTCCAAAGTTAATTTGATAATATCCAAGATCTTATGGACCGATTTAGCAACGGCCTCTTGCACCTGTGAATTATTAACGTTAAATTCTTTCGGCAGGCCGGTAATTACGTCGCGGCCGCGCATGGGCATTGACAGCGGCTCCTTGAGCGGCAGCGCCGAACCGATTTTCTTCTTAATATCCTCAGCCACCATCTCGCCCAGAACCAGATTGAATTCCTCGCGGGCAAAAGCGATGATGTCTTTATCCAAAGAAACGCCGGCGACGCGGGAAACTTTCCAATTCACGATACCGTCGAGGGAGATTACCGCGACTTCCGTCAACCCGCCGCCCAAATTAACCACCATATTGCCGCTGGGCTCCTGAATCGGCACGCGGGCGCCAATGGCGGAAGCAATAATATTTTCCACTAAGAAAACCTCCGAAGCGCCGGCCGCTAGCACGGCGTCCTCAACCGCTTTTTTCTCCACTGCCGTTACGTCAAGCGGCACGCCAATAACGACCCGGGGCATCGAAGAAAAAAAACCGTGGGCTTTTACCCGGCTCATGAAATACTTAAGCATTTTCTCGGCTACCTCGAAATCAGCGATAATGCCGTACTCGAGCGGCTTAGTCGTCACGATATGCGGCGGCGTCTTACCCAGCATTTTCCGCGCCTCATCCCCAATCGCCAAAATTTGGTCAGTGCGGGTATTTACCGCCACTACTGACGATTCATTAATCACTGTTCCCCTATCCTGCTGATAAATCAAGGTATAAGAACTGCCCAGATCAATGCCCAATCCTTTATTAAATCTCCCCAAAAACTTTTTCAGCATAATTTAATAAGCTTTAGCGAAAATTACTCTTTCCTTTGACTCCTGGCCGCACACTAAGCACTTTCCCTTTTCGGCTTTGTTATTAAAGGGAATGCAGCGAATAGTTGCTTTAGTCTCTTCCTTGATTTGGGCCTCGCACTGAGCGCTACCGCACCAATGAGAGGAAATAAAAACATCATTTTCTTCCAGCTGTTTTTTAAATTTGGAATAATCATCAATCTCTTTAGTATTAGCTAATTGATTTTTAAGCGCCCGATCAAATAAATTTTTCTGAATTGACTCCAATAATTTTTTGACCTGTTTCACGATTTCATCGACACCGATAACGGCCTTTTCGCCATTGTCGCGGCGGACAGCTATGACTTGTTTTTTGGCGACGTCTTTGGGGCCAACCTCTAGTCTTAGCGGTACGCCCTTCTTTTCCCATTCAAAATATTTCACGCCCGGCCGCTCATCGCGATCATCCACTTTGGCGATTACTCCGGCGGCTTTTAATTTTTCCGCCAATTCCTTGGCCGCTTCAACGGTTAGCTTTTTTTCTTCTTCGCTGGCGAAGATAGTAACCAGCACCGCCTGAAGAGGCGCGATTTTGGGAGGCATGATCATGCCTTTATCATCGCCATGGGTCATGATTAGTCCGCCGATCATTCTGGTAGAAACGCCCCAGCTGGTCTGCCAGACAAATTGCCTTTCACCTTTTTCATCCAAAAAAGACACATTGAACGACTTGGCAAAATTCTGTCCCAGCATGTGCGAAGTGCCGGCTTGTAACGCCTTGCCATCCTGCATCATCGCTTCCACGCACAAAGTATAATCGGCGCCGGCGAATTTTTCCGCTTCCGTCTTGCGGCCGGCCAGCACCGGCATAGCCAGATAATTTTCAAGAAAATCCTTATAAACTAAAACCATTTGCTTGGCCCGATCCTCGGCTTCCTGCCGTGAGGCATGAGCCGTATGCCCCTCTTGCCAAAGGAATTCCATGGTGCGTAAAAAAACTCTGGTACGCATTTCCCAGCGGACAATATTGACCCACTGGTTGATGAGCAGCGGCAGATCGCGGTAAGATTGCACCCATCTGGAATAAGTGTCGTAAATTATAGTCTCTGAAGTCGGCCTGACAATCAGCGGTTCCTCCAATGGCCCGGCGGGATTAAGCTTGCCGGTAGCAGGATCCAATTCCAAACGATGGTGAGTAACTACGGCGCACTCTTTGGCAAAGTGTTCCACGTGCTCGGCTTCACGCTCAAAAAATGATTTAGGTATGAAAATTGGAAAATAAGCATTAACCACGTCCGTCTCCTTGAATTTAGCATCCAAAATTTTCTGGATATTCTCCCAGAGAGCATAACCATAGGGTTTGATTACCATACAGCCCCTGACTGAGGAATTTTCAGCCAAATCGGCAGCTTCGACTACATCCAAATACCATTTAGAATAATCCTCTTCTCTGGTAGTGATGCCTTTTTTTGTTTCTGACTGGTTAGACATATTTAATTTAATTTAATTATTTATTGCCGAATAATCTAGCCCAAAATCCTTTTGACTGCGGCTTAAAAACATCTTCCGGCGGCGCGCTACGCTCCTGCGCTAGCTGCTGCAAAACGCCTTCGATTCTCCGCGCTTCCCGCTCCACCACTTCTCCGTCGTACTCGCCGCTATGAGCGCCATAACCCTCATAGCTGGCCTGCTTTTGATCAAGATGAAGGTTAATATCGCGATCACTAACATAGGCATGAAAACGAGGGTAGTTAAGCGTTCCTAAGCGGCGGACAAAGCTCGGGTTATTTTGGGAGTTGATCAAGCCATAGCCGCAACGCCGTACCGCTTCCAAAGGATTCAAAGTATTAGGTATGGAAATATGCATAAATATTACATGCCAATTAGCTGCTTGAAAACTCCGGCTATTCTGCCGCCGTATCTTATCACATCTTTATAAGTGACGACAAGTACCAATAGCATTAGCAGAACAAAGCCAATATTATGGGATAAATTCTCCCATTTTTGCTTAATCGCCCGGCCGCGGATCTTTTCAATTAATAAGAATAAAATGCGTCCCCCGTCGAGCGCCGGAAAAGGCAAAATATTAATAATGGCCAGATTCAAAGAGATGAGGGCGACGAACTGCAATAAATAAGAAACGCCCATCCGAGTCGCCTCGCCGGTCATGACGGCGATGCCAACCGGGCCCGTCACTTCCAGTCCGACCGGAACGCCGAAGATCAAATTTTTCAGCACGGTAAATAAAGCCACAAAAATAAAAGCCAGCCAGATAAAAGTCATCTTGAAGCCGTACCAAACCGCCAAATGCCAAGGATAGCGGACGATCTGCGTTTCTGAAAGAGCAATACCGACTCCTATCACTCCTTGATACTGCTGAACTTTTATTTTTTTGCTGATCAGCGACTCTCCCCGCGCCAGATCAACCGATACCTCGGCATCTTTCTTGCCGGCAAGATAGTTCTGCAACCCTTTGATGTCGGAAAATTCCTGGCCATCTACTTTATTGATAACATCGCCCAGCTTTACCCCCGCTTCTTTAGCGGGCAGCTTATCGATTAGCTCTACCACTTGGATTTTTGTCGGAGTTACGGCAATCGCTCCCGAAGCCAACGGCCCGGAAGTCGGCATGCCGATGCCATAACCGATCATTAAGAGTATCATGCAGAGTAAAAAATTCATCAGCACTCCCGAAGCCAGCACTAATATTCGCTTGGGAATGCTTTGGCTGGCAAAACTATCCGCCTCAGCCGCCGCTTCTCCGTTTTCACCTTTAATCTTCACGAAACCGCCTATCGGCAACCAATTCAACGAATAGACCGTGGGCTTGTTTTCTGCTAGTTTCTGATTGCCCCAAACCCAATGCCAATTCTTTTTCTCTGGCTCTTCGTTTACGGCGGCAATTTTTTCTCGCCGAATGCCCACCGCCCGCGGCGGGATGCCCAAGCCGAACTCGTCCACGCGGATGCCGAATTTTCTGGCAGTATAAAAATGCCCCAACTCATGGACAAAAACCAGGATGGAGAGCATGACGATAAAGACGATGATGGTGATGAGCATAATTGAATTAATAAATTAAAAAAAATAGAAATTAAGAAATAAAGAAACTAAGAAATTAAGGGAAAGTCAACACAATAATAAATTATTAATTACCCTTAATTTCATAATTTCTCAATTTCATAATTTCATATTACACGGTCATTATTTCCTCTTCTTTTTCTTCGGTGATGGACTTGACTTGATTATTGAATCCGCCGACCTTCTTGTCCAATTCTTCCAACAGGCTGAATTTTTCATCTTCGCCGAATTCTTTATTCTTTTCCGCCTCGACAATTTCTTCTTTTACCTTATCACGTGTCTGCCTGATAGCCACTTTAGCTTGCTCAGTTTTCTGATGCAGAATCTTTACGATTTCCTTGCGCGTCTCTTCAGTCAGCGGCGAGATGGTAATTCTGATTCTTTCTCCTTCATTGGCCGGCGACAACCCCAAACCCGACTCGACAATGGCTTTTTCAATTTCTTTAATGACGCTCTTGTCCCAGGGCTGGATAAGCAGGCTGCGACCATCAATTGTTACTGAGCCCAGCTGATTGAGGGGGTTTTTGACGCCATAGGCCTCGACTCGCACGTTATCCAGCAGCATCGGCGTGACGCGGCCGGTCTTTAAAGTACCAATATCGTGCTTGAAATGCTCGACCGCCTTGGTGAATTCACCCAAACTGTTATCGACAATACTCATATCTATAAGTTATTATTTAGGAGGCAAATTATTGCCTAAATAAATTATTTTAGTATCAGTCGGATTAACCGCGATGTCAGACGTCAAACGGGAATAAGGCAATTTAATTGACGACCAAGTTTGTCCGCCGTCAACTGACTTCACCAGTGAATTCTGGGTGGCATAGTAAATTTCCTTGCTATTTTTGGGATTGACGCTAACAGCATAAATCAGAGCCGCTTGAGAAACCGGCAATAAATTAACCACCTCCCAATTGACGCCGCCACTAGTGCTGCGCAGCATGCCATATTTGGAAATGAAGATCAATCCGCCCTCAGTGGCCGGATCGGCAATCAACTTTTTGTACTCATGCGTACCGGAATATGATTTCAGCCCTTCGCCCAGCCCCGCCCAATTATCGCCATTATCAGTGGACTTATAAAGCCCGTCTTTCTGAGTGCCAATATAGACTGTTGGGGAATCGTTGGGGTCGACGACAATATCCAAAATGGAGCCGCTCTTAGTTCTTAAGACCGTTTTCCAAGACTGCCCTCCGTTGGTGCTTTTTAATAGCTCGCCGCTACTATCGCCCATCAGAATATTATTGGGATCATTACGGTTTAGCGCCATAGCAGTCAGATAAACATCCGGCTTCTGATGATAATAAGGATTCTGCCAGGTCCGGCCGCAATCGATTGATTTGTAGAGCTTATTGCTTAGGGCCGCGTATAGCACGCATTTGTTCTTGGGATCAACGGTTAAAAAATTCACTAATCCATTATTAAGATCGCGGAACTGACGCCAGGAAGAACCGCCGTCATAACTATAGATAATGCCATTGCTCTTGGTGCCTAAATAAATAGCTTGGCTGTCAGACGGATCAATGGCTATCTCCGTCACCTCAACATTGGAGATGGTGATAATCTTTCCGTCAACCGCCGGTACCTTTACCGTCTGGACGAAGGTACGGCCGCTGTCGGTGGACCGCCAAATGCCGCCGGTAGAATTGCTTTGGGAAGGGCCGGTCACGGTACAGCCGCCTAGGGCCAGCAGGCCAGCCAGCAATAGGATCATGACGATTCTTTTATGGTTCATAGATTTATGATTAAATTTTCTAGGACAAATTTAGTATTAATATTCTGTTGCAGCAGTTCCCGAGCCGTTTGCAGCAGCGACGCTACCTGGAGAATACGCCGCCAATCGAATTTTTCCTTCAACTCGGAAAACACCTTCAGGTATTCCGCATTGGCGATATGATATTCATCGCCCTGAGTTAGCAACAATAAATCGCGCAAAGCCGCCTGCCAATCATCGAGCAGCCGGCCGATTTTGGCGGCATTCTGCGTTTCATCTTTCTCCCAGTTAATGATCTCTTCCAAGTAATTCAATCTCCGACTGGAACTGACCCGGACTATTTCTGAAAAAAATTTGAGATTTAATTGCAGTTGAGCCAGTGATTCTTCGTCTCTAAGAAGATTGATGGCTCGGCCGGGCAAACCGTGGGCCAAACGCGACACCAGCTTGATCTTTTCCGCCTCAACCTCAAAACGGAGCAAATAATTTTCCAAAACTCCGCTGGCTACCGGCAAGAAATTAATCGTCTGGCAGCGGGAGACAATCGTCGCGGGAATTTTCCTGAAATCGTCAGTCAATAGAATAATGATTGTCTTAGCCGTGGGCTCTTCCAAAATTTTCAGGAGTGAATTATAAGCATGCTCATTAATCAGCTGGGCCTCGGGAATGAGCGCCGCCTTATATCCGGAAAGCAAGGTTGTCTGCTGCAGCTTCAGCTTTAACTCCCTTATCTGATCGATGATAATATCTTTTTTCCATTTGCCGGTATCCTCGTCTATCAGCCGCTGGATCAAATAAACGTCGGGGTGCATCTCCCGCTCCAGCTGCTGGCAATTGCTGCACTCGCCGCACGGCAAAGGCTCGTCAAAGCGCAGGCAAAAGATTGATTTGATGAATTGCTTGGACAGAGCGTATTTGCCCACTCCGGCCGGCCCCACGAACAAATAAGCATGGCTAAGTTTGTTACTGACAATGGCTGATTGCAGAAAGGAAGCTATCCTCTCATGGCCGCAAATATCCCAATTGAATTTTTTCTCATGACTCTTGGCCATAACTATTATATTTTAACACAATTTTAATATTTTTTGAAATTAAGCGTTCTTTCCGGCCTGCCGGATGATTCTGAGCGTTGCCGCGGCGGTTTTTTCCCAAGAAAATTCCTCTGCTCTCTGCCTGCCCTTAGCCACCAGTAATTGCCGATAATCGTGATCATTGAGAACCTCGGCGATTTTTTCTCCAAGTACCGCGGCGTCATAAGGGTCAACGAGCGCCGCCGCTCCGCCGGCCACTTCTCGATGCGGATCCAGATCAGAGGTAATCACCGGCGTGCCGCAGGCCATCGCCTCCAAAATCGGCAATCCAAAACCCTCGTATAGGGTGGGAAAAAGGAAAATAGCGGCACCCTTAATAAGAGTTGGCAGATCCTCGACAGCAGCATAACCCGGCAGAATTATTTCATTTTCCAATTTTTGATTTGCGATAATCTCCTTAATCGCCTCAAATTGATTGCCGGAATTTCCGGCCAGCACTAATTTCAGCTCAGGAAATTGCTCCTTGACCAAAGCAAAGGCCTTGACGATATTGCCGATGTTCTTCTTTTTTTCCAGCCGGCCGACATATAATAGATAAGGCAAAGTGATTCTATATTTATTCAGGACTTCCTGAAGTAAATCTTTTTTGATTTCTTCCTTGGCGTTGTACTGGTCCTGATCATAGCCGAGATAAGAAATTTTTATTCTTGATTCGGCCACGCCGTAATACTTCATTATTTCATTTTTGGAAAACTGCGAGATGGTCAAAATAACGTCGGCGCGCTTTTTTATTTTTCTCATAGTCAGCTCATGATACCAGACCTGAATCGGCTTATAGAGCTCGGGGAAATGACGAAAACCGACATCATGGACAGTAACGATCACCTTGGTGCGGCGCGGAATCGGCAAAAAAGGAATCGTGTGCGCCGGGACGAATAAAACATCCGGCGGATTCAAAAATAATTCCCACCAGAGACGGAATTGCGTCCATAAATATTTCGGCGGCCAGCCCAATCTTTTTTCAAAAAAATTATCCAGGCACTTGCCTAAATCCCCCTTCAGCGGAAGGTTGGTGTATAAAAAAACCTTATCGCCAGCCGGGACGATTTTTTTGAATTCCTCAATCAGATGCCAGCTGTACCATTCCGTGCCGGTCTTATTGTCTTTGTTGGCGCGGCTAGCGTCGATGCCGATGATCATCGGTAATTTAAAATTATGAATTAAGAATTAAAAAACTATTTTGTCGCCAGAATACTTCTCTTATAACTCTCCAGATTCTCCAAAGCGATGCCCGTCCCTTTGACCACGCAATAAAGCGCGTCATCGGCCACGTAAGTGGAGATGCCCGTCGCCTTAGTAATCAGCCTATCAATATTGCGGAGCAAACTGGAGCCGCCGCTCATCACAATCCCCTTGTCAATCACGTCAGCGGAAAGTTCCGGCGGCGTCTCATGCAAGACGCCTTTGACGGCGGTAATAATTCCTTCCAATTCCGATTGGATCGCCTCTGTCACGTCGTCGGAAGAGGCCAGGACGGTTTTGGGCATGCCATCAATCATGTCGCGGCCGCGTATTTCCAAATATAATTTTTCTTCTAAGTAAAGCGCCGAGCCGATTTTTATTTTTATTTCTTCCGCGGTGCGTTCGCCGATGGCCAGATTATACTTGCGCCGGATATAATCGGAAATGGAAGCGTCAAATTTGTTGCCGCCGATACGCACGGAATTAGAAGCCACTATGCCGCCGAGCGAAATAACTGCGATCTCCGAAGTACCGCCGCCGATGTCAATGATCATATGGCCCGAGGCCGAGCCGATGGGAATATTGGCGCCGATGGCGGCAACAATCGGCTCCTTGATGATATAAGCGGCCTTGGCGCCGGCGGCGATAGTCGCGTCGATTACGGCGCGGCGTTCAGTGGAAGTAATACCGGCCGGCACAGCCACCATTACCTCCGGACGAAACAGGCGCACTCCGCCTAACGCCTTATTGATGAAATACCGCAGCATCGCTTCCGTAGTCTTATAATCGGCGATCACGCCGTCGCGCAGCGGCTTGCTGGCGATAATCGTGTCCGGCGTGCGGCCGAGCATTTCCTTGGCCTCGGCGCCAACGGCGATAATTTTTTTATCAATATTTGAAATAGCCACTACAGACGGTTCATTAATAACTACTCCCCTCTTTGGCACGTGCACTAGGACGTTAGTCGTACCCAGATCAATTCCGATTTTCTTTATAAACATAAAGTGTTTCAAAAATTATAATTATTGATTAAACGCCTAAAATCTGACCGTAAATTCCCTGTCCATCTGTAAATTTGATTTCCAAAACAGCCGCTGGCCGCTAATAGCGTCAGGCAAGGCCTCCGAGTGGTAGGCGCTTAAATAACGGCTGAAGTTTAAATCAACGTGCAAATCATGTCCAACCGTTCCTGGCTGCTTTTGAACAATCAATTTATACAATCCCCGCTGGTATTGCTGCAGCGTTTTGGCCGGCAGCTCGTATTCAAATGTTACTGTTTTGGTAGTTTTTGGCTCGACGGAAAAAAAGTAAGCCAAAACCGTCTTGCCGAATTCATTTCTTACTTCTAAGTCGCTAGTTAGATTAATCGGATGCCGGCCGGACTGATCGCTCCAATAAGCGCTCAGCGGACGCGAACCTTCAGGCACATAGAGCTGCAGATAATCACGGTACTCCCGGATGAAGTAATTCACGCGTTCGCTTTGATGCTCATAGGTCAGCTCGGCTCGGCCAATCAGCTTGCCATTTTTTTCATCCAGACGATAACTGATTGATTTTTTCATGACTGAATCGGTTTTCCAGGCTGCCATATTGGCGTCGACGGCTAACAGATAATCACTGTCCGAATATTTCATAATGCCGGACCAATTCTGATCGGCAAAATAGCTCTGCGTCTGAGGATTAGTCAAATAGACCAAAATCTGTTTCTCATCGATGTTCTTCTTGAAAGCCAGCCAAGCTTGCAGCATATTAGGCAGGGAGGATTTTTCCATTCGGGAAATCAGCTCCCGGGTCAAGGGGCTAATAATCGACTTGCGCTGGCTTTTGGGCAATCCCCTTTGGGCATAATCCCGCTCGACTTCTTTTTCCAGCTCCATGGCAAAATTTTTATCGGTAAAGGTAACTCCGCCGACCGTAATCGGTCCGACTACCTTAAGTAAGTTAGAAATAAAATCCGGCGTCAGGGCAATCACCCCGTCCAAGCGCTGGTAAGGCAGTTTGCCAAACTCCCTTTCGCGATCAAAAAACCAAATTATATTCTTGGCTGAAGTCGGCCAATCAGTATACCAATTGGCGTCTCGCATAAACCAGTTTTTCTGGCCCATGAACTTCTGCAATGGCTGAGGCGGAGCCACGTTTAGTTGGCCCTCAGCCAATTTATCCAGATTATAAACATCATCCGTCATTAAATCCGTTATTTCGCCGGCTTTGAAAGTAAGCAGTCCGTAGCTGCCGATAAATCCTCCCGTCGGCCGCATCTCCATGTTATTCTGAAAAACAAATAGATAGGTTTTGGACTGATTCTGACCCACTAGCTCCGGCAAATTTTTAAAGATCGGCAGAGCCATTTCGCTGTTAGCGATTAATCCGGAAAGCGATTGGTTGAATCCCAATAATTTATCCTTGAAAATCCCGTTAAAATCCTTGGTATTAATGCCGCTAATCGTCTTTTGGGCCTGTTCAATCTTTGCTCTGGCGCGATCGAGCGCCTCTTGATTGTCAGCTATTGCCTGCAATAAAGTTTTTTTCTGCTGAGTATCTTTTATCTGTCCGATTACTTGCCCGGCATCAGCGGTTTGCAGCCGCAGCTGCTCCATAATGACGACTGCCTCCGAATAGCCATCCAATAAATCACTGGCTGCCAAAAGCATTTGCTGACTGACTCGGGCGCTTTGTCCCAGCGGCGGAATCCAAAGCAGCGGACCTAAATAGCCGACGCTTTTTTTGATTGCCGCCAGATCATCAGAACCGCCGTTTAGCTCACTCCTTATCACTGCCCAATCGTTGCTGGAAGCGGCTTGGGTGATTTTTTCAACCCGCTGGCCGAGGCCAACCGCTTTTTGGGCAATAATCGCGCCGTTAATCGCCAAGGGCAATGCCACCGCCAAAATAATGATTATTAATATAAATAAAATCCAACGCCGGACATGGGAGCGTTTTTTTCGGGGCGTGGCATCCGGCTGGTAGTAAACCGGGGCGTGCTGATTATTTTCTGCCGGCACTGGCTGGCTGCTAGGAGTGAGTAACGTCATATTTTCGATATTTTAATAAATATTTAATCCAATCAATGGTATGGATCCAAAAAATCTTAGACCAAATTCCGCTGCCCGCCGACTCTCGCTTGTGATAATGAATAATATTAGCATCGGCAAAATAGTAGACCGGCATTTGATGCCGCCAAAATTCCCGGCACCAGGCAACATCGCCAAAATACAAGTAGAGATATTCATCCATTAATCCCACTTTATCGATGGCGCTCTTCCGGACCATTTCAAAAGCCCCCAAAATCCAATCGACGGTGCGAGTCTCGCTATGGGAAAAATCGGCCATTAGGTATTGAGCTAATTTTTTCTTAGCTCCCGGCAGGAGACCAAAAAAAGTCCGCCGATAAAAAGGAGTGATGACCGAGGGAAACCGTAAGCAGGATGACTGAATGGAACCATCCGGATTTTTTAATTTTGGCCCGACCAAAGCCGTTTCTGGATGCTCCTCCATGAATTTGTATAAGCGATCAAAGCTGTCATCCAGGATGGCTATATCGGTGTTCATGATCACCACGTACTTGCCGCGGGAATTTTTTATTCCCAGATTATTGCCCTTATGGTGGCCGAGGTTTTCCGTGGCGGCAATCAGCTTCACCCGAGCAAACCCTTCCCTGACCATTTCTATCGAGCCGTCTTGGGAATTATTGTCGACGACGATAACCTCATAAGGGCAGGACGGCGGAAACAAATAAATGCCCTTCAAACATTGTTTGAGGAGGCCTCTAGTTTTGTAATTATTAATAATAATGGATATTTCCATAAAACTGAAATTATTTATACCACCTTCTTATTTCTTTGGCGGTAACCCGGCATTTTGAAAAAATATATTTTCTTTTTCTTCTGATTCTTCCCGACAGTGCCAGCACTTCGCCAATGGCTTTAAGGTTGCGCGGCTCAAAAAATAATATATAGAAAAACTTGCCGATTTCGTGCCACAGGATTTGCGGCAGATAACGCAGCAAGTTAGCGGCGAATTCATCAGCCAAAAGCCAGAGAAAATGATTACGATAAGAATAATATCTGGCCAGCTGGGATTTTTGGGAACGCGCCTTGATGATTCGCCCGAGACTGTCTTCGTCCGATCCGGACAACGTCCGCAAATGATAGGCAACCGCGCTGGGCACGAATAGCGACGGCCGCCCCATCAGCTGCAACCGCCAAGCCAAATCAACATCTTCTTTATAAAATAAAAAATCGCCGTCAAAATAATCGCCGTTGGGGTGATCATCGTTTTTAAGAATGGCCTCCTCCAGGGCTTCCCGCTTAAATAACGCCAAAGCGCCTGACTGGCCGAATACTTCCTGCTGCTGCAAAAATCTGTCTTTGGGCTCGCCGGCGCCCAGCTCAACTACCCGATGATTTTTACATACCAGCAAGCCGCAAGAATCGATTCTATCTGTTTTTTCAAAGTCACCCACTTCAATATTGATGCTTTTGAGCTTTAACAAACGGCCGCCAAAGCTGCCATAACGAAAATACCTGTCCATCTCAGCCGTCCGCATTATTTCCTCCAGCCAAGTCGGCTCCAGAATAATATCTTGATTGCACAGCACGACATAATCAGTCTTAACCAAGCGCAGGCCCTGATTATTGGCTTTGGCAAAAAAAAGATTTTTATTATTTTTAATTATATTGACGCGAGGATAATTGCGGCGGACAAAATCAGCCGTATCATCTTGGGAATCATTATCAATCAGCAAAACTTGGAAATCACGATAAGTCTGATCAAAAACTGAATTCAAGCAATGAGCAATGTAAATCTTGCTGTTATAAGTAGGAATAATGATTGTAACTTTGGGACTGGACATTTTAATTGTTAACTGTTAATCGTCAATCGTTAAATGTTAGTTTATGCTTTCTTCTGCGTCACCCAAAAACCGAGGCGCCACTTGCCGCCCAGCAATAATCTGGTCTGAGCGTCAATCGCCGGAATAGAGCCGAAAACAATCATCGTGACGGGAAAAATCACCCACTGGACAACCATAATCAAATAATTGTACCAGCCAAAACCCTTGGGGCGGCGCGGCAACAGCAAGGTATACATGAAAGCGTTGAAAACCAAGCCGATCATGCCGACGGTCATTAGCGTCTCCAGCGAATGAGGGGCATTTTGAAAAAAAGCCGAGACCTTATCAGAGGGAGAAGCCACCCACAGCGGCAAACGGCCGACAATCAAGATGAGCAGCGGCGCCGTCGCCCAAGAGTACATGCCTTCCAGCTGATTCCAAAAATACCGCCAGCGAATTTTCAGTGGTATCCGGCGATTGGCCTTGGCTCCAAAAAAATTGTCCCACATCCAAGGATAGTGCTCAACGCCCCAAGCCCAGCGCCGCATCTGTTTGTATTGATTTTTGAAACTGCGCCGCAAGCTGCCAATGTAGACTGTATCCATGGAAAGAGTGGTAAACATCGGGACAATCTCATAATCACCGTCATAGCGCACCAGCGCCTGCAGGCAGATGCGCGAGTCCTCCGTGACGATCGTCTTATCATGAAAGCCGACGTCAAAGAGCATCTTGAAACTCATGCTGTGGGAAGAAAAAGTCAGCAACTTTTCCGGACGCGACATATCGGTGAGGAGCCAAAAAGTGGTCGCCGAGGCCACGACGCGGATAATCGGATTTGATTCCCAAATATTGTTATTGTAAAGAATGAGCGGCTGATAGCTGGCATGAGTCGGGTTGGGATGGGTCAGGTATTTGTAAGCCAAGCAAGCGAAGTACTGGGGGTGCGGCAGGGTTTCGATGTCAAAGCAGGAGACGATTATTTTTTCATAAGGAATGCCCAGGGCGTCTATCTCCTGCTTCAAATTCTGTTCCATAAAATGCACATTAGCCCCTTTGCCGAGTAATTCATCGGGCTGGCTAAGATGAACCGTAATATAAAGCCGGAAAAATTTGTCGCCGAACTCGGCCTTAATCCTCTCGGCAATGGCCAAAAAATTCTTCTCGTCGCGATCCTCGCCGCCCAAAGCGACGATCATTTTGTCCTTGGGATAATCCGTTTCTAAAAGCTTCTTAAGAGATCTGGCGATAACCTCATAGGGCTCTTTATAAGTCGGGTAAGTAATCACGTGGTAATATTCATGATAATCCTTAGGCAGCTTCTTAAGCTCTGACATCCAGTCCTTCCTGATATCCCGCAAATATCTAAACCAGGAGACAAACAGCCAAAACATCATGTAGAACAGGCGGACAATCCAATAGACGGCAAAAACCAAGATAAAATAAATCGCCCACAGGGGCCTTACTAGAGATAAGATAATAACGCCAAGAAGCGTAATCCAGACCAGCAAAGCTGGGGTCATTTCCATCATTTTTTGGCTAAAAAGCTTTTTCATAACGTTTTCAGAATAACATTTTAAGCAAAAAAAATCAAGGTCTTTAAAACCCCGCCCTGACGGGCGGGGCTGGCTTCTGAATTTCTATTTCCCAATCATTTTTTTAAATTCTCCCTCGGAGATGAGCTTCACTCCCAACTCTTTGGCTTTATCATACTTTGACCCGGGATTCTCTCCCAACAGCACATAATCGGTCTTCTTGCTGACGCTTGCGGAAACATCGCCGCCGAAATTACGGATGATTTCCTTGGCTTCAGCGCGCGAATAATTTTCCAGCTCTCCAGTCAGTACAAAAGTCAAACCAGCAAATTTTCCAGCGGCTGCCTGTTCCGGCAGGACAATTTTCACTCCGTTTTTGGACAAGGCCGCGATTAATTGACGATTTTTTTTATCATCAAACCATTCTTTGATGCTGGCCGCGACTTTCTCTCCGATTTCTCTGATTTCCCGCAGCTCTTCTAAATTGATGCTATCCACTACCTCTAATAATTTTTCCGGATTTATATTCTTAATTCTTAATTCATAATTCTTAATTTCTTGAGAGAGCAAGATGGCCGTCTCTTCTCCCACATGGCGGATGCCAAGAGCATAAATAAATTTAGCCAGGGTCACCGTCTTGCTTTTTTTAATGGCCGCGATTAGATTCTGAGCCGACTTTTCCGCAAACCGCTCCAGCGGCTGCAGATCTTCCTCGGTCAGCAAAAAGATATCGGACGGATTCTTAACCAAATCTTCGCGCTGCAACTGCTCAATAATTTTCGGGCCCAGGCCGACAATATCAAAGGCCGGACGGGAAACAAAATGATACAGACGCTCAAGCTGCTGAGCAAAACATTCCTTATTGGTGCAATAATAAGCCACTTCGCCGGTCGGCCGGGAAACTTTATTGCCGCAAACCGAACATTTAGCCGGCATCTGGAATTTTTTTTCTTTGCCATTTCGCATCTTGGGCAGGACCTCGACAATATCAGGAATGATATCGCCCGCTTTTTGTAACACCACCGTATCTCCGATACGCACGCCCAGCCGCTCTACTTCGTCCAGATTATGCAAGGTAGCGCGCTTGACGACTGAGCCAGCTAGTTGCACCGGACGCAGATGAGCCACCGGGGTCAGCACTCCGGTACGCCCCACCTGGACATCGATACTCTCTACCACCGTCGTCACTTGCTCGGCCGGAAATTTATAAGCCGCCGCCCAGCGCACGTGTTTGGCGGTGCGCCCCAGGCGCTCCTGATACTTAAGATTATTCACTTTAAGAACAATGCCGTCTATTTCATAAGGCAGCTCTTTCCGATGCTCTTGCCACTGCGTGAAATACTTCGCCGCGCCGGCAATATTTTTTACCTTTTGATAATTAGGATTGACTTTGAAACCAAGCTCCTTCATTTGTTCCATAATTTGCTGCTGCGTCTTCAAGCCATACTTTTCCGGTTCATAAATCGTCCACATAAAGGTATCCAGATCTCGAGCGGCGGCGATTTTCGGATCCAGCTGCCGGACGCTGCCGGCCGCGGCATTGCGGGGATTGGCGAATGGCTCCTCGCCTTTTTTCTTTTGCTCTCGGTTCAGCTTTTCAAAACTTGATTCCGGCATATAGACTTCGCCGCCGACTTCAATGTTCAGCTCTTGATTAAGCTTTAACGGAACGCTGCCGATGGTCTTGATGCTGTGAGTCACCACCTCGCCGATTACGCCGTCGCCCCTGGTCACCGCCCGCGCCAGCAGGCCCCGCTCATAGACGAATGAAAGATTCAGGCCGTCTATTTTTAACTCGCAGACATACTCTAAATCGCTGGTTGCCGGCAGACCTAAAAACTTTTTTACCTTCCGATCAAAATCTTCCACTTCTTGAAGAGAAAACATATCGTCAAAAGACCACTTGGGAACTTGGTGCCGGTATTTGGCGAATTTGCCCAAGGCTTTGCCTTCAATGCGCTGAGTCGGCGAATCGGAAGTAATGAGCTCAGGAAAATCACGCTCGATTTTTTCCAATTCATCTTTGAGCGAGTCCCTGGCCGCATCGCTGACTAGTGGCTTGTCCAAGACATAATAAGCATAGTCAATTTCTTTCAATTGCTTTTTTAATTTTAACGCTCTGGTTCGGGCTGCTGTCTTATTCATCGGCGATTGGCCTTAAAATTTTTACTGCTGATCTTTTTTTACCAGCTCTGCCGCTGCCACTCCTTCCGGCAGGTTGTCGCCCCGGCAATTATGCTCTTTAAAAACCCGCACCGAGATATCCCTGACATACTCAGCGGCAGTCCCCCGCGGCTCAATGGTGACCAGATAAGAAGCTGTCTCGTTGTCGGCCAAATCGAAGCAAAGCGCCGCCAGCCGTGAATCAAAATTCCTTACTTCGGAGCGCGAATCTTTCCGACTAACAGCGGCAATCTGACTGAATTGGACGCTAAGCTGGCTGAAGTAGCCGCCTTTCCGCCAATAAATGCCGACGGACCTGGGCAAGCCGCTAACAGTAGTCGAAACAATCTCCACCCTGGCTTTGTCTCCGGCATCCAGTCGCGACCAATAGGCCTCCGGCAATTTATTCTGAAAAGATTTAAAATCCGTCACCTGCCAGGAGTCAGCCAGATCAAAAGATGCTATGAAGCTGCTGCGGCCGCCGGCGACGCTGATTTCTATTAAATTACTAACGCCTGAATTGCCGTCCGCTTCCCCATCAGGCAGCAGCGCTATCTTAAAAATCCCGGGCGTCGGACGCAATGATTTAACGGAGACGCTGCCTAAAAAAACTTTTTCCAGAACTATTTCTTGCCCTTCGGCCGTGAGAACGCCGAGCTCATAAAAACAATTTTTCCGGCAGTCCCTAAGCGCCAGACTATAAGACGCCGGCACGCGATCATTGACCATCTGCCTATTAACGGCCAAAACATTAAGCCGGATAATCCCCTGCTGGATCTTATCGGCGGCGGCCATTGCCTTTTTTCCTTCGGAATAATTTATCGTCCAAATTACAGCGCCGATGATTATTAATATTACCGCTAAAAAACTAATAACTCCAGCCGGCCTGAAAAAAATATTAATTTTTTTCTGTTGTTGCATATAACTAATTAATAATATTTAGAAAAATCCCAGATACCAGCTGATAATTCTCCCGCCCAGCCACAGAGTAATCAGCGCCGCTGGCGCCAAAAAAACGGCAAAAGGGATCTCGCTGTTTAATTTCTTGCCCTTGGCTATAACCAGCATAATCGAAATGGCCGCTCCGACGATATAAGCGAGAAAAATCCCCAAAATGATCTGCGGCCAGCCGAGCAAGACGCCCAACAAAGCCCCTACCCGCAAATCGCCGCCGCCGATCCAGCGGCCGCGCGAAATAAGATATTGCGAAGCAAAAAAACCAAAACCGACCAAGGCGGCCGCGGCTAAATTTATCGGGCTATAGCCGAGCAGCAGATTAAGAATAAAAATGACCGCCAGCGCCGGCAGAGCGACCCGATCCAGAATCACCCGCCACTTGAGATCATAGACGAAAATGACAACCAAGAAAAAAATAGCCAGCCAGTCACGCAGCAATTCAAGCAAAAAATTTCCGCAAACCGGCAGCCAAGAAAAAAAACACGAGCTGTCAAGATCATAAGCAACGATAGGAAAAGAATTGTTTCTGATGCTAATATAAGCCGCCAGCGCAAAAAGCAAGCCGGTAGCCAATTCTACCGCCGGATATTGCCAAGAAATTTTCTGCTGGCAATAGCGGCAACGGCCTCTTAAAAAGATAAAACTGATAATCGGAAATAAGTCAACCCAGCCCAGGCGCTGCCGGCACTTGGGGCACTGCGACGGCGGCCACAGCAAACTGCCGCCGGCATGAAACCGCTCAATCACCACATTCAAAAAACTTCCTATTACCGCTCCGACTACAAAAGACAGCGGATAAATCGCGGCCATGCCCAGATAAAACATATCATTGCTTAATTCCATTTTTAGTATACGAATACGCGCCCTTTAATAAGCCGGAGACCGTTGTCTCCAGGGCGAATCCAATTTCAAAATCATCATCGCTTAAAGAAACTATTTTATATTGGTAACCGCGCCCATTAAGGGGATCAACCAGGCGGCCGAGATTTATCCGTCGCTCGTCCTCGCCGACGCAGCTGTTTACCGCCGCCGGCGGATTACAGCCGGGAATGCGATAAGTATTAAATTTGAAAAAATAATCCGCCAACACTTGCTGGATCTGCTTGAGGTCGCCCAGCCGCTGATAATCGCGCCCCTTAGCTTGGCTCGCCTGCCAAATGAAAGCTAAGCCGATACTGGCTATGATTAAGAGCAGGCCATAAGCAAAAAACTTGAATCTGGTGCGCTGGGTCATAAATTTGGATGATATTTATAGCTTTATTATAACATAAACACCCCCCGACTTCTAGCTTGGCCTCCCGAGTAATTAAGAAAATCCTTCCCAACTGGCGTCGGAAAGGATTTTCTGGTATTTTCTAGAAAATAATCACTAGGGGCAGATGGTCGCGCCGTTAGAGACGCCGCCGCTAACGACCTTGGCCGCGCCAATTGAATCCACGCAGAAATCTCCGGTAGCGCTGCAGAGATCGGCCCAAGCGGCCCAAGCAGTGCCATCAGCGGAAACACTGACATTGTAGGCGGCATCCTGAGAGCAGGCGGGCGGAGCAATGGCCGGAGTAACTTGAGTGATCAACATGCCGGTATAAACACCGTTCTCATGGCTGGTCTCGGCGAAAGTCCTGAATTGAGACAGGTCGTTTTTGATCTGGCTGTCATAGGCCTTGTTTCTGGCGCTGTTTAAGGAAACGACCGCCAGAGAAGCTAAGATGCCGATAATGGCGATAACCACCAGCAACTCAATTAAAGTAAAACCTTTTTTGTTCATATTTTTGGTTTAATGCTTGTATTTATCAATAAATTGCCAGGGATAAGTCGACCTTTTGCTTATCCACATTGAATTTATGTATTAATTATAGCAAAACAATTACCAAAGACTACCAACTAGCTCTTACCGGCGCCGGCCAGTTTTTTGATTTTTCCGACGACTTCCGACGGCATAAAGTGGGCTTTAATCAGGTAATCGGTACCGCCCAGTTTCAGGCCCTTCTCTACATCAGCTTTCTGGCTCAAATTAGTCAATAGAATAATCGGGGTTTTTTTAAACTCTGGCTGCGCCCGTAAATTTTCTAAAATTGAAAACCCGCTCATTTTAGGCAGAATTAAATCCAGTAAAATAACATCCGGCTTATTTTTTTGAGCCATCTCATATCCTTTCTCCCCCTCATAAGCGACATAAGTCTTGAATCCTTCCAATTCAAACTTGGTCTTATACAGATCGGCTAAAAAAACATCATCCTCAATCACTAAAATCGTTAGCTTTTTTTCTTTAGGCATAATAAAACGTTAGTTACTTATTTAATGCTTCCTGCACCGAACGGCAAGCGTTATCCGGCTGCCGTGTTTCCAAATCCAGGATTCCGGTGACAAAAAGTTGACGCGGCTGGATCTGCTTCGGTTCGAAAGGATTACCGCGGCCCGCGCTCAGCTGGCTGCCGGTGATCGGCCACTGGCCGCAAAGCAGCAGGCCCGACAACAACTCGCGGAGCTGGGCTTTTTCCTGTTCGGCCAAGACGCCGGTTTTTGCCACCTCGGTGCTGGCCTGAGCCGAGTTAAGATACTTGGGCGCGGCGCGGCCGCTAAGCAAAATTAAATCAAAAGAAAAACAAACGACTATGACGAGCAGCAGCCAGCCGATCAGTTGAGTTACTTTTTTATAGTCGTGTTCCATACTTTAGGGCGCTTGATAATGATAAGTCCTGAGCTGCAGCTGATAACCGTCATCCTTATAACTGACGCCATTGACATTAAGGTAAAGGATGCTTGATTCCATCGCCTGCAATAATTTCTTTAAATTTTCATAGCTGCCTCCTTGCAGCTTCAGAGTCACGTCCGTCCCCTTCAACCGGGAATCCGCGAGAGTAAAATTATCGCCTTGAGCTTCCCGGTTTTCCAAACTGGAAACCTTGAAGCCGTTATTCTCCGCCAAGGCATTGAGCTGCATTGCCAGGTTGGGAAAATCAAATTTCTCCGGCAAAGCCAAGTCAACTAACGCTTTTTCTCCGGCGGCAACTTCTGCCGGAGGAATTTTCTGATAATCGCTTAGCGCCGCCGCCAATGAATTATTTTCCTCTTTTAACGAGGCGAGAGCGTAATTTTTGCTCCACCAGTACTGCTGGCATTGGACGTCGATAATCTGCATATAGCCCACGAATAAAACCGCGACCACGATCAAAACGATAATGAGAGGATAAAACTCATGAATAAAAGCTCTCATCTGGCTGGATTGGCGCTGTTCTTGGTGGTCCATATTATTTCATTTCCCAATTTTTATTGAAAATTCCTTCGAAGATATTCAGGCGCGGCTGGAAATTAATCATGACCCGGCCGACTTTCTCATCATTGGCTTCTTTGGCTTCATTGACTTTCACTGCTTTGACGAATTCTCCGGCGCCGGAAAAAACCGCCGTTTGCTCAGCCGCCGTCTGATAGCTGGGGGCCATGGCCGAAAGGGACATTGGTCCGCCGGCCTCAGCCGACAATTCACGATAGTAAACGTCATCCAGGGTATATTTTTCTAAGAGATTAAAAAACGTCTGCCAAGTATTTTGATTTTTTATCAGCGATCCCAAAGCAGCTAAGCGGCCGTTAAAAACATCCAGCTGCCCTTGCTGCCGCAAATAAGGAGACAGTTGGCTATTTAATTCGACTTTCTGTTTCTGTGCCTGAGTTATTTGCGCCTCTACTTTGACCTGCTGGTAGTTAATGAAAGAAAAACATCCATAGATGGCCAACGCCGGCAAAATCCAAGCGGCGACGAAAATTAATAGCAGCAAAGCGAAACTCGGCTCGCGCTGCTCGTGCTGAATTGGAGGCAGTTTGGCAAGATTGATCCGCACCGCCGACGGCTGAACCGGCGGCGCCTGATGATAGCTCGGCTGAACCGGTTTTATGTCCGGCCTATGGCCGTTTTGCGGACGATAAACCGGCGCTGGGCCGGCCATGATTCTGGCATGCTCGCCAGCCAGATGTAGGCCAGCGACATTTTTCTTTTTTGGCGAAGTAAATAATCCATGAAAGATTTTCCACCAGCTGTCGCGCGGTTCCTTTTTGATCGGTTTAACAAGTGCTGGCATTGGCGCCGGCAGCGGACGCGGCGGCAAAGAAGCCGGAATGGCAGCTGGCTTAGGGAGTGGCATCGGCTTGGGCGCTTGTGGCTTTCTGGCAAATAATCTTGCCCAAAAAGATTTCTTCTCCGCCGGCTTGGCATAAGTCTTATAAGGAGCTGGCGGCATTGCCGGACGCGGCGGCTGCTGCTGGAAAAATCCGTTCTGCGGACGAGCTGGGGCTGGTTGTGCCGGACGCGGCCAGGGTTGCTGCGGCTGCGGCCGCGCCGGATGCTGCTCTCTCGGCCCGGCATAAGCGGCCTTGGTGAATTCCTGCGGCTTGGCGCCGAACTTGTAATTGAATTGTTTCTTTTTGGAAGCGGCCAATAAATCCATGTCAAAACTTGATTTGAAAACCGCTGGCGGCGTTTGAAAAGGCAGAGCGACCTTTTTTGGACGCGTGCCAAAAAATTCCTTCAGCCAGGATTTTTTCGGTTTGTCGCTTTCTTTTTTGAGTGCCTGCTGAACCGGCAAAGGACGGTTAAGCTCAATTCTCTCGATTCTTCTTTGCTTGGCCAGATGCTCCAATTCTTTTTGCTCTCGCCGCCGCAATTCTTCGGGCAATAAATTTATGTTAGCCATGATATTAATTATTCAATGTCGCGCATCGCCAGTCCCACGGCGACGGCAAAACGCGCTCCGAGACGGTCCAGGATCGGCTTGAGGTCGGTGGGATAAATAACGCGCGCCCAAGGATCGCCGATATAGGTGTTTATGGACAATACCCGCGACAGATAACCGGTCAGATGCCCTAGGAAAGCCGTGCCGCCGGTAAGAACTATCTTTTCTACTTTTTTGTTATGATTCTTCTGGTAAAAATCCAAAGTATATTTAATCTCATTAAGTATCGGCTCAAAACTCTTTTCCACCGTGGATGGCAAAATACTCTCGGAAGTCTCCAGATCAAGCGCCAAATCCTGCTTGAATTGCTCGGCTTTTTCCATAGTAATGTTCAGGTTGGCGGAAACGGCTTTAGTGATCAGATTGCCGCCGGATTTCAAGCTACGGGTCGCTACCGGCACGCCTTTTTCGATGATGGAAATACTGCTCGTTGTCGCGCCGAGATCAATCAACATGATAATTGATTTGTCATTGCCGACTAACGCCCGAGCCAGAGCGAAACTTTCCGTTTCCAAGCTCAGCAATCCCATACCCGCTTTGGCGAAAATATCAATGTATCTTTTGATCACATTCTTGCCGGCGCCGGTGAGTAAGATGCGGACATTTTTTCTGGCTTTGGAATAAATGCGTTTAAAATTAAGATTCTTTTGCGTGTCTTTGAGGATGTCCTGCGCTTTCTTTTCTTCTTCCTCCGTCAACTCCCCGATTTCCTCGATTATCTTCCAATCCAAAACCACTTCCTCCAGTGAGGCGGGAATGATTTTTTTTGCCTCCCAGGCAATGGCTTGGGCCAGCTCTTTTTTGGGCATCTCCGGCAAAGTCAGAACGCTGGTAAAAACAGCGTAATTCGGCAAGGCGGTAATCGCTTTTTTTGACGCCACTTTGGCTTTTTTACAGATATCAACCAGCACGGAAGCCGCTTCGTCAACATTTTCAATCAAGCCGCTATCGCTGATGTTAGCCGGGTTTTTTTCGGTAAAGCCGTAGGTGACCAGCTTGGGCCGGCCGCCGGCGTTGGCAAGCTCCACTACCTTAATTGATGAGGAGCCAAAATCAACGCCTAAATAATTTTTGGGAGAGGAAAATAATCCCATAGATTTTGTTTAAATTTAAACTTATCCACAGAACCTGGTTAAATTAATTATAACATAAAAAGGAGAAAAATGAAAAATAGAAATTAAGAAACTAATTCCTCCCCTTTCCAGGGGGAGGTTAGGAGGGGTTATGAAACGAACTCTTGCCTTGTGACTTTCAAAACCTCCCCTGACCCCTCCTTGGAAAGGAGGGGCATTAAAAAATCTTTGCCCTAGTTGACTAAAACACAGTAATATTGTAACATTAATGCAAATATGGCGTAATTTTAACGCCCAATTAATAATCATTTAACCAAAAAATTATGATGACTCCCGTCTGGATCATAATTGCCGTAGTGGCAGTTATCGTCCTCTGGCTAATCGCCATTTACAACCGCCTGATCACCCTGAAGAACCGCACTGATGAGGCCTGGTCCGACATCGACGTGCAACTGAAACGGCGCTATGACTTGATCCCTAATTTGCTTGAAACCGTAAAGGGCTATGCCACCCACGAACAGGGCACCTTGCAAAAAGTTATTGATGCCCGCAGCGCGGCCATGACCGCCGGCGGCAGCCGGGAGACTAAGGCCAAAGCGGAAAACGCCTTGTCAGCGACCTTAAAATCAATCTTTGCCTTGGCTGAGAGCTATCCGGATCTGAAGGCCAACCAGAACTTCATGAAATTGCAGGACGAGCTTTCCGATACGGAAAATAAAATCCAGGCTGCTCGCCGCTTCTACAACGGCAACGTCCGCGACTTCAACATTACTATAGAAGTTTTCCCTAACAATCTCATCAATGGAATGCTGAGATTCAAAAAATACGAATTTTTTGAAGCTAATGAGGAAGAAAAAAAGAATGTGGAAGTAAAATTCTAATAACTAGCTTTTAAGAAGTCAGTTTGCTAGCTTTAATAATTTAATAATTATAAGCTAACAAGCTATAAGCTAACAAGCTAAGAAGCTAATTCCCCTATGCATATCACTGAACGCTTTTCCAACAACTTCAAAAATTCCCTCAAGGCCGGGGCGGATCTCGCGCTGGAGCTGGGCCATGCCCGAATCGAGCCGGAGCACATACTCTATGGACTGGCCAGCCAAAAAGGCAGCGTCGGCGCCCAGCTGCTCGCCGCTCTAGCCAAAAAATCCTCTGACGTCAAAGACTTTATCAGCAAGAACCAAACGCCAATAAACAGTAGCATCCTGCCTGACTTCTCTCCCTCAGCTAGACAATTGATCCAAAAAGCGATTAAAATCGCCTACCTGAATAATCATCGTTATGTCGGCACGGAACATCTTTTAGCGGCGCTTATGGAAACAAACGATGACCGCCTGAAAAGTATTTTCCGCCTGGCCGAAATTCAAATGGCAAAAATAACCGAGCAGATAATCGCCGCCCTGAGCAGCGCCTCCAAGCTGCCCGAGCTGACTAGCGTCTTTAAAACCCAAAAAAATAACAAAAAAGAAATCGGGCTGGAGGAAGATTTGCCGCTGGAGGAGGACTGGAATAATCCGGAAGGAAACCCCGAGAAACTGCTGGATATTTTCGCCACTGACCTTACCAGCCGGCAGGCGCAAAAACAAATTGATCCGGTCATCGGCCGGGAAAAAGAAATCGAGCGGATCATCCAAATCCTCTGCCGCCGCACCAAGAATAATCCCATCATCTTGGGCGAGCCCGGCGTGGGCAAGACCGCCATCGTCGAGGGTCTGGCGAAAAAAATCCTGGCCGGCGAAATACCGGAAATCCTCTCCGGCAAAAAAATCTACGCCCTCAATATGGCCTCTCTGCTTGCCGGCACGATGTATCGCGGCGAATTCGAAGGCCGGCTGAAACAGCTGATAGACGAGGTAAAAAGCCAGCCGAATATCATTTTATTCATCGATGAAATACATAACATCGTCGGCGCCGGCTCAGCCAATGGCTCCATGGACGCCGCCAATATCCTCAAGCCGGCTTTGGCGCGCGGCGATTTCAGCTGCATCGGCGCCACCACCTACCATGACTACCGCAAATCAATCGAAAACGACCCGGCGCTCAATCGCCGCTTCCAACCGGTAAGAATTTCCGAGCCCGGCGCCGAAGAAGCCAAGCAAATGCTCTTGGGCATCCGGCCGTATTTTGAACAGTACCATCTGGTGCGCATTCTCGATGAAGCCGTCGTTGCCGCCGTCGAGCTCAGCCAGCGCTATCTGACGGAAAGCTTTCTGCCGGACAAAGCCATTGATCTTATTGATGAGGCGGCCGCGGCCGTCAAAGCCAAACGCCGGCCCTCGGCGGGTGAACTAAAAATCAAACGCATCGGCTCGGAAATGGAAAAAATGGATAAAGAATTGAGAAAAATGATCATTGAAGACGATTTCGAGGCCGCGGCGGGACTCAAGCGGGAGCTGGAAGGCATCAAGGCCGATATTTCCAAATTGAAAAATAATATCAAAAATAAAAAAACAAAATTACTGGGCGAAGTGACCGCCAAAGACATTGTCAGGGTCATCGCCCGCATGACCGGAATCAGCGATGAGAGCCTTATCGGCTCGGAAAAAAAACAGATCCTATCGCTGGAGAAAAAATTGCATCAGGAAATTATCGGCCAAAACGAAGCCATTGCCCTGGTCGCTGATTTTATCAAACGCGCCAAAGCCGGGCTCACTCCCGAGCATAAGCCGCTCGCTTCATTTCTGTTTGTCGGACCCTCGGGCGTCGGCAAAACCTATCTTGCCAAAACTTTGGCCCAGGCCGTTTTCGGCGACGAGAAATCGCTGATAAAAATCGACATGTCCGAATACGGTGAAAAATTCAACGTCTCCAAACTGATAGGCGCGCCGGCGGGATACGTCGGCTACAAAGAAAGCGGCCAGCTGACGGAAAAAGTAAAGCACCGCCCCTACTCCGTCGTCCTGCTGGATGAGGTGGAAAAAGCCAACCGCGACATTTTTGATCTATTGCTTCAAGTGCTTGAAGACGGCTATCTGACCGACGCCGCCGGCACGCGCATTAATTTCCAAAACACCATTATCGTCATGACTTCCAATATCGGCTCGCAATTTTTCAAAGATTTGGAGCAAATCGGCTTTGACGGACCCAAAACGCAAACGGCCGATCCCGAGGAAAAAATCGTCAAAGAGGCCAAAGAATTTTTCAAAGCGGAATTCTTAAATCGCCTGGATAAGATAGTTTATTTCCGCCAATTGGACAATGCCGATCTGCAGAAAATAGCTGGCTTGGAAATAAAACAACTGGCAATTCGCCTAAAAAAACAAAACTTCAACCTCTCTTACTCGCCGGTCGTCGCCAAACTCATCGCCGCTAAGAGCTTTGAGCAAAGACAAGGCGCCCGAGGCATCAAAAAAGCCATCCAGGAACTGCTGGAAACTCCCGTTTCCAAAGCAATTTTGGAAGGGAAAATTATCTCCGGAGGGACTATACACCTGGAGGCAAAAAATGGTATAATAAAGGTGGAAAAATAAAGCTGGTTAAAAATTCAAAGCTA
>CAIOLF010000025.1 GCA_903859075.1 Candidatus Buchananbacteria bacterium
CGCCACGACAAAACCCTTATTCGGTGATTGATATATGCCGCCCTTGCCTTCCCAAAATAAATAAGGATATACTTTATTGTCTGAGATGTTAGTCAGCTTACCGTCTGGCTCGGCAGTGACATTCCATCCGCCATTATAAGCCGGTTCGGTATAGCTGAAGCCGCCCTGCGGTTCCAATTTAACGGATATATTGGCAGTCTGGTCCGGATACAGATAAATCACCGGTTTGCCGCATTCGGCGAATGGCCCAAAAGTAGTGTTCTGAAATTTTATCAAGCGTCCAAAAGGATCGCGCCAGAAAAACACCGGCTTACCAGCGATAAATTCTTCATAAGACATTTTTTTCGCCTCTCCATAAACCTGGTATTGATTATTATAGATATCTTTCAATAAAGGGTCATCAGAATTTATCAAGGTGTAAATATTGGCGCCGCTGCTTGTCTCACCGGCGATTTCCAAGTCAGAATTACTAATTTCAGCCGGGTTTACCATCGAGACGTAATTGACGCTGCCGCAGCCGGTCATATCCGAAGATTTATAGGTGGAGGTCGAGATTACGCCGTCATACCAGCTAATTTTCGGCACGCTCTCATCGCCATCCATAAAATTGATCTTTAATTTATACGCAATCGCCGTGCCATCAGGCGCCCGGAAATAAAAACCATAACGCGTAAAAATGTCGGAAAATTCTTTAAAGTAGCCATTAGTCGTATAGGCCTGACCGAGGTCGGGATAGATAAAGGCGGATTTCAAATTCTTGGTACTAAATAATCCTTCCACCCATTCATCTCTTTCCAAAGTAACCCTGGGGTTAGTAAGTTTAATGGTCTTAGAATAGCGGCTTAATCCCTGGATAGTATAATCTTCATCAATAGTGAACTTGCTAGTGTTAAATCCGGAATCCTCCACGCTATAAGAGCAATATTTTTGCAACATTACCAGCTGGTTTCCTTTTTTTACAAAACGGCAAAAGGGCAGGGTCATCGCCGGGGCATTCGGCGGGTAATTAACTAAGATCAAATCATAGCCACCATATTTTCCGCTGGTGAATTGTCCCACCCTATAATATTTAAAACTGGCAGTTTCTTTCTCTTTAAACAGCTTCAAGCTGGCGATTGGAGTGGGTCCGCTCCAAACAATAGTGTCATTTATGAAACCGTCGGCCGATTGTGCTTCACTAGTAGTAGCGGCTGACTCATTGGTGCTGGTAGGCAGTGGCGGCAATTCGCCGGTAGTAGTATTGACACAATCCAAACTACCCGGCAGACAATTATTTTGTACAGCCGTGTTGGTATTGGCGTTGGTCTTGGCTGGCTTATTGGCGGTAGGGCTTTTCTGCATCAGATAATAAGCGCCGGCCGCTCCGGCCACGATAAGAATGATAGCTAGTAATACTCCCAAAAAAGCCTGCAAAAATACCGGCATGCCGGTTTTCTTCGGCGGCACCGGCGCCGGGGCTGTCGGCGAAGGAGGCGCCGTGAAGACGTTTTGATTTTCCATATGGTTTATTTTAGTAATTTTAGATATCATAGCACTTTTCTTTTATTTATAAAAGGCCCCGACAATATAGCTGGTGTTGTCTTTGCTGGCCAGATTTCCGGTCAGCTTATCCGCATTAGTATGATCAAGAGTCACAAAATTGGATTTTTTTTGCGACATCAGCTCCAGCATAATCCTCAGTGTCGGCAAAGAATCGACATTATCGGGTTGATTGTTTTTATTTAAAGTAGCGACTTTATCGTAATCATTTTTCTTAATAATGCCAAGCGTCTGCCGATCAAAATAATCCGCCTCGGCGCTGGTGCGGTAATGGGAAAAATCCAGTGAAGCGACTACCAAGGAACTTTCCGGCAAACTGGAGAGCAGACTTTTTACCAATTGATCGCCGCGTTCATTGCTTAAACCATCTTTAATAATGATGGGAACTATTTTGGCCCGCGGATATAATTTTTTTATAAATGGCAAAATATTGGTAACGCCGTGTTCAAGTTCAAACGGCCGGTCATCGATTTCTGCCGCTTTGGCTTTGGCTAAAGCATCGATTACATTCTGGTCAGCATGAAGATAGCCGGCTGGCGTGCGCCAATCTTTGGCCGCGACGGTAATCGGTCCGTAGCCTCGGCCGAAATGATTGGGAGAGAGCAAGACAATAGTGATCGGCTTGTCAGTAGCGCCTAGGTACAATCCTCGAACGATCAATTTATCAGCCAACAGATGATGATTGACGATAAGACCGCTTACCTTTACTATGTCGGATTTGGGCGGCCAGATCATTTTCGAAAATAAATTTTCCAAGTAGCTTTTGGTAATGATGTTTTGCGTCTTATTGATTTCCGGCTTCTGGAATTTATGATAGACGAATTGGTAATTAAAGGTGGAAAAATAATAAAAGAGACCAATGGTAAAGCCGACCTCGAGCAATAATATTCCAGCTAATACTTTAGCGGTTAATGAGTTTAGAATAAAATATTTATTCATTAAAATCTTACTTAGCTTTTCTAAATCTCACATTAAAGACCGGCTCATACTCTATTTGATTTTCTTCATCGGTGATTTTGACCGTCTCCCCTTTCATCAACTGCGTCATAGCCAGGTCGGAGAGCATTTCCAGATCGGTATCCAAATCAATTTTTAAATCTTCCAGTTTGGTAAAGTCGTTGCGGAAATCCGCCTTGACATCGGCTTCGATTTTTTTCTTCTTTTCTTTCAGTTCATTTAATTCTTCCACTGTTTTCTGGTAGCTCGGGTAGCTTACCAGCGCGTCCTTATAGGTATCGCGGATCTTTTTCTGTTCGCGCTTGGTCTTTTGAATGCGAAAGAACACCTCATCTAATTTTGACATGTAACTATTTGATTATTAATTATTTCAAAGAAACTTCCCCGCCGTCAATCAATCTTTTTACCGTATCATTGCGCTGTTTCATGGAAAGCGCATGCAAAACGACGATAATGCGGCCGTTTTTCTTGATGGTGGCGTTGCGCTGGGCCTCGACTAAAAAACCTGTTTTAGCGGCGTCGGGACTAAAAGCCATCAGGCTTAAATTGCGGTTAATGACGCTCACCAACCGCGACGCGCCGTCGCTTGGGGCGACACTAAAGCCATACTCCAGCAATCGCGACGCTTCCAGGACTTCCAGTTTATTAAAAGCCGCGGCGGCAATGATCGCGAACTCTTTGGCGGTGGAAATATTTTTCGCGGACAAGCCAGTCATTTCTTCAAATTTTGTATTGCCAAGTCCCAGGGCTGCCGCTTTGGCATTCATTTCGAGAATAAACTGCTGCCGGCTGATCCCGACATTGTCGGCTAGGATAACTGCTGACTGATTGGAAGAAGCAACCAGCATCGCCACCCACAGATCATAAAAACGCGCTTGATCGCCATAATGTAGCCCCACCTCGCTGGTCGTGCCGGTGGCTTGCAAGGTGTAAGGATAATTGATTTCTTCCTCGGTGATAGTCACCATCTTATTCCAATCCGGCTGATGATCCAAAATCACCAGGGCCGTCATTAATTTGGACAATGACGCCAGCGGCAAAATCTGATCAGCAAAATATGGCTGATAATAGTTTTTCCCGTCATAAACCACATAAGCGACGTCATTGAAAACCGGCTTGGTATCCGTCGCAACCCTTCCTTCCGCTTCCTTGGCCGCTAATTCAGCTGCCTCTTTAGCTTCTTTAGCCTTCTTGTCCGCCAGAGCTTTAACGGCGGCTTTATCCGCCAGATATTTGTCCACGGCTTTTCTAGTCTGCTTGTAATAATAACCAGTCAGCGGGCCGCTATAATATTTTTTCGCCTTTAATTCTTTTTGCAGTTGCAGGATATAATTATTCGTTTGGCCATACTTATATTTGACGATAATTTGATCAATAGTTAAAATCGTGGGTTTGACAGTGACTTTCTTTTTGACCGCGGCACTGGCCCCGCCGAAACAAGCGAGCGTTCCAATAGTGAGTATGACAATTAGGGCAATTGAGGTATTTTTTATTTTCATATTTTTATTGTTAGCAGATGAATTATAACAGAAATGAATAAAAATAAAAACCCGCCTTCACAAAAGTTTCGGCAGGCAAAGAAAAAATCCGACTGTAAATTGCTTTACAATCGGATTAGACGATTAGTTTGGCTTTTTGCCGAAAATCAGCCCTTGGCTGACAATCAGCGCGCTTCCCAGCGCCAATGATACCCCTCCCAGCAGTTTCAGGCAGTCAAACAGCGTCCAATATCCCAGCAGCCAGCCGAATAGCTGTAAGCCGACGCTCTCGCCGAAATACAGCGCTGTGGCCTTAAGCGACAGCATTGTGGCTCGGTTCTCGCTGTTGGTGCGGACATTGAGCAGGTAGCCGACAAACGGTCCCATATACCCGCGGGCGATATTCTGCGTCAGCACGAGCAGAGCCGCCAGCGGCGATATCCACACTCCCATCAGATAAATGGGAAGGCTGGAAACAATGACAATCAGCACAACGCTGCCGCGATCTCCCAGCCGGCGATGCAGCCAATCCGTCAGATAGCTGAATACCGCCGACACCATATTGAGCAGGAAGAAAACATAGCCGAAATACCGGATAGGAATCTCCACTGCTTCAAAATAGGGATTGTAGGCAAAAAACCAAAGTTTGGAGACGACGCCGATAACAACTGACAAGCCGATAATCCAAAGTATCTGCTTACTGCCTATCGCCTGTTTGACTGTCTTGCCCATCAGCCGCCAATACTCGCGCCAGCTCGGATGCTTGTGATAAAGCGGCGGTTCCACAAAAAACCAGGCAATGACGAAATTAATCGCCATAGTGACCGCGCTCAAATACACCGGCAGACGGAGATTTATTTCCGCCAAATAGCCGACAGCCAAAGCGCAGACAGCGGCGAGAGCCAAACGGTAGGAGTTGGACTTGCCTTCTATAGCCTTGAATTCATCTTCGCGTCCCGCCTCCTGGAGCGAATCATAGAGCAGCGCTGTATCGGCTCCAAACAGCATGGAATAGCCCAGTACCCACATTAGATTGGCAATCCAAATCATAGCTGGCGTCGTGGCGGAAGCAAATATAGTCGCTTCTATGACCATGCACCCCAAGCCAAATAAGATCGCCGTTCGCCGGCCGATTATATCGGCTATCGATCCGAATGGCACTTGCAAAACCACAATACCCAGGACGCAGATCCCTTCCATGAAGTAGACCTGCGACAAGGTCATGCCAGACACTCTCATAATGAAAGTGATGAGTATGGCTCCCCAAAACAAATGCTCCTTGAGCAAAGTGTAGGCGAAATACAGCCAAACGTTACGGTTCACCTCTTCTCTTTTCATTGTTCTTTCCTCCATTCAGTTGTGAGTGTACAGTTTCAGTCCCAGTCGAATTAACAAAAAAACTCGGCCGTCTGGCCGAGGAGGTCTTTATAATTATATTTTAAGAAATATTTGTTATGAGGTTATTTCTTTAATTAATTTAAACACTTCCTTGGCCAAACCACGAGAAAACAGGCCGTCAACGGCAGAGATCTTGACGGTCATAGTCCAATACGGAAGTTGTCTAAATTGTTTTTCCATATATTTAATTAAATTAACGTAGATACATTAAAACATAGATATTTATTTTTGTCAAATAAGCTATTTTTTATTTCTTTTTTTGATTACCTGATCCCAAAAGGCGGCTGCCGTGTTCCCTTCTTCTTCCGCGATATATTCCAAGTCATCATCGCTAAGATCTTTATATTTTTTTTCCTTCTTTTCCAAATTATCTTCCAAGACAGTGCCGCTATCCCAGTCATCATCCGCTGATACATGAAGCTCATCATAAGTGTCCACCGGCAATTCTTTGATAAATTGCGAGAGCTGGCCGATATTGCCGCCATAGCCGTTAAAAATCGGGTAAGTCAAAAACAATTGATCCTCGGCGCGCGTTACCGCCACATAAAACAATCTTCGTTCTTCTTCTAAGTTACCGTTATCCTCCAGCGCCTTAGCATTGGGAAATTGCCCATCCACCAATCCGATGACAAAAACGATGCGCCATTCCAAACCTTTGGCTTGATGAATCGTCGACAGTGTAATCGCTTCGCCAGAACTTTCCGCTGTCTGTCCCCGCTCTCCCTTGAAGCTTTCCGAAAGCGCCACGTCAGCCAGTAGATCTTCACGGCTGTCGTATTTCTCGGCAAAGACGGCCAGTTGTTTGAGATCTTCCAGCCGGTCAGCGGCATTTTCAAATTCTATTTTTAGATACTGGTTATAATCGCCTTCAATTATATAATTAATTTGCGAAGCAACATCTTCAGGACCGATGGCTGATAATTTCTGCAACAGTTCTTTAACCCGATTCCAGCCCGATAAGGATCGCTGGCTGAGACCGGCGGAAAGATCCTCCGCCCAGACAGCACTTAACGCCGGCTGCGCCTGAACTCGCTCCCAGATTTTCTGCGCGCCGGCCGAACCGACGCCGTCTTGCAGCCGCAGCAATCTCTGCCAGGACAATTCATCCTGAAAGTTCGTCAGGATCTTCAAATAAGCCATTACATCCTTGATATGCGCCTGTTCAAAAAATCTCAAGCCCCCTCGCATCACATACGGTATGCCGCGTTTATTTAATTCCAATTCCAATTCCAGCGATTGATAGTGCGCGCGAAACAATACTACCATCTGCTCCGACTCCAGTCCCTCATCGCGCCGCAAATCCAAAATCTTTTGCGCCACGAATTCCGCCTGCTCAGCGCTGTCGGCGGCTGAGACCAGCACCGGCTTGCTCGCCGATTCTTTATTGGTCTTTAATTTCTTAACGAACTTATGCTCATTATTATTGATTGACTCATTGGCCAGTGCCAATATTTCCGGCGTACTGCGGTAATTGGTTTCCAGGCGGAAGGTCTGGCAATCCTTGAAGACCTTGGGAAAGTCAAAAATATTATTGACATCCGCCCCGCGGAAAGAATAGATGCTCTGCGCGTCGTCGCCGACGACTAAAATATTCTGATGCTGCTCCGCCAGATGCGTGATAATCTCTCCTTGCAAACGGTTAGTATCCTGATATTCATCAACCAGAATATACTGGAATTGCGCGGCCAGTTTGGCTTTGACTTTCGGCGCTTCCGCCAGCAAACGCAGCCACTCCGACAATAAGTCATCATAGTCCAGCGCGGAAGCTGATTTTTTCTTTTGCGTATATATTCTGGCGATCTCTTCGATGATCGGCAGATACTCCCGATTGAGCTGGCCGAAACGCTTAGAAAATATTTCTCCCATCGACTCGCTAAGATTTGCCGATAGGCTGATCATCTTGCGGATCAAATCGCTTTTGGGAAAATATTTATCGGCCGGCATGCCGACTTGCTGGCAAGCTGATTTCACCAGATCTTTGGAATCTTCTTCATCTAAAATTTTAAAATTGTTTTCAATCCCAATATGCTTGCCATACATCCGCAGCAGCCGATTGGCTACTCCATGGAAAGTCCCGCCCCAGAGTCCGGTAATCTTATTCTTGCAAATGGTCTCAATGCGGGAGAGCATTTCCCGCGCCGCTTTATTGGTAAAAGTGACCAGCAGTATTCGACTCGGCTTGATGCCTTTGTCCAGCAGATACGCCACGCGATAAGTGAGCGTGCGCGTCTTGCCCGATCCCGCGCCAGCCAGCACCAGGCACGGACCGTCGCCGGAAACGACGACCTCATATTGTTCATCGTTTAATTCCTCCCGGTAATTCAAGCTGAGCTTGGCCGGCGACGGTTCTTTTTTCAAAAAATATGTTTGAGACATAATTTAATTTACTACGAATCCTCCGGCCTGCAACTCCCATAATTTTTTGTAAATGCCGCCCTCAGCCTGAGCCAGCGAGTCATGATCGCCTTCCTCGACGATGCGGCCATTGTCGACTACGATTATTCTATCCATTTTCTTAATAGTCGACAAGCGATGGGCAATAACAATGACGGTCTTGTTTTCCATCAGTTTGTCAATCGCTTTTTGGATTAATCCTTCTGATTCGCTATCCAGGCTGGAGGTCGCTTCATCAAGCACCATTATCGGCGCATCGCGCAAAATGGCGCGGGCGATGGCGACACGCTGGCGTTCGCCGCCGGACAGCTTGATGCCGCGTTCTCCCACATAGGTATCGTAGCCCTTCTCCAGCGTCTCAATGAATTCATGGCAATGAGCCGCCTGAGCCGCCTTCATCACCTGCTCATCAGTGGCTTCCGGCCGGCCGTAGCGGATATTCTCCATCAGTGTCCGATGAAATAAGATCGGATCTTGCGGCACCAGCGAGATATTAGCCCACAAGCTTTCCTGCGTCACTTTGGCGATATCCTGGCCATCGACTAAAATCTTGCCACCGGCCAGATCGTGCATGCGCAATAGCGCTTTAGCGATCGTGGTCTTGCCCGATCCAGAGGGGCCGATGATGGCCAGCCGCTCCCGCGGCGTAATCGTCAGACTAAAATTCTTAAGAATGACTCTAGTCTGATTATAATTAAAGATTACTTTTTGGAATTCGATCTTGCCTTCTTTGACCTTGAGCTCCTGAGCATTGGATATGTCCATGATTTCCTGCGGCGTATTTAAGACAATCGTCATTTCCTCGGCATCGGAAAGATTCTCATAAATAGTGCGCAACACTTTATTGAAAGACCAGACGCGCTCCATGATCAAAAAGATATAAGACTGGATCAGTACCAAATCGCCGATAGTCACCTGGTTATTCTTCCACAGCATAATCGCCCAATACATCACGGCGATCTCCAGTATGACTGTCAAAAACCCCTGAATCGCGTCCAGCGCCGCGCCCAAATCCCAAGTGAATCTTCTGGCTTTGGCCAGTTCTATATTCTTGGCAATAAACGCTTTGACCTCATTTAAATAGCCATTAAATAATTTGACATTGCTGTTATTGGTGATGGTATCGGCCAGCAGCCCGGTCGTCGCGCTTTCCAGCTCGTTGCGGCGGATGTCGTATTTCATCTTGAACTTGGCAAAGATAAAATTGCAAGTGATAAAAATCGCGCTCCAGATGACCATGCTGACAGCCATCAGCAAATGCTCCCGGCCTAAGACGATGACAATGGCGATCATGCTGATAATGAGCGGCAGGATATCAAAGACAAACCGGTCAAAAATCGCTTCGAAGGCGCGAGTGAACCAACTGACCCTTTTCACTAGCGTGCCGACGAAATTATTATTGAAATAATTAAAAGAATGGCGGTGCAGGTACTGAAAGCATCGGTCGGACAGCTTGGCCATGACACTGGACTCAAAATAATTGGTGACAAAAGAATGGGTGCGCCAGCTGAGCCAGTTGATAAAGGAAAAAATCGCGATAAATATCAAAGCGCCTAAAGCTCCGGCGACGGCTGATTCTTTCGTTTGTCCGCTGGTCAAGGCGTCAAATAAATGTTTGTAATAAATCGGATTAATGATACTGACAAGGGTCGCTATAATCGAACAAAAAATTATAACCGAACCGGAAATCCAGTGTTTCTTTCCGGTCTGCCAATAATATCCCAAAGTTTTCTTGGTATTATCTTTCATATGATTTTTTTAAATAAAAAAGCCGCCCGCAAGGCGACCAGTCAAAAACAAGTTGCCCTTAAAAATTTTACTTTTCCCTATGATATAAGACGTAAATCGCCTATTTTTGTTACAGTCACCGGCATTATTCTAATTTTTTGAAAAATTATATTTATTAAATAATTACACCTAGCACGGGATGAGGGAATCGAACCCCCGCTAACGGTTTTGGAGACCGCTGTACTACCACTATACGAATCCCGCCTGCTTTGCAGAAACGAAGCAACACCCCGTCTCTGCAAAAAATTATTTTGTTTCCTTGTGCAGCGTGTGCTTCTTGCAATGCTTGCAATGCTTTTTGGTTTCCAAACGGGTCTTTAAAAGCTTCTTATTTTTCCGGGAAAAATAATTGATCTTTTTGCACTCGGTGCACTCAAATTTGATCATGTTGTCTTGTGACATATAGTTCCTTTATTTCTATTAATTTTTATTATCCGGAGCCCAAAGTCGGGGTCGAACCGACGACCTACCGCTTACAAGGCGGTTGCTCTACCACTGAGCTATTTGGGCGAGAGTGGCGGCAAATAATGATTTAGATAAACAAAAATAGCTTTTTTATATTAACATAAAAAATCAGGTTTAGCAATAATCTTCTGTTACTATTGACAAATCATAAAAAGTATGTTATAATGTAATAATACCTATCTTAATCTAAATAAGTATCTAAATTTAGCAAAATGGTTAAAAATGGCAAAAAAATTATCTTTAAAACCCCGCTCTTGGCGGGGTTTTTAGTTTAGTTCAAACAGGCCAATTAACTTTGCGGCTGAATGCTGCTATCGGGACTATTAGTTGACCGGTGTTTTGAGAAAGCCAAATAACCCATCATTATTAAATTTAGCGGATTTATTATAATTAAAATTCCCAGCCACTTTGGCTCGCCGAGCATCTCGGCGATGTCCATCCAGACAATTACCAAGATCACGACATTCGCTAATGGAACAAATAAGAGTAAAAACCACCAACCTGGCCTGCCGGCGCATTTAATCGTCAAAAAGATATTAGCTATAGGCACCCAGGCCATCCAGATTCCGGCAACGACTAACTTTTTCGCGATGAATTGCAGGCATAAGGCGCAATAAATATAAAAAATGACAGAAATTGCGATAATTAATGCGATAAGATAATACACGGTAATGCCGGGCAAGGCATTTGACGGATTAGGAGTATTTAGCGGCTGGCTAATCGCTGCCAAAGATGATGCTTTTATGATTTCAGTATCTGAAGAATTAACGATGACAGTCGTAGAAGCTACCACTGAACTGCTTGCATTATTACTCGTATTAGTAGTAATTGTAGCATTTCCAATTGATGCCATTTGTCCTGCCAGGACTGCTTGCTCTGAAGTAAATTTACCGTCACCGAGAGGGTTGTAGCCGCCGACAATTTCCGTCATATCGCCATAGCCGTCGCCGTCAGTATCAAATTTATTAGGATCAGTCCCCCACTTCGCTTCATTTACATCCAATAAACCGTCGCCGTCAGTATCAACTAAATTTCCAACCGTCATGCAAAGTCCGGTCGAACAGCCATTGCTTTGGCAAGGGGTAATCTTTTCCCACTTACAATCATTGGTCAGAAAAGCAATGCCGTAACTCACTTTTTCAGCTTTAAAATCTGACTTATAACAATAATATCCTCGGCTCTTTTCACAGCTATTGGAGCAATAAGCGCCTCCGTTGGCTTCCAGTTCGCATAATCCGGGACATTTCATATCTTCGCTGGCATAAGTGCCATCAGGCAAACAGAATTTTTCATTAATCGTTTGGGGATCAAACCAACAACTATCTAGTGTATTTTGCTTTTTGCCATTGATAGTTATAGTTCCGGCTTTAAAAATATCCTTACCACCATCAGAATCAGTACAAATACTACCCGTTCCACCGCTAGTATTCTTAATACAAGCGCCATTAAGACAACCATTCGGACACTTGTATGGAGTCATTTTAATTGTATACTTGCCCGTAGAATCCTTACTGCAATTAGTTTCTAAAAGATTATCTTTATCCGTGCAATAGTCCGCGCCAGTTGCCTGTTCTCCATTGCCCTTAGTAGCCACGCTACCCTTAACAAAATAATCATTGCCACCATCTGTGTCTGTACAAGTATATGGAGTATTATCCGTAATACATTCACCATCCTTACAACCAACATAACATAAATAAGTGCCATTAAGGTTATCTCCACCTAAACTTTTATAAAATTCTTCCGCAGTAGTTATTTTGCATTCTGTATCCTGAAATCCGACATGATTATTATCAACGCAAACCTGCTTGAATTCACAGGTAGCGGCCTTAACATTAAATGCTACGCCAAATGCCGTTAATAGAAGCAAAATAACTAAAAACGGCATCAAGATTTTTCTCATAAAATACTTGTTAGTTCTTAATTGTATTATGTGATATCTACATTATAGCACATTTTTTGGGCTGACATAAACGCCAAAGCCGGAGTACGAGGCACCGGCGAGGCGAAAAATTTCGTTTGGTGGGCCGGGAAGGATTTCCGCCTCGTCTTTTCTTCCGAAAAGACTGCGTTGTCGCGGTCAGAGCTGAATGCTCCTGATAGTCGCATTCATCTACGCTCGACTGCGTTTTTCGCCGACAAAATTCGGCTCAAAACTTGTCTCGCTTCTGACCCGTTCGAATCCCTCCACTCAAATAATAAAAAATCAGGCAAGAAGCCTGATTTTTTATTATTGGGCCGGGAAGGATTCGAACCTTCGAAGGCGTAAGCCAACAGATTTACAGTCTGTCCCAGTTGACCGCTTTGGTACCGACCCAAAATGTTAAGCTTAAATAGCTTAACATAAATTTTAATTAATTTCAAGACACCCACTAAGCCGCTCGGGTCTTCCTTTTTCTTTCTCTAATCTGTTCTTCTGTTTCATAGCCGGTCGGTTCATTTGTCTTATAGAGATCCTTCGGCTCCGTATCAATGCTCATCTTCGGTTTTGAATCAATCCCTCCCAGTCCCGGTCCATGAGCGACGTATCCGCCGATTCTAATATTTCCTTCCTCATCCCTAATGCCGCCCAAATCAAGCAAATCCTGCATTTTTTGCCTTTCCTCTTCCTCATCTTCCCTATTAAAGTCATGGCCGAAACGCCTCCTAGATTCCGGATTCATCATAATTTTATGATTAAGGATTAGTAGCTAATTCATGCACTAGCCAATTATCGCCGGTCTTCTGCAAAGAAACCCAGCGGAAATTTTTTCCATTTTCCCAGCCAAGTTGCTCGCCTGCCGGTTTTACTTTTACATCCAACTCCACTTTAAAAACTTGGCGGGTCGGCGTCCATTCTTCTTTAAACGCTTCTTCTATCTTATTAACTTTTAGAGCTTCTAACGTATTAAAATTAACGCCCCAGCCCTGTTTAGTATTATCGCTGGCGTCCATCAGCGCGATGGCCTCCGGTATTTTTTTCCCTGATAGATAATCAAAAAATTGGCTGACTGTTTTCTCTTGGCTCTCTCCCAGCGCCTTGGCGGCTGCTACGGCCAAATCAATAGGATTTTTTTCAATTTTTATTTTCAAACGGCCCTGTATCTTATCGGCCATGGCGGCGGCCAAAGTTATCAGTTCATCATCGGTAATCGCCTGGTGCGAATAATTCGCCCAGACAAAACGATTGGGATTGATTATTAAATCGACTGACCAAATGCTTTTATCGGCGCGATAGCTGATTATATTTTCCATATTTATTTTGGCGCTCGTATCTAAGGTTAGACCTAGGTACTGGCGCGCTTCTTTTTGCCTTTCAACATTTAAATTATCCAAAACAATTAAAATGCTGGGACCGCCGGGACTGATACGATTATGCTCAGCATCTTTATAAAAATCTTCCTGATAATCCGTATAATAATCGCAAGAGAAAACCGTCGCCAGTTTTGATGGCTCGACTTTGACAATCGGCTTATGCAATACCGAATAAACAAAATCAGCGGTGAAAAAATTACAAATGTTATTATCGACATCGCCCTTATTGCCGCCAGCGCCACTGATATTATTCTTTGGACCATTGGTGGTTGCCGATTGATTGCCGCAGCCGGCCAAAACCACAGCCAGCAAAACCGCTGCAGTTAAAATAGAAATTTTTTTCATACTATTAATTATCTTTTAAAATAATTAAACCTGCACCCGAGAAAATAAATAACTGCCAATACCCAAAAATACCAACGTAAAAACCAATAAGACGGCAAAATCATTCAGTATCCCAGCATGGATTGTTGCTGTTGTTAATGCTACTCTTAGCCCATCCACTCCATAGGTCAAGGGATTGGCCGAAGTTATCGCGCGGACTGCCGGCGGGAAGCCGTCCAACGGGAACAGGGCGCCGGAAAGAAAAAACAAAGGCATTATTAAAAAATTCATTATCAAAGAAAAAGCGTGCATATCATCAAGCAACGAAGCAATGGCCGTGCCGATAGCAGTGAATAAGATGGCGATAATGATCATAAAAATAATCGCCAAAGGCAGATAGACAATATTAAACCGAAAACCAAAAGGTACGGAGATAATCATGACAATAATACCCTGGAAAACGGCCACTGTCGCTCCGCCAAAAGTGCGGCCCAGCATGATATTAAAACGGGAAACAGGGGCAACCAAGGTCTCTTTTAGAAACCCGAATTGCCGGTCCCAAATCGTCTCAATGCCGGCAAACATGGCGGTGAACAGCACGCTCATGGCGATAATTCCGGGAGCCAAGAATTCCAAATAATTGCCGCCGCCGGCCCGCTGATAAATCGGACCAAAACCAAAGCCAAGGGCCAGCAAGAATAACAGCGGCTGGCCGAGCGAGCCGATCATTCTCGGCTTGGAGCGGAAATGCCTCTTTAATTGTCTGAGCCAAAGGATGTAAATTGCATTCATAATTTATAAATATTACCGACGCCACATTTTAGCGCCGGCGCGCAAATTGTCCACGGCCGTGGCTGACTGTTTGCGGATATCGTGGCCGGTTAATTTAATAAACGCTTCCTCCAGCGACTTGGTCCCGGCAAAAGAAATGATTTCCGCTACCGTGCCGCGTTTCATAATCTTGCCATAATCAATAACCGCCACCTGAGAGGATACCTTCTCCGCCTCTTCCATATAATGAGTGGTAAAAAACACCGTAATCCCCTCTTTGGCGTTGAGGTCCTTGATATAGCTCCAGATATGATTGCGGGTCTGCGGATCCAGCCCCAGCGTCGGCTCGTCCAAAAACAAAATTTTGGGATGATGCAATAGGCCGCGGGCGATTTCCAGGCGCCGTTTCATGCCGCCGGAGAATTCCTTGACCTGGCTCTGGCGGCGATCCCATAACTCCACAATTTTTAGTAATTCTTCTATTCGCGCCCGGCGGATTTTTTTGGGCACGCCATAGAGCACGCCATGGAATTCCATATTCTCCCAAGCCGTCAGCTCGTCGTCAAGCGACGGATCCTGAAAAACTATGCCAAAAGACCGGCGGACATCATCTTGCTGATGCAGGGTATTAAAGCCGTTAAGCTGGATTTCTCCGCTCGTTGGGGTCAGCAGAGTGGTCAGCATCTTAATGGTCGTCGTCTTACCAGCGCCATTGGGGCCAAGAAAAGCGAAAATCTCACCCTTTTCCACGACAAAAGAAATATCGTCTACGGCGGTATTGTCGTGGAATTTTTTAGTCAGATTTTTTACTTCGATGATGTTTGACATAAATGATTAATCCAAAACGATCAGATAGAAAAAATTATTTACAGTTAGTCTTAATACAATTATCCTTGGCGGTACCGACCGGTAAGCTATCGCACATCTTGCAGACCTCCTGTTGGATTTGTCCGTTCTGATCGAGCATATCCTTGAAAACCGCCGTCATATCCTGAAACTGGACATTAGTCGGGACTGTAAATAAGGAATTATCGGGTATCCAGGCGCCGCATTTATAATCGGCTTTTTTATTGAAATCAACATTCTTATTGGCTTCGGGCGTCTGGCTTTTTTCCTGCAGGGCCTTTTCGTCAGCCTCAGTGAAGACAAACTTGGTGCCTTTGCCAGCCATCTCACTGCCCCACATGTAATACTCCGTCCCCTTCTTGATCACATAGACCTCGCTAACTTTGCCATCGGTATTCATCTTAGTATTGACTCGGGCTTTATCGCCGCTGATATAGACTTCGCCTTGCTGGCTGCTGCCATTTTCCGTATAGCTAAAAGTGCATTTTGTCGGCTGGCCGCGCTTCATTAATTCATTCAAAGAGCCGGAGAAGGTTTCTTCTGATTTCTGCTGGTTGGCTAGAGCTGTGTTAGTATTTGTTGTTTGGCCTGTTGCCGTGTTGGCATTGTTGGCTTGATCGGCCGGTTTTGGGCCGCAGCCGGCAAGCAGTAAAACGCCCAAGGCCAATACCGCCGCCAAAGAGAGGATTTTTTTCATAGTTTTACTTAAATTTAATTATTTATTACTTAATAATTATGTCGATATTTTAGCAAAGATTTTCAAATAATACAACCTTCAAAGGCGGTGGCAACGATCATTAAAGGAATTGACAAATAATTTATTTTTTGTATTATTAAAAAATATTACTAAGCCAATTTTTTATTTTATTAGTACTCTCTTCTAAATTTTTAAATGGCGACACTAAGGCTAATTCTCCGAAAATTTCATTTCCGGCCAAAACCTTTTTCAGATTGATAAAAGTTTTTCCGGGCATGCCATCACACGTCAAAAACAAAGCAACTCTTTTGCCACTAATCTTTGTCTGGCTGAAAAATGTCTTTAGTGCCGGCACGTAAGAAAAAGCCCAAACCGGCGTCCCAATAAAAATCAGATCATAATCGGCCGGGTTTTTTGAGAGCAATAAAATCTCCGGCTTTTCGCCGGTAAATACCTGCTTGCCGCCCCAAAAATGTTTGAATACATTCCCGCCCGGCAGTTGCTTGGCCGTTTTTATTTCCAGCAGATCGCCGCCGGAAATTAAAGCGATCTTTTCCGCCACAAAACGGGTGTGGCCGTCCAGAGAATAATAAATGATTAAAGTTTTCATACCTTAATTATAACAAAATAATAAAATAAAAAACATGCCGTTTGTCTGGCATGCCTTCTTTGAGCCGTTGCGCGGATTCGAACCGCGGACCTACTCCTTACCATGGAGTTGCTCTACCAACTGAGCTACAACGGCAAATATGTCATACTTATTATTTTTTTATTTTGGAGTTGCTCTTCCGGGGCAGCGCTAATGACTTCGTCATTAGCGACGTTTTGCTTCGCCCTTCGGGCTCGCGTCACTTCTGCCCGTCGATGCTCCCTAGGGTCGCATTCGACCCAACTGAGCTACAACGGCAAATATTACTAAGACATGATAACAAATAAATTATAATTTATCAAGCTCTTCTTTATACTCCTCCACCTTGCTGTTTTCCGGATTAATTTTTTTCAAATGGCGGTAGGTTTTTTTAGCCAGTCCGCTATCGCCGACTTTAATCGCCAGCTCGATTATCTTATCCAAATATTTCGGATTATTGGGCTCGACAGTGGAAGACTTTAAAAAGCTATCCAGCGCCTTATCCCAGCGCTCGTTGGACTCAAATACTTCTCCTAAGCGATAATAATAAATGGCAATCTTGGGATCAACTTCAATCACGCCCAGAAAACTAGTCTCCAGATCTTCCAATTTCTGGCTCTTGATCAAGTCCGCCGTGCGGCTTTTCTTCTTATCGCCGAGCAGCGATAATTTAATCAGGTATTTATAGATTTCCTCGGCTTGATCCCAGCTCTGGCTGGCAAAATAGATATTCCCCAGCACTTCATAAGCTCGGACATTCTTTTTATTGCGGGCAATAACCTCAATCGCTTTTTTCTCAGCGCCAGCCAAATCTTCTTTAGCGACCAACTCGTCAATTTCGACAAAAAGTTCGTCCAGAGTCTTGGGATGAGCCCGCTCTTTCTTGGGTTTCTGTTTATACTTTTCTTCCCAGACTACTACCGTCGCCTTGAATCTTTTCAACCGAGAACCAATCAAGCCAAAAATCGGAGCGGCTACCTTGCCTAGCCCGGTTTTTATTTTTTGGCCGCTACGCGACAGTTTGGCTTCCAAAATTTTTACTCTGGCCCGGCCCTGTTTATCGGCCTGCATGGAAGCAATGTCTAAATTGCTGACTTCCGGCATTTTTTTAAAAATGATAAAAAAAAGCCAGACCAAGCAGATGGCGATAATGACAAGAAGTAATATGATCCACATAAATTAAGCCTTATTTCTGAAGAGCTTGATCTTGGCTTGCACTTCTTTTTGGACGGCGCCCAGGGCCGGGCATAATATTTTTCTCGGATCGTAAAAGGTTATTTTTCCTTTTAAAGTCTTAGCCAGGGTCTTAGTGAAGGCGATTCGTAAATCAGTGTCAATATTTATAATTCTAATGCCGCCCTTAATCGCTCTTTTGATTTGTTGGCTGCTTACGCCCGAACCGCCGTGCAAAACCAACGGTATCTTAACCGATTTCTTGATTTTTGCCAAGCGCAAAAAATCGATTTTTTCCCGGCCGCTAAAATTGCCATGCATCGTGCCGATAGAGACCGCCAAAGAGCCGACCCCCGTCTTTTTAACAAACTCCGCGGCCTTAGCCGGATTAGTCATATACAGATTAGAATTTTTGGGAACCTTTACTTTAGTCATCCCCTCTTTGCCAAAAAGAGAGCCCAGTTCCCCTTGCACCCAGGCGCCATAGCGGCGGCCCAAATCAGCGGCAATCCTCGTAATGGCCAAGTTCATTTCATAAGGCATTTCCGAGCCGTCCATATGGACGGAGGTGAGCCCGGCTCGCAGACAACGGGCGACGATTTCAAAATTTTTGCCGTGATCAAGGTGGATCGCCAAGGGCACCTTTTTATTTTCACGGCTATCAATCGTCTTGATCATCTCGATGATTGTTTCCAGTCCCGCGTAATCAATAGTCGCCTCGGAAATCTGAATAATAGCCGGGCTGCCGCTAGCGGCAACGGCGCGGATGATCGCCAAAGTTGATTCCAGATTATAAGTATTAAAAGCGCCGATGGCGATTCTCTTGGCAAGCGCAAAACCAACAACATTTTTGATGTGAGTAAGCATAAAAGATTATTAAATAATTTAGATAGCTTTAATAATGCCGGCGAATTCCTCCGCCTTCAAACTAGAGGTGCCAACTAAAAAGCCGGAAAAAAATTCCAATTGAGTAAATCGGCGGGTATTTCTGGCGTCAACGCTGCCGCCATAAATAATGCGGATATGCTTTTTAATTATCCGCTCCGGCCATAAATCGTGAAGGGTCCGATGAATCAGACGAAAGGCCTTCCCAACTTCAATCGGGTCTTCAGCATGGCCACTGCCGATAGCCCAGACCGGCTCATAAGCGATAATTAATTGCCGGCTGCCGGACAGGGTCAAGCCGCTTAGGGCCTTGATGAGCTGATAAAATACCGCGTCATTGGAATAACCGCCTTGGCGCTCGACATAGGTCTCACCGACGCAGACAATCGGCACTAATTTATTCTGCAGGCATACCCTAATTTTATTATGTACCATTTCATCGGTCTCATATATATTCTGCCGTCTTTCCGAATGTCCGACAATTACGTACTGGCAACCCAGCTCGCGCAAAGTGCCGGGCGCTTCCTCGCCGGTATAAGCCCCGATTTCCTGCCAAAAAACATTTTGCGCGCCAAGCTTTATGCTGGTCTTGGCAATCGCCTCGCCGACCCGGCCCAGTGAAGTGAATGACGGACATAAAACAACTTCTTTGTTTTTTACTCCAATCACTTTATGGCTAACGCTTAAGGCCAGCTTGACGGAGGCACTGACCCCCAAACTCATTTTCCAATTGGCGATAATTATCGGCGTTGGCATCTTAATTTAGTTATTGATTTACTAGAAGCTAGAAGCTATAAGTTTACCCGTCCGAAGCTAATAAAGCGCAGGCGGGCTAAAAGCTAATTTACTTTACCATTTAAAATTATTAAAAACCCAATAAGCCAGTGATTTAGTATCCTGGAAACGGTCATTAATCGTCGGGCTGCCCAACACTGCCACCAAGATGCGGCGGCCGGCACTGTCTAAAATCTCGCTGACAAAGCAATAGCCGGCGCTCTCCAGATATCCGGTCTTGCCCCCTTTAATAAAGTAACTATTATTGCCAACGCCGAAATCGTCTCCCAAAACACGATCCGTAGTCTTGATTTTGCGCTTGATTTTTTTATTGATGACGCTGAGCTCGTACTCTTCCCGGCTGACGGCATCTTTGATTTCCGTCTTGGCAAACGCCGCTTGAGCTAATTTTAAAATATCACCGGCTGTTGATTTGTTGTCGTTATTGAGTCCGGTCGGATCAACAAATTTAGTCGCCGTCATGCCCAGCTCGGCTGCTTTTTTGTTCATGCGGGCGACGAAATCCGCCTCTGGCAGTCCGGAGAGGCGGGATAGCGCCGCCGCGCCTTCATTGGAGGAAGCAATCAACGCGGCAAAAAACACATCACGCAATTTAAATGTCTCTCCCGGAATCAAATAAGTGATGCCGCCGGCTCGCTGGTCTTTGGCGTCAATTGATACTTCCCGGCTCAGATCAGGACTGGTATCCAAAAAAACTAACGCCGTCATTAATTTGGTAATGCTGGCTATCGGCCGCAAATCATCGGCGTTGCTTTCGCACAATACTTTATTTGATCCCGGCTCAATCACGGCATAACTTCTGGCAGCGACTTTTACTCCCTGGCTGAGAGTGGAGAAATCTCGCTGCGGTACCAGCCTCTGCTCGGCGACGGGCAATAGATTATTAACCGCTGAGAGCAGATTCTGCGGCGGTAGGATAGCGCCCGGAACTGGCATCATTATCCCGGCTAAAATTAAGTTGATGATAGTATCAAGCATTGGGCGTTTCTAAATTATTAATGACTGTATTTATCTCTTTCTCCGCTCCGTCGGCGGAATTGCCAATTCCCTGGAGCAGTTTGTCCAGATTATTATTGCGGTTCAGTTTTTCAAAATCCGGCAGCCGCCCGACATCGTTAATTCCCAGATATTTCAAAAAATCCAAAGTAATATTGTAAGAAGTCACGCCTTTGGCTTTATCTTCTTTGGCTTCAATCAGGCCGCGAATCAGCAAATTCCTAATAATTAAGCTGCAATTGACGCCGCGGATAAGCTCCAATTCCGCCTTGGAAATCGGGCCGCGATAGGCGATGATAGTGAGCGTCTCCAGCGACGGCCGAGTCAGCTCGCCAGTCAATTCGCTTTTGACGAATTTAGCCACCACCTCACTGCTAGCTCCGACGGTAGCCAGCTGATACTTATCTTCTACTTTCAGCATTTCAACACCGCCGGCACGCGACTTATATTCTTCCGCCAGTTGATTCAGAATTTCTTCAACTTGCTTTTTATCGGCGCCAATCAGCTTAGCCAGCTCAGCAACAGAAAGCGGCTTATGGGAAATAAAGAGCAATGATTCAATTTGATTTTTAAACATAGCGAATCTTTTATTTAAACTTTTTCCACTTCTATCTCATCAAAAACGCTTTTTTGATTGACGGCCACCTCCCCCTCCTTGATTAGTTCGAGCAAGGCCATAAAATAAACTACTATGTCACCGCGGGATTTAGCGCCAGCAAGCAGATGACGAAAGGAAAATTTCCGCATCGTCTTGAGCTTCTCGCGAATGCCGGAAACCATCTCAGTCAAGCTGACGACTTTTTCCATTATCTTCTGCGGCAAATTGACTATATAATCAACGCGCCGGACAACCTCGGAAAAAATTTCTTGCAACATTTGAGCCGTGACACTGGCTGGCGGAGAAAATATCGGCCGCAGCGTAAAAACGACTTTTTCCCGGCTGAAAGAAAAATTCTCTTCGCTGATCATCCGCTCAATCTGCTGGGAGGCCTCTTGATAATCGCGATACAGCCGCAGCTGCGCCTCCAATTCTTCAGCGCTATCCTCTTCTTCATCGGCCAGCTGCGGCAACAATAGCTTGGATTTAATAACCAATAATTTGGTCGCGATAACCAAAAAGTCAGCCAGATCTTCGGCGGCGATATTTTGCAGCTTGTCCAGATAACTGAGATATTGGTCCGTCACTTGAGCCAAGGAGACCTGAGAAATATCCAGCTTCTGCCCCTCAATCAATTGCAACAATAAATCCAACGGGCCTTGGAATTGTTCAAGATTGGTTTGATACATCAAAATTAGCTTTTAGCTTTTAGGAAATTAGCTTTTAGCTTGAATTATTTTCTTTTTCCAGTTTTCTTTTTGACTGCTTTCTTAGCCGCAGTCTTGGCCGCCGGCTTGCCTGATTTTTTCTTGTTCTTCGGAGCGGACTTTTTCTGGTTGGAGGCGACCGCTTTCTTCATCTGATTTTTTACCTTTACCGGAATCTTGTAGCCGGCGTTCATGGCGACATTAGCCAATTTGGCTTCCTCCATCTTAATGAAATCTTTGACCTTCATCAGCACGCTGTCAGTAAAGCTGCCGGTACTAAATAGTACTTTTTTCGTGCCGAGCATTGCCTTATCGACTAGCACCTCGAGCTTATGCAATTTGCCAAAAGACGATAACGATCCCGGCTTGATCTTTAACACCTTGACCATTACCTGCTCTTTGGGAATGGAAACCTTTTTTGCTCCCAAGGCTTTCTTTAATTTTCCCAGATCAACTTTTTTATCCGCCGGCAGAATTACCAACACGTGAATTTTGTCCGCTTCAATAAGCAGATTCTTGGCGACCTCGTTTAATTTCTTTTTTAAAGTCTGAGCGGCGTCATAAGCGGTAAAAACCGTCTTATGGGCGATCTCTTCATAATCAATGCCGCTTTTGTCCAAATAGCTTTTTACTTTTGCCGGTATGGCCATATGTTTGCGTTTTAAGTTTTAATAAATATTTTATTGGCCTAAGGGCACTGGCGCTGCTGGAGCAGCCGGTACTGCGTTATTATCTATTTTCATAAATCGTGGTAATTAATTTATATTTTAAGACAATTTAAAATTATTAATTATCAAAACGAATTTATAGCCCAGATACTGAGCCGCTTGGCGGCAAAAAGTCATACGGCCGATAAAAATCTCAAAATATTCCACGGGATTGGTTATTTTGGTATCAATTTTTAACCTTAAAGAAATCTCTTTTTTAGCGCGATTTAATTCCAAATCGTTTTGCGTGACTGAATAATTGACCCGATCATGAATGTCGTTCTTTATCTTATCCAAACTCTTGTTTTTCACGCGAGTGCGGTGCACGTCGGATTTATCAGCCAAGATCAAAATTGCCGAGACCTTATTGACCAATTTCAGCTCGTCTTTATCATGGCTGACTATCGCCTGCATCACTACGGAAATGTCCTCCGGACTATCGCACCCATCCATAAAAATCTGGGAAAATAAAACCGCCCCCTGATAATGGTGCTGGCTGCGTCCCAAAAAATTTCCCATGTCATGGCAATAAGCGGCAATAGCCGCCAGTTCCTGCTCCTTGGCGGAGAGGCCGATTTGCTTGGCCAAACTGCGCGCCCGATCCGAGACGATGTTGACATGGCGAAAGCCATGATCGGTATAGCCCAAAGCGTCAAGGTATTTTTCGGTCTGTTTGATAAAAACATTGATGGCCGAATTTTTCTTGACCAAGTCCAAAGTTAGTTTCATAAATTTGTCACCTTTACCTCGCCGCAGTCCGCCGTAGCGGACGTAGGCGGGTTCCATTTTTAGTTAATCATTTGCGGCCGCAATATCTTTGTGGCCGCTATCATCGACTAAATAATTTAATCCGCCGTCTGTGTCTGTTCGCTATAAATATTGATGCCTTTTTCTTTGGCATCATCGACTAGTTTTTCCGGCAGACGGATATTGGCCTCACGCAGTGCCTTGAGAGAAGTAAAGTTGGGGGCATCCATCATCAGATCACGGCTATCTCCAGTCTTGGGAAAGACGATCACCTCGCGGATGTTGGGCTCGTTATGCAATATCGCCAAAATGCGATCCACGCCTGGAGCAATGCCGCCGTGCGGCGGCGCGCCGAATTCGAACGCTTCCAACATATGGCCGAAGCGGGTCTCGATTTCATTCTGGCCGACACTTAACAATTCAAAAACTTTCTGCTGGATATCGCGCAAATGGATCCTGATGGAACCGCCGGCGATTTCATTGCCATTGAGCACCAAATCATAGCCGTAAGCGCGCCATTTCTTGGGCTCATCCGGATATTTTTCCATATCTTCGCGATTAGGCATCGTGAAAGGATGGTGGCTGGCAACCAGTTTCTTTTCTGTCTCGCTGTACTTGAACATCGGCGGATCGATCAGCCACATGAAGGCTAGCAGATCGGGATCATTCTTATCCGGCCGCAGATCCGGCTTATCGGTATTGTATTTTTCCATGCACTCGGCATAAGTCAGCCGCGGGAACGGCTTGGCCATGATCTTTTTCTCCGGATACAGCTCTTCCACCAGTTTGATCATCATCGGTTCGATGAGCTGGAAAATATCTTCCTGCTCCAAGAAGCTCATTTCTATATCCAATTGGGTGAATTCCGCCTGGCGATCGCCTCTGGTGTCCTCATCGCGGAAGCATCTGGCAATCTGAAAATATTTCTCCGCTCCGGCCACCATCAGCAGCTGCTTGAATTGCTGCGGCGACTGCGGCAAAACATAAAACTTGCCCGGCCACAGGCGCGAAGGCACCAAAAACTCGCGGGAACCCTCGGGAGTGCCTTTGGTAAGAATGGGAGTCTCGATTTCCAAAAAGCCCTGTTCGTAAAGATAATCGCGGAAAAATTTGGTTACTTTGGAACGCATCACCATATTCCGGGTCATACGCAAGGAACGCAAATCGAGGTAGCGATATTTGAGACGGGCCTCTTCGCTCACTTCAATAGTGTTCTGGTCGATCTCAAACGGCGGCGTCTTGGCCTCGTTGATGATTTCCAAATTGGTGGCGAGCATTTCTACTCTGCCGGTCGGGATCTTGTCATTGACCATATTGGCCGGCCGCTCATTGATTTGGCCGGTGATGGCCACGACATACTCGCTGCGCAGTTTTTGTGCTAATTCATGCGCTTCTTTATTGGAAGGGATAAAAACAACCTGCAATAGTCCGCTGCGGTCCCTGACGTCGATAAAAATCAATTTTCCGTGGTCTCGGCGCGTATGCACCCAGCCCTTGATAAGTACCTCCTGTCCTGCCTTTCCGGCAACCTCCGCAATCGGTAGTCTTTGCATAGTTTTTTCTTATTAATTATATTGATAGATGTTTAAATTATAACAAAAACCTTGCTAAAAAGCAAGGAAAATATTTTAACAATTAACGATTAACAGTTAACAATTTACAATTTCAATTACACTATTAAAACTATTCATCTTTTTCTCACTTACCTGCTCAATCAGCTTATTTAAATCCAAAAATAATTGCCGCTGGGTCTTAGCTTTGAGGTGCGGTCCATAGCCGAGGTGTTTCAATAATTCAAACAAATATTTGTTTAAAATTAGCAAAAATTTATCATTTTCTTCCTCTCCCAAACTCGCTAAAAATTGATCGGCCAAGGCAAAAATATACTCATCTTTGACTTTGGCAATGGTTAACTTATCCACTGCCTCTAAAAAATAATAACCATAAAATTGTTTGCCGTCGCTGATTTTTGCCCGCCGGCAAATCATGCTCCCCGCCCCAGCCAGGCGTTCGATGCCCGATACTCCGGGAGCTAACATTAGTTCACAGACAGAAAAATAATCAAGGTGCGGATTAAGTTTGGAAGTAATTTTTTTTGCTCCCTTGGCGATGGCGGTTACTTTGCCGCCGCTAGCCGTGTATAACAAATACTGGCGATCATAATCGCCAGAATCGTATTTTTTGAGAATTATGGCCGGAGTCAAATAAGTCATCAAATTATAAACCGATGCTAATATACGAATGCATACTAATTATACGAATTAAATTCATTAATATCATTAGCATGAATTAGTATATTAGTATCGCAACCGTTAACTCTTAATTGAATCCAAGTAGTCCTGTAACATGATGCTTGCCGCCAAATCGTCATCACGCCGGCCGGGACGCATTTTTATCGCCTGCTGGGAAGAAAATCTTTCGTCATGAAGAATAACTTCCTGCTCCACTTCTTCCGCCAGCTGATCGGCGAATTTTTTAGTTTTATTAGTCTGCTCGGATTTTTTTCCCCGGGTATTTAGCGGCAAGCCGATCACTATCTTATCTATTTTTTCTTTTTCTACAATCTTAAAAATCTCAGCTAACAATTTTCGGAAGCCGCCATTTTCAATGATTTTGAAAGGCATCGCCAAACCGCTCTCGCTGTCCCCTAACGAGAGGCCGATTTTGGAATCGCCATAATCTATTGCCAGATATTTCATATTCTTATTTCGTTATTATTTCCACTCCCTTTTCCGTCACCGCAATGGTATGTTCAAAATGCCCCGAAAGCGAACCGTCAGCAGTGACGATCGTCCAGCCGTCATCAAGCGTCTCAACTAAATAGTCGCCGACATTGATCATCGGCTCAATAGCGAGCGTCATTCCCGGCTCTATTTTTATCTTGGAAGCGCGCTGATCGAAATAATTAGGAATCTGCGGCTCTTCATGCGCGCTAAATCCCACGCCATGTCCGACGAGCTGTTTAACGACGGAAAAACCGTTCTTCTCGGCATGCTCGGAAATCGCTTGGCCGATATCCGATAAATAATTTCCCGCTTTGGCTTTTTTAATCCCGAGAGCCAGACATTCTTCCGTCACGGCCATTAATTTTTTAGCGGCCGCCGAAATTTTGCCGACTCCGACAGTCCGCGCCATATCCGTATACATGCCTTTGTATTCCAAACCGCAATCAATGCCGACGATATCGCCCTCATAGAGAGTACGGCTAGGAATCGGCAGGCCATGGACGACTTCATTATTTACCGACACGCACAGCGCCGAGGGAAACGGCGTGCCCGACCAGGAGGCCTGATAGCCCTTGAAACTGGGATGGGCGCCATAATCGCTTATCAAACGCTCGGCGAATTCATTGAGCTCATCGGTCTTTACTCCCGATTTGATGTTTTTTATCACCTGATCCAAAACCAGGGCCAGAATTTTTCCGCCCTCGCGCATAGTTTTGATTTGTTGTTTGTTTTTTAATTTAATCATTAATTAATTATAACAGATATTAATTTTTAATCTAATTTAGACCTTATTTTATTTAATTTTAGATAAAAAATCCATCCACTATTAGGATGAATTTTTTATTATAGAATAGTATTAATTTAAAAAAAGTAACAAGAAAAAGCTACTTCCAGCCGATCTTGCTCCTCATATCATAAACCATCTTCCTGACAATCTGCTGAAACACTTCTTCAATATGCCGCTCGCCGTCGATCTTGATTAGCATCCCTTTTTCTTCATAATACTTGACGATGCTATCCGTCTCGCGATGGTAGATCTCCAAACGGCTTTTGACCGTCTCTTCTTTATCATCGTCGCGCTGGAACAGAGCTTCGCCGCAAGTATCGCAAATCCCCTCCACCTTAGTCGGAGAATATTTGATATGCCAAGCATGGCCACTGGGACAGACGCGGCGACCGCTCATACGCTCGATAATCGTGGCATCGCTGACACTGATCAAAAAAACATAATCCACGTCGGCATTTTTATTTAGAAACTCTGCTTGTTCCAAAGTCCGCGGATATCCATCCATGGCGTAACCCAAATGGCAATCATCTTTTTTAATCCGCTTCGCCACCAATTGATTTACCAGCTCCGTCGGTACCAGCTGTCCTTTATCCATATAACCCATCACCTCAGCCGCTAATGGGTTGGCAATATCGGATTTAATGTCATGCAAAATAACGCCCGTGGAAATATGCGGCACGTCAAAAGTCTTGGAAATAAGCTCCGTCTGCGTCCCCTTGCCGGAAACCGGCGGGCCCAGCACGATGATTTCAAACGGTTTTTCATTTTTGAACATAGGATTTAATTTTCAATTTATGATTTATAATCTTGAAATTAGTAACTGTATTCTACTATATTTTTTCCTATTTTAAAAGGGGCTGACGCCCCTTCAATATGCTATCGAATCTAAGTTTAAATTTCTTCATAATCCCTCATGGAGAGTTGGGCATTGATCTGGTTGACCGTCTCGATGACCACGGAAACGACGATGAGCAAGCTGGTACCGCCGACAACCAAACTCTTACTGCCGGTAAATTGGGCGGTAACAAGCGGCAAAACGGCGATAATACCCAAAAATAGAGCGCCAGTAAACACCACTCGGGATACAATTTTTTGCAGATACTCGGCTGTGGTCTTGCCCGGACGAATGCCTGGGATAAAACCGCCTTGCTTTTGCAAGTTTTCAGAAATCTGATCCGGATGAAAAATAACGGCTGTGTAAAAATAAGTAAAAGCGACGACCATCACGAAATAAAAGACCCCATAAAATATTTGATTCTGGAATAAATTGATTATCCATCGGGCACTGGAAGCGATCCAAGAGACATTGAATCTCAAAAATAGCTGCGCCGCCGTCGGCGGAATCAGGATGATGGAAATGGCAAAAATGATCGGGATAACGCCGGCTTGATTGACGCGGATCGGCAAATGCGTACTGCTGCCGCCATACATTTTGTTGCCGCGTACCTGACGGGCGTAAGTGACGGGAATATTGCGCTGGCCCTCAGTGACGATAACCACTCCCACGATAGTAATTAAGGCAATGACAGCAAAGATGACCATATTAATCCAGTCAGATGACTGATAGGTGGAAACCGAGCTGGTCAGACTAGTCGGCAGGCCTGAGACAATGCCGGCAAAAATCAAAATAGAGATCCCATTGCCAATATGTTTTTCCGAAATCAGCTCTCCCAGCCACATCATAAAAATCGTACCGGCGGTAATAGTCAGCATGCTTAGTCCCATTTGCCAGGGAGTCAGATTGAGCAAAACGCCGCCGGATGACTGGCGCAGCAAGGTAATCATGCCAAAGCCCTGCAATAATGCCAAAGGAATGGTCAGCCAACGAGTCCAGCGATTAATCTTGGAACGTCCATATTCCCCTTCCTTGGATAATTCTTCCAGCTTGGGCACTACCATGACAAGCAACTGAAAAATAATGGAGGCGGTAATATAAGGCGCCACGCCAAGCATGACAATGGAAAAATTCTTCATGCTGCCGGCGGAAAAGACATTCATCAGTCCCAAAAGCTGGTTATTGGCAAAAAGTTTTTTCAGCCCCGTGACATCGACTCCCGGTACCGGGATATGCGCCGCAATACGGAAAATAATCAAAACGCCCAAAACATAAAGAATGCTGTTTCGTAATTCTTTTACTTTCCAGATTTGGGCAAGTTTATTGAACATAATTTATAACTGATACTAATATACGAATTTATACTAATGATACGAATGTATACGAATGATTATTAATGAAAATTAGTAACAATTAGTATCATTCGTACCATTAGTATATTGGTATCTTAAACGATTACGCCTGGCTATTTCTTTATCTCAGCAGTACCTCCGGCGGCTTCAATCGCCGCTGAGGCGGAAGCGGAAAAAGCATCAGCGGTTACGGTGAGCTGCTTGCTTAATTTGCCTGTTCCCAGGATCTTGATGCCTTTATTTGATTTGTCCACCAAACCGGCCCGGATCAATTTGGCGGCGTCTACAATGTCGCCACTAACAAATTTTTTCTCCAGATCGGCAATATTAACAACCGCCATTTTCGGATAAGCGCTGTGAAAACCGCGCAATTTGGGAATACGGCGCAGAGTCTGCCGCAAACCAAAAGCTTTCAGTCCGCGTTTGCCGCCGCTTCTAGCGCGCTGACCCTTCATACCGCGGCCGGAATAAGAACCGCGTTTGCCGCCACGTCCCACTTTAATGCTTTTCTTTTGAGAGCCCTTGGCCGGTTTTAAATTCGATAAATTAATTGACATATAAATTAACTTTTAGGTTTTAGCTTATAGCTGTTAGCTTCTAAATTCTAATAAAAATTAATCTTCTTTTCCAGTCTTAACTTCTTTAACTTCTTCTTTCTTTTCTCCCTTCTTATCCGCTTTATCGGTTTTGGGTTTCTTCAGCCGTTTGAGGGCAATGATCGTGGCGCGGATGTTGTTGACTTTATTGCCGCTGCCGAAAATCTTGGAAACGATATTTTCAATGCCGGCTAATTCCAAAACTATCCGCACGGCGCCGCCGGAAATAATACCGGTGCCTTCCGGAGCGGGCTTAAGCATGATTCTGGCCGCTCCCTCTTTGACTCTGACTTCATGCGCAATCGTGCCATTTATCAAATTGACGCGGATCAAATCTTTTTCGGCTTGGCGGACGGCTTTCTGCACCGCCATCGGCACGTCTTTGGCTTTAGCCAGTCCCATGCCGACACGGCCCTTCTTATCGCCGATAACCACGCAGGCGCGGAAGCTTAAACGTTTGCCTCCGGCCATGACTCGGGTAACGCGGGAAATTTCCACGATCTGCTGCTCGAATTCCGACTGTTCCTTTTTTGGTCTGATATTTTTTCTTTTGGTATCTTTGCCTGTCATAAAAAGTTAATTAGATTTTTAATCCTTTCTCGCGAGCACCTTCAGCCACGGCTTTGACGCGGCCATGAAATTTGCAAGCGCCTTTATCAAAAACAGCTTCCTTAATATCTTTTGCTAGTGCTTTTTCGGCTATCAGTTTGCCAACAGCCAAAGCTTTATCGGTTTTGGTCTTCAGCTTCTCTTTGAGCTCGCTGTCCTTGGCGCTGACTAAAGTTTTGCCGCTAGCGTCATCAATCAGCTGGGCATAAACGTGTTCCAAACTGCGATAAACAGAAAGCCGCGGCCTCTCGGCGGTGCCGCTGACCTTCATTCTGACGCGCTGGCGCCGTCTAGCTTTTGCCTGATTCTTTACCTGATATTTTTTCATATTTTTATGGTTTATTTGGCTTTAGCGGCGGCCTTGCCGGCTTTCTTGATATACTTCTCGCCGACATACTTAATGCCCTTGCCCTTGTAAGGCTCTACTTTCTTTATTTTTC
>CAIOLF010000026.1 GCA_903859075.1 Candidatus Buchananbacteria bacterium
TCAAATAGAATCCCCGCTCTTGTTTTAACAGCTTTACTATTTCGAGAGTTTCTTCAGGAATATAGTTATCGCCTTTATCGCGGTTAACCAAAGTATTGTCCAAATCCATACTGAGGACAATATCTTTTCCCTTACTTAAAGTTTTAAAAAATTCATTTATTGATTTTGCAGCCATAAAATTTATTTATTACTTATTGTTTTAAATTTATCTCTTATGAACTCAGACATCTTTTCCTATTCTTTGGGATCATCAAAAAATAAACTACTAATCCAACAGAATAATAGCATATTTTAATAAAAACATAAATCACTACCCCCCTTGACAACCGCTTTTCCTTGTGCTACCATAGTAATACAGTAATACAAACCATATGACTGAATTCAAATTCAACAAACAAACCGACCGGCTATTTGAGGCCATTTTGTCTCTGCGCACCGTTAAGGAAGCGGAGGCCTTTTTCCGCGATCTCTGCACTATTGATGAACTCAGGGAGATGACTGACCGTTGGCGGATAGTGGACTTGCTGCAGCAGGGCAAATCCTACCGCGAGATCGCCAGCCAGGTAAAAGTGAGCACAACTACTGTCAGCCGCGTGGCTTATTGGCTCAATTACGGCAAGGGCGGCTACCAGCAGATCTATGGCCGAGTAAAACCCCACCATGGCAACTCTGTTCCGAAAGGGAAAGGGTTGCGTTCGTATTTGGTATAAAATCTTAAAATATGTCCAACCCCTTCCCTTGCGGAAGGGGTTTTTCTTTGCGGGAAAAACAACAACACCTGACTCCTAGGAGGAAACAGACATGAGAGATGATTGTGAAGATGTACCGACATTCTACTGCAATACCCTGAAGCGACTCGGCCCGTGCGACCCTGCCAGGCGGCAATGCGCCGAGCTGTACTGCAAAATCTGGAAAGAACCGCCTTGGTGCGAGGATTTCTGGATCCCTAATCAGGTCGAAAAAACATTGCGGCAGGAGCTGTTACGGCCGGATGCCGGATGCATACTAGCACTAATTGAGTATGTTACCGGCTGCCGGGCAGAGCCTCCCGATCCAATTTGCACCATCGGCTTTACCTGGGGTTATAGCGTCGACCGCCAGGAACTGGCTGAAATCGCCGGCGGCAACCAGCTCGATCTCATCACAGAAAACGCGCCGCGCGTCTTCTACATTGACGAGTTGGGAGTCGATCCGGACAGCCGCCTTAATGGCGTCGGCAAACGATTGACGTCGGAGCTGATAAGCCACGCCCGAAAGCGCGGCCATCGGCGGATCGTCCTGCGCACCGACCTTCGGGCGATTCCCGCCCGCACGCTTTACAGCCATTTGGGTTTTACCGAGTTGGATATCAAAGACAGCCGGCACGAAAACCGCAACTATTGGCTGCTCGATCTCTAACGAACTTCCCGCAAAGAAGCCCGCCGGAGCAAAATTTATCCTGTCGATACTTTTTGCTCCGGCACCAATTTTTTATAAAATAATAATAAACATATGAAGAAAAAAATACTGCTCATCGCCGCCACCCATGGCGACGAGCAAATCGGCCTAGAAGTCTACCGCAATCTGTCCGCGCGAGGACTGGAAAAATATTTTGATTTCCTAATCGCCAATCCCCTGGCGCTCGCCGGCGGCGAAAGATTTATTGATTGCGACCTGAACCGCTCTTATCCGGGCGCAATCAATTCCCGTTTTTACGAAAAACGCCAAGCCGCTTCCAATCTATTGATTGCCAAAAAATATCGCTACGTCATTGACCTGCATGAAGCCAGCTCGGGCACGGATGATTTCATTATCATCCCCAGAAAAAAATTACCGGCGAATAATTTCCTGGGATATATCAATTTAAAAAGAGTTCTGCTCTGGCCGGAGCCGCGCGGCCCGCTGGGCGATGTCCTATCCCGCTGCGTTGAGTTGGAATTCGGACTCAAAAACCGCGACCGCCGAATGATCATAAAAAAAGCAACGAAAATCGTGGCTGATTTTATAATTAATGCAGTTAATGACAAACTGGTGACAAAAAATAAAAAAACAATCTACTATGTTTATGGCGAATTATTGCTCGGGCAGTATGCCGGCAAAATTAATTTGCTGAGAGATTTTAAAAAGGCAAAGATTGCCGGCGAGACATTTTATCCCCTGCTCGTCGGGCAATATCTCAATCTCAAAAATAAAATTGTCTGCTATAAAATAAGAAAAGAAAAGAGCCCGCTGGTGGTTAGCTCTGTCAGCTAAAAAGCAGGGGCTCGGGAACAGTCCGCGAATCGGACTGAATTATTTAGCGGCGAGCTCGGCCGTCCTTGATGAGGGGACGGCCAAGCCCGTTAGGAGACGCGCAACACAAGTGCGCGTTGACCACAATGGTGAGGCGGCAGCGACTCTTGGGTTGTGGTACTCGTCGTACAAGAAGAATCGCTGCCGCCCGCGGTGAGGTCGGATGAACTGCTCTGTCGCAGTCATCCGCAGCGATAAGCGCGCCCAGGTAGTATGCTGGGCAAATCCCTTGCGCTATCGCTCTTATGGCGGTAGTTGGAGGCTACTGCCACGAGAATAATGGGAAGCGAGATAGCCACTGATCCTCCGCCAGGGGAAGTGGAGGACGGAAGGAGCCCCACCCGCTTCCCCTGTCCGCAACATCCGGCAATAAGACGTGCGTGGCAGGCGGCTGAGCCGCAAAAAATGCTCAAAGGCCAAGGCCTTTCCAAAACAATACTATTACTAGCGCCCCAAGATGTCAAGCGGGCGGGATTAACTGCCCGCCTTCATCTTTTTATCATTAATCTCTTTTTCCAATCTGATCACCTCAGTAAAGTCATCTTCCTCGGTAATTTTATTGCGATGAGTATGGCCGCAAATCTGGCATTGGTGCACCACGATCCATTCCTGCTTGCCGTAGTAAATATCTATCGGCTTCATTAGTCCATGGCAGTCGCTGGCCCGGTCGCCGGGATTTACGTCTTCATGCTTGGACCAAAGGCATCTAGGGCAATGATTGGTGTATCCTGTCCCCTGTACTTCTGCGCCGCAATGCTCGCAAGTGAAATCTTCAATATTTTTTATGAATCTGGGCATAATTATATGATACTAATATACTACTAATATACTAATTGTACGAATGATACGAATATATACTAAATAATTAATAAATCTTTATTGTATTATTTGTAACCATTAGTGTCATTAGTATTCATTCGTATATTAGTATCGTCTATATTATATTATTGACAAAAAAAACGCAATCTGTTATACTGACAAAACTAATTAACACCCGCGGAACAATCCTGCGGGGCTAGCGGGAAACCGCTGGCTAAGCGCACAAATATGACTGATACTAATCAAACTAATAAGAAGGATCCTAAAGATTCTCCCATGGGGAAACTGCTTGAAGACAAGCAGCTTTTTAATTTGCCCAAGGTCGGCGATCTAGTCAAAGGAATTATTATTTCCGCCGGCAAAAGCGAGGTCTATATTGACTTGGGCGGCATTGCCACCGGCGTTGTCCGCGGACGGGAAAGATATGATGAGGCGGAGCAGTACCGCAATCTGCAGCCGGGCGATGAAGTGGAAGCCACCGTGCTGGAAGCGGAAAATGAAAATGGCGAGGTGGAATTATCCTTCCAATATGCCGGCCGGCGCAAGGCCTGGGATAATCTCCGGGACTTTGAAAAGAACGGCCAATTGATCACCGCTACCATCGCCGACGCCAACAAGGGCGGCTTAATGGTCAAGGTGGAAAATATTGTCGGCTTCTTGCCGGTCTCCCAATTGTCTCCCGAGCACTATCCGAGAATTCCCGGCGGCGACAAGAACCGCATCTTGGAAATTCTCAAATCCTACATCGGCAAAAAATTCGAGGTTAAAGTCTTTGACGTCAATGAGGATGAGGATAAACTGATCGTCTCCGAAAAATCCGCTTGGGAAGAAACCAAAAAAGATGTCCTAGGCAAATACAAAACCGGCAGCGTCGTCGAAGGGACGGTTACCGCCGTCACCGATTTCGGCATCTTCGTCGAATTCGACGATAAGCTGGAAGGCCTGATTCATATTTCGGAAATCGCCTGGCAGCGCATCGAAAACCCGCATGACTTCGTCAAAGTCGGACAACGCGTCAAGGCGGAAATCATTTCCATTGAAAATTCTAAAATATTCTTATCCATGAAACGGCTGGCCAAAGATCCTTGGGATGGCATTGAAAAAAAATACGCCATCGGCCAAAAAATCTCCGGCACCATTATTAAGGTCAACCCCTTCGGATTATTCGTGGAGCTGGAAAAAAATATCCAGGGCCTGGCTCACGTCTCCCAATTGGCTGACAAGCCGGTGGCAAACGTCAGCGATCTGGCCAAAGTCGGCGACAAGATGGACTTTTACGTGGTCTCCATGGATCCCAAAAACCATCGCTTGGGCCTGAGCTTAGTCAAGCCGAGAGAAAAGGCGCCAATAGCGGGCCTGCCAGTGCCGGCAGAGGCCAAGGAAGCTAAAGCTGGCAAAGACGAAGAAGCTGCTCCGGCAAAAGAAGAGCCAGCGGCTGACAAAAAAACTGAGGGAAAAACCGCCTCCGCACTTGCTACGGCGGTCAAGAAAGAAAAGAAAGAGAAAAAAACTGCCAAGACCAAAAAGCAGGAAGAGGCCGCAGCCGAAAAGATTGAAGAACAGATGGAAGAGATAGTTGAGGAAGCAAGGGAAGAAAAAATAGAGGAAGTCAAAGCGGAATAAAATCTCAAATACAAAAACACCCCGCCAGCGGCGGGGTGTTTTTGTATTGTGTAATATCTGAATTTGACCCTTCCGCTTGACAAAATATCTCAAATCTCATATAATGCTTTGAATCGTAACAATGGTTCTTTCTAGCGATGAAAACAGGAAACAATCAAGGATAAACACAACCTTCAAAGAGGAGGAGACAGTTATGACAACGGAGAAGCAAGTCAAGCAA
>CAIOLF010000027.1 GCA_903859075.1 Candidatus Buchananbacteria bacterium
ATCATAATATTGAAATATTATAGATATATATAGATACTATACAATACAATAATTAACATCCTGGTATATTTTAGGTACTGTTGATAACTAATGGTTGACAATTAAGGACATTATTAATTATAATTTATGTAGCTAGGGCGGGGTATTATCGCAGGGTTTGGCGTGACCGCTAAAATCACGCCTAATGCCGATTTACTCCTTTTTTAAGCTAGAGTTAAAATAATAATTCATAGGCGAAATTAATGGCCGAGAGAATCATGACAATTGAGGAAGTAGCCAAAGCGATGCGCGTCGGACAGAAGACCGTGTATCGCTGGATTAGTGCTGGTAAGTTACCGGCCGCCAAAGTCGGATATAAAACTTTCCGGGTTTTTGAGAGCGATCTGATCAGATTTTTGCGCAGCCACATGACCGGCGGCAAGGGCGGGAGATAAGCTGATTCATTATTAATTTATCAATATTAAAATTGGAAAATATGCCGGAACCATTTCTGACAATTGAAAAATATACGCCGCAGCGCGGACCTTCCCACAAGATCTTGTGGGCGTTACTTTTGCTTGTCGTGCCTATTATTATAATCGCGACTTGGGTCGTCATCGGTCTGAATATCGGGACGACCCAAGCCGCGGCAGGAGTCAATCACCTGATAAACTATCAGGGCAAGATCGCCAGCTCCACTGGCATCGCTATTCCTAATGGCAACTACGGCTTTCGTTTTGAATTCTGGAACAGCGAGACCGGGGGCGGCAGCTTGGGCTGGTCTGAAAGTTGGACGACGGCCAATCCAGTGCCGGTTAGGGAAGGAATTTTTTCGGTAGCTCTTGGCAGTTTGGCGCCTATCCCCGGCAATATATTTTACAATAATAATGTTTATTTGGAAGTTTCTTTTGATTCCGATGGCGATAATGTCTTTGAGGAAGTATTTACTCCGCGCAAGCGGATCACGGCCGCGCCTTATGCCCTCAATGCCGAGGCGGTCGGGGGATACAAGCCATCCACAACCTCAGCTTCTAACACTATACCGGTACTGGACGCGCTGGGCGGCCTGACTCTTAGCGGCGTGACAACTACCGGAAATTTTACTTCCCACGGAAAATTAACAATCCTGGGAAGTACATCAAGCGTAGTGGCCAGTTTTTCTGACGGTACCAATAATGTTGACATCTTGGACGGTACTTATGCCATTAATGCCGGCTCGCTGCCATCGCAATTCGGCACCGGGACGAGAATCGGCGATATTGCCGATAATATCTATACTGAGATTACCTCGATGTACCTGCCAATTATTGGTGAAAATCTGCCGGCTATTACCTGGTCAACCTCCTCCGTCGGCCACGCCGGCATAATCCAGAACGGCCTCTATTTATATGACGCCGAGGGGGTTGTGGACCCATCTATCGGCTTTCTCAATGCCAGCCGTACTATAACCGATTCTATTTCCTGGTCGCCAGAAAACAGAACCTTTACTTTCAGTACGACGACCATCTTTAACGGTAATACTATTATTAAGGGCAATGTGGGCAGTAACAGTCCTGCCGATGAGCTATTTGTCTTAAAGAACCTGAGCGGCGTTTATAGTGACATTGGCGCTGGATCGTCGCTTACCTTTTATGATGAAAGATGTGCAGTCACTTTGCTTGGCGTATGTCTGAATTCACCGGAATATAAATCAGCGATCATCTCCTCGATAGTTGAAGCCAATGGCTATGCGAACCCAGCGGTCTATGGTTCTGGCTTAGCCTTCTATACTTCCCCCAGCTCTTTGCCAGTGGAAAGAATGCGAATCAGCTCTAATGGCAATGTCGGCATCGGCACTACTACCCCGACGGTAAAATTTGAAGTCTGGAATGGCAATGGCACTTATGGCTACGTTGATTCATTCACTGGCGCTTGGGCTAACGCCTCAGATATTTCCTTAAAGAAAAATATTTTCGATCTCAACGATCCCTTGCAAACTTTGTTGGGCTTGCGGCCAGTCAGATATGATTTCAAAAGCGAGGCGGATAGCGCTAAGGGCAATCATATCGGCTTTATCGTCCAAGAAGTGGAGACTGTGCTTCCGGAGGTTGTCTCTAATGCTGGCGGGTTAAAGGCTATTTCTTATGCTGAATTCGCTCCTTTGCTAGTCGGTGCCATCAAACAGCAGCAAATGCAGATTAAAGAAGTAAATAGCCGCCTGGCAGTTGCCTCATCAAGCTCGATAATTAAGGATTTGCCTGTCACCGAGGCTGACCCGCAATTTAAAACTTTGCGCGTTACCCAAGCTGCCGACTTCATCGGCACCATTACCGTCAGAGGCGAAGCCAACTTCGAGTCTAGAGTGACTTTCAAAAAACCGATCACTTTAAGCCCCGACTCTGCCGGTACTGCCATGATCAAATCCGGAGAAAAATTTGTTGAAGTCAAATTCTCCGAGAGCTATGAGACCGAACCGAAAGTCGTCGCCAACTTGAATAATGATGACGAAAGTTTATTTATCAGCTACAAGATCGCTAATAAGACCAAAGATGGCTTTAAGATTGTCTTGGCCTCGCCGGCAGCGCAGGATTTGAATTTTGATTGGCTGGCTTTCGCGGCGATTGAAGAAGCGACCAGTACTGCCGCTGTGCCGCCGACCGAGCCGCTAGCTAGCCCTGACCCGGCCGCCGCTGAGCCCGCTAGCCCGACTAATGCTTCCGGCACTGAACCGGCAGCCGCGGCTCCAGCAGAAAGCGCTCCAGCGGAAGTGGCTCCAGTTCCTAGCGCCGATCCGGTGGCGGAGCCGCCGATTACGGAAGCTCCGGCAGCCGTCCCGCAGGTATTGTTGCCGGAGACTCCGGAGACGGCGGTCGCCAGTCAATAGTTGATTAACAAAAAGAATTTTATTTAAGTTATGGCTTATCGCAGAAAAAAGGATATTTTCGGGCTTTTTGACAAGACTAAAACTTCACGCTACCGTTTGGGCGGAAAATCACGCGGCGGTGGCGGTTTTAGTTTGGGTTCCGGTTTTGCCCTTAGTTCGGAAACAAAAAAAGGAATCTCCATAATCCTGATTTTTGTCTTTGGCATCCTGTCGCTTTTAGGCCTCTTTGACCTCTCCGGCGATTTCGGCAAGGTTATTGGCAGATTTTTGGCGGTTATTTTTGGCAGCGTCAAATGGCTGATCCCGATCTTTTTGTTTTTATGGAGTTATGTCCTGTTGCGCGATGACAAATACAAAATAAAAATCATTAATTATCTGGGAGTCGGATTGCTGGTTGCCGGCTTGGCCGGGTTATTGCATCTGCGTTATGAGCCGCTAGCGGCGCTGAGCTATGCGCAAGACGGCATCGGCGGCGGCTACGTCGGCGCCGGAGTTTCTTTGCTTTTGATAAGATTTACCGGCTTCTGGGGGTCGCTCGTTATCGGCTTAGCTATTTTTGGCATCGGCTTACTGCTGACTTTCGAGACTTCCATCCATGGCTTGATGTGGCCGCTGCATTTGTTTAAATTTTTAAAGGAAAAATTCGGCGCGCTGGCGAGCCGGCTTCCCCAGCCGAGGGCCAAGGAACTGAGCGTTGCCGCGGCAGAGGATAATTACGAAGAGGAAGCGGCGGAGCCGGAGACGGCCTCCGCCTCCACTGAAGCTATGGCGGACAAGGAAGAAGAAATAGTGCCTAGCTTTACTAAATCTACCATCAGTAAAGGCGAGAGTGAAGAAAAACCTGAGCCGGCCGGCAATATCAAATTGCCGAAAAAATTCGGCCGGCGCATAGAGTTGCCGGTTAACTTGCTTAATTGCAAATCCGGCAAAGCCACCAGCGGCGATATCAAGAATAATCAGGAGATCATTCGCAAGACGCTGGCTAATTTTGGCATCAATGTGGAGATGAGCGATGTCCATGTCGGACCGACCGTCACGCAGTATACTTTCCGTCCCGCTGACGGGGTCAAACTTTCCCGAGTCGTTAATTTAAACAGCGATTTAGCGCTGGCTTTGGCCGCCCATCCGGTGCGCATTGAGGCGCCGATTCCCGGCAAATCGCTGGTCGGCGTAGAAATTCCCAATCAAGCCTCGGCTAAAGTGACGATGGGCGAAATGCTCTTAAGCAAGGAATTCAAGGCTCGGCCGAATAACTTATATATCGCCCTCGGCAAGGATGTCAGCGGCAAGCCCTGCTTTGCCCAGCTGGATAAAATGCCGCACTTGCTGATCGCCGGCGCCACCGGCAGCGGCAAATCCGTCTGCATTAATTCCGTCATTGTCAGTTTGCTGTATCAGAATAGTCCGGATGAATTGAAATTTATCTTAGTCGATCCCAAGCGCGTGGAACTTCCGCTTTATAACAATATCCCCTATCTGCTTACCCCGGTAATTACGGACGTGAAAAAAACCATCAACGCGCTCAAATGGTGCATCGTGGAAATGGAGCGGCGTTTTGAAGTCTTGTCCAAAAAAGGCAAGCGCAACATCGCTTCTTACAATGAAATGGCAAGTGAAAAATTTCCTTATATTATTTTTATTATTGATGAGCTGGCTGACTTGATGGCGGTTTCCGGCAATGATATGGAGGCGGGCATCGTGCGTTTGGCGCAGATGGCTCGCGCGGTCGGCATCCATCTGATTCTGGCGACCCAGCGCCCGTCAGTCGAAGTAATCACGGGGCTTATCAAAGCCAATGTGCCCGGCAGGGTCGCTTTTTCCGTGGCCTCACTGATTGATTCGCGCACTATTTTGGATGCTTCCGGCGCGGAAAAATTGGTTGGACGGGGCGATATGCTGTATCTCGGACCGGAAGTTTCCCGGCCGAAGCGCATTCAGGGCGTCTATCTGTCCGATACGGAAATCGGCCAGGTAATCAGATACATCAGGGATCAAGGGGAGGCCAATTATATAGAAGAATTAAACGGCCAGGCTTCTTTGGGCGGAATTGGCGGCGGTTCCGGTTTTTCCGATGATGATGATCCGCTGCTGCCGGAAGTAATTGAAATTATCCGCCAATCCGGCAAGGCCTCAGCTTCGCTGCTGCAACGGCGCCTCAAACTTGGCTATGCCCGAGCCGCCAGAATTTTGGACTTGCTCGAAGATAAAGGAATCATCGGTCCGGCTGATGGCGCCAAGCCCAGGGAAGTTTTTTTGGATAAACTGGGCGGCGTCGGCGCGGTGGAATTCGCGGCGCGCGAGCACGATCTGGAGGGAGAACTTAGGCCGCTCGCGGACGAAGAGGCGGAGGAGGCGTCCTTAAGCGAGGAAGAATCATCATTTACCGCCTTTACTCGCGCTGCTGGCAAGAATTCAGACGGGAAGATTGCTGAAGTTGCCGAGGAAGAAGAGCTAGCTGATGATGAAGATTCTGAAGAAGAGATTGGGCCGGAAGAAGTCACCGCGGAAGCCAGGGAAGAGGTTGAAGACGTTGCTGAGATTAAGGAGGAAGAGGCAGAGGACAATCAAGAAGAATCAGCTGATGATGTCCCGGCGTTCCGTGGTAAAAAAATTGCCAAGGACGATAAAAAAGCTTCAAATAAAAAAGATTATTTTTCTGAAGACGAATGGAGTTAAAATATGACATTCTTTACCGCCACAAAAATAGTCAAGTCTAAAACCATTGGGGAAAAACTCAAAGAAATTCGGCAAGAAAAAAATATTTCTCTAAGCAAGGCCGCCAAGGATTTGAACATAGCGTATAAGTATTTGGAGGCGCTGGAGCGCAATCAATTTTCTCAATTGCCTGGGCGGACGTATTTTAAGAATTTTTTGAAAAGATATTGCCAATATCTGCGTTTGGATTTTTCCCAGCTGTGGCGCCAAGCCAGGGAACTGGGTTATTTTGAGCCTAAGGGCGGCGGACTCGGCAAGACTTATTTTTTCCCTTGGAGGAAAGTGTTCCGGCTGGCTTTGATTGTCATTATTTTTTTGGCAATTTTTATTTTTTTGGCCTGGCGCGTGGAACAAATTTTCCGCCCGCCCTATCTCCATATTATCGAGCCGATTGACGGCTTGATTACCAGCCAAGGGGAAATCAGGATTTATGGCCAGTCGTTGAAAGAGGCCGACATAGTTATCAACAACAAGGCTATTTTTGTCGATAATCAGGGGTTTTTTGAGACAAAAATCGACTTGCAAAAAGGCCTGAATTTGATTAAAATTAGTGCGAGGAAACGTTATAGCCGCGAGAATGTTGTAAATCGGAGGGTTTTATTGAATGATGATAAAAATCAGTAATTTCGACAATATAACAATATAGCCATATAACTTCGGCCAATCTTGGTTAGATAAAGTTTGTTGTATCGCTATATGGTTATATTGTTTTTATTCATAAATATTTTTTATGCCTAAAAGGAATGATGAAGGAGAGTCCAATGAAAAGCAGGAAGCCGTCTCGGAGGCGATAAAGCAGATTAAAGAACGTTTTGGCGATGGCGCCATTATGAAATTCGGCGAGTCCAAGACCATGGAAGTTGACGCCGTGTCGACGGGTTGTTTATCGCTCGATATCGCTTTAGGCGTCGGCGGCGTGCCGCGCGGCAGAATCATAGAAATCTTCGGACCTGAAGCCTCGGGCAAGACTACTTTAGCTCAGCACATCGTGGCGGAAGTCCAAAAGCTGGGCGGAGTAGCGGCCTTCGTTGACGCGGAGCACGCGCTCGATCCCGATTACGCCAGAAAAATCGGAGTGAAGGTCAATGATTTATTCATTTCCCAGCCGGATACCGGCGAGCAGGCGCTGGAGATTGTGGAGACCCTGGTGCGATCCAACGCGGTTGACGTAGTTGTGGTTGACTCTGTCGCGGCTTTGGTGCCCAAAGCGGAAATTGAGGGCGATATGGGCGATTCCCATATGGGCTTGCAAGCCAGGCTGATGAGCCAGGCTTTGCGCAAATTAACCGGTGCCATCTCCAAGAGCAAAACAGTGCTGATTTTTATCAATCAAATCCGCATGAAGATCGGGGTGTTTTTTGGCAACCCGGAAACTACGACCGGCGGCAATGCTTTGAAATTTTATTGCTCCATACGCATTGAAGTGCGCCGCGCCGCTCAGATCAAGCAGGGAGAAAAGAATATTGGCAATCGGGTTAAGGCCAAAGTAGTCAAAAATAAAGTGGCCGCGCCTTTTCAGACCTGCGAATTCGATATCATGTATAATGAAGGAATTTCGGTCTCTGGCGATTTAATTGATGTCGGCGTGGAAAAAGGCGTTATTAAAAAGTCCGGCAATTCGTATATGTTCGGTGAAGAAAAATTAGGCGTCGGCCGGGAAACAGCCAAGTCCTATCTGCGCGCCAATCCCAAATTGATGAGTGCCATCAGAAAAGATATCTGGCAGCAGGTGCGAGCCGGCAAAGAGGATGAGAAGCAGGCCGAGGCGGCAATTAACGTGTCGGAGGAATAAAAAAAGAAATTAAGAAATTAAGTTATTAGAAATTAAGGGTAAAATTACCAACACAAAAGCCACTCTTACTGGGAGTGGCTTTTGAATTAACTTTTGCTTTGTATTATTCCTTAATTTCTAAATTTCTACAATTTCTTAATTTCTAATAATTATCCGTTGACTCTTTCCACGTATTCTCCCGATTCAGTGTTGATGCGGATGACGTCGCCTTCTTTGACAAACAGCGGCACTTGAATATTCAGGCCGGTTTCCAGCTCGGCGGTCTTGGTGACGCGGCCCTGGGCGGAATCGCCCTTGACGCCTTCCGGAGCGGAGACGATCCGCAGCTCTACTTTTGGCAAGACTGAGATGGAGACAGGATTGCCGTTGAAGTATAAGGCATCGACTTTGTCGCCTTCTTTGAGATATCCGATCTTGTCCCCGACGCTTTCTTTAGCGATGGAAAATTGTTCAAAATCGTCCTGGGACATGAAATAATAATTGGTGCCGTCATTATAGAGATAGTCGGCCTTTTTGCGCATTAAGTCGGCTTCTTCGACGCGATCGCCCGGATGGAAGTTCACTTGGGCGACCTTGCCGTTTAACAGATTTTTCATCTTGGTCTGCATGACTGGCTTGCGTTGCTGCATGCGGACAAAATTGGCTTCAGCGACCACGTAGGGCTCTCCTTCGTAAAGGATATTTAAGCCCTTTTTGATATCGTTCAAACTTGAAAGCATAGGATATTATTTTTATTTGGTGACAAAGGGCAGAATCGCCATGATCCGGGAGCGTTTGATGGCCTCGGCCAGCTTGCGCTGATGCTTGGAGCAGACGCCGCTGCGCTTGCGCGGGACTATCTTGGAATAAGACGAAGTGAAGCGTCGCAGCAAATTGGCATTTTTATAATCCAAATAATGGATATTGTTGATGCAAAAATAGCAAGCGCGTTCCTTTTGCAATAGGTTGGTTTGTTTTTTCTTATTGTCCATATTTTTTAAAAGGGTATGTCTTCAATTTTTATTTCTTCTTCGCCGCCACTGGTCGGCTCAACCGGGCCGAGGCTTTGCGGTGCCGCGGGCGCCGCATAGGAAGCGTCGCCGCCGAAGTTTTGTTTGGTTCCGGCCTCGCCGCTAGGACGCGGTCCGAGCTGGATATTTTCAGCGACAATCTCCGTTTTCCAGTGCCGGACCCCCGCTTGGTCATCCCAATTTCTGGTCTGCAATCTTCCTTCCACCATGCACATCCGGCCTTTGGCCAGGTATTGTCCGGCGATTTCCGCCAGCTTGCCCCAGGCGACGACATTATGGAATTCCGCCTGTTCCTGTTTTTGGCCTTGCTGATTGTTCCAGACGCGGTTAGTGGCAACGGTGAAATTGGCTACGGTCTGACCTCCGGGAGTATTGCGGGTCTCCGGATTAGCCGTGAGATTGCCGATAATAATGGCTTTGTTGAGGTTCATAAATTTTATGTTTATGAGTAAATTTTTATGGAGTTAATTATTAAACTAAGTCATCCGTCTTTAAAATCTCGTCTAATTTCTCGTCGAGATTTTTAAAATTGATTTTTTTAACCTCGGTCTTTTTGGCCGGTCTCTCTTCGGCCGGTTTTTCTTTTACCAGCTCGCTTCTTTCTTCCTGAGCTTCTCTTTTTTGCCGGGAAATTTCTTCCGCGGTAATTTTTTTCTTGGAAATTATCTGGGCCCGCAGTATCTGCTTATCCAGGCGCAGGGAGTTAGTGATGATTTTGAGCGCTTCGCCGCCAGGCAACTCGAATTCGGCTACCACGTAGTAGCCGTGAGCCACTTTGCTGATCGGGTAGGCCAGCTTCTTTTTTCCCAAAAATTCTTGGTAACCTAAAGTCGCTCCGTTTTTAACGAGCAGGGCGTCGACTTTTTCTTTGATGCCTTTGAGCTCGTTCTCGGTGTACTGGTTGGAAACAATGTAGAGCAGTTCGTAATTTTTTTCTGTCTCTGACATAAGTTTTATTGCGTTAATGGTTATTATTTAGCGATTTAAAAAACGCCCAGGCAAAGCCCGGGGTTATCTAGGGATATTTGCCTTTTCCTGGCTGGTAAGTGTCCGTCAGGATAATCTTGTCTGACGTCGCTGATGCTGCGGCGAGACGAAGTGGGAAAGGAAATTTGATATTTTTTTCAAGCAATGGTATCTTAGCATGGTTGGAAACAAGTGTCAAGAGGTGCTATAATGCTTATATGATTAAATATATTTTTATTTTAGGCAAGACCCCGAAACTGTCAATTGCCGAAATTAAGGCGGTTGTGCCGCAGTTAAAAATTATCCAGACGGACGATTATTATTTGCTGGGAGAGTCCCAACGTTTTGATTGCCAAGAGATTCTCAACCGCCTTGGCGGGACGGTTAAAATCGGAATTTATCTTGGGCCCAAAATTGCCGAGGGTCCGATCTTGGGAGCCGCTGCCTCCAAGGAGCCGGGCCAGCGTTTTAATTTCGGCTTCAGTTTTTATGGCGCCAAGCCGGCCGGTCCGGGCATGAAAATAAAAAAACTTTTGCAAGAGCAAGGCATCGGCGCGCGCTTGGTAACCAGCCGCGAGCCGGTTTTGTCATCGGTGATCGTCAAAAAAGAGAAGTGCCAGGATTATCTGGTCGGTTCGGGTTGGTTCGGCGTTACCTGCGCCGTGCAGGATTTTAGAGGATACGGCGAGCTGGATTACGGCCGGCCGAAAGCGGATGCTTTTTCTGGCATGCTGCCGCCCAAATTGGCCAAGATAATGCTGAATTTGTCAGGCGTCGGGCCAAATGACGCCCTACTGGATCCTTTTTGCGGTTCCGGCACTGTTTTAAATTCCGCGCTTGAGCGTGGCTGCCGTGATCTTCTTGGCAGCGATCTGTCGGAGAAAGCGGTCCTCAATGCCCAGAAGAATGCCGATTGGCTGATCGAAAAATTAAGAATTAAGAATTATGAATTAAAAATTTTTAATTGTGATGTGCGACAGCTGTCGCAAAAGCTTGCCAAAAATTCAATAGCGGCGATCGTGACGGAGCCGTTTCTGGGCCAGCCGATAAAAGGCAATGAAAAAGAGGGGACAATTAAAAAGATTGCCGCCGAAGTGGAAGAATTATATTCGGCTGCCGCCGGTGAGTTTAAAAAAGTTCTTCAAGCTGGCGGCCGG
>CAIOLF010000028.1 GCA_903859075.1 Candidatus Buchananbacteria bacterium
AGATATTTAACTATAACTATAAGTATCTATAATGTCTTAATATTATAATATCTAGGATATTTAGATAATCATTTATTCTTAATTATTCTTAATTGACAAATGATTGATTCGGGGGCAATAGTTACTTAGCTAATAAAAAGAAGGCCCCGCGAGGACCTTCTTAATTAAAAACTTGGTTAAAAAAACTAACGATAATTACTGCTGTCCGGTGATATTGCCGCTGGTTGGCGGGGCCTGATCGATCTGTGAAGATTGCGGCGGCTGATTAATTGAACCCTCGCCCGCCGGATTCAAATTAATATCTAATCCAACCACCTTATCGCCTTCTTTACCCTTTAAGTCAATATTATTTGTCTTATGCGGGGCAAAGCCGGGCTTCTCAGCGGTCAGATAATAAGTATTGTGGCCGGCCAAGAAACCATAACGGCCATAATTATCGGTAACATAATAATCCAGCATGCGGCCGTATTCCGGAGCATAGATTCTGGCAATGGCTTTATCGAGCGGCTTTTTCCCCGGGGCGGCGTAAATCACTCCCCAATTTTTGGCATGGCGTTTGAGAGCCAAGCGGCGGAACATGAAATACATCCCCATATGGACGGCTACGAGCGCTCCGGTCAGCCAGCCGGGCAGAATAATGAAAGAAATAATGGCCAAAACCGGACCGATCAAGGCAATGCCGCGTTTCAACTTCTGGCGGGAAACATCCCGCATTATCTGATCATTTGATGCTTGCAAACCTTTCTGATCTAGGGGAACATTAGCGACAATAATCCCGCGGCCGCCTTCCTTGATGGTAATCGTCTCGCCGTGATAGATATCAGTATATTTGCTATCTTCCGGCGCGTTAGCCATGATTTTTGACGGGTACTCAAATTTGGGATTGACCGCCTCCAGATAATATTGGCCCTCACCGACTAAGAACATATAGCGTCCTCCCCTGTCAGTCACTCGGGATTGCAGCAATTTCTTAGTATTAGCGTCGTAAAGGCGGACGACCGCCAAATCCACCGGGGTTTTAGTGATGGAATTATAAACTACGCCCCAGCCCTTCCGCTTGCGGCCGATCAAAAACCACCAAGGCTCCGTAAAGAGCAATTGCAAATAATAGATGAAGCTCCACAAAGGAGTCGCGGTAATCAAGTTAGCCACGGCCACGGCCAAAGCTGTCGGCAGGACTACGTCGCGGTTGGCTTTTTGAACCGTGGGATTGTTGATGATGTCGCCCAAAATAGATTCGGCCTTAATCGGGGCCAGGGCCAAATCACGATTAATAGTATTGTTGCTGACATTAACCTCGGTTCGAGTCTCTTTATAATCATTCTTAACCGCCGCCAAAGTATAGCGGCCATTGGGCACCATAAATCCGTAAACGCCGTTGGCTCCCGATTTTATCGGATTCTTTACGCCATAGCCGGCATACAGGACATTGTCTTTATAGAGATACAGGGAAACGTCGACGCTAGGCAGGCCGCGTCCCAAAGTAGAGACGACTTTTCCAAAGGGGACTATTTCCAAGACAATTTGTCTTTTGGCGTAGGTCTGATCGGTATAGACGGTGATTAATTCCAAATCATATCTGCCAACCTTGGCCGGCAGATCCAAGGAAGCCTGATAATAAAAGCCGGTGCCGTCCAAAGTCATAAAATATTTTTGTCCATTGAGACGGACTGCCAGCTGCTTGGCCGGTTTTGCCAAAGATCCGGCCAAAGCGCGGATGTTTAGATTCTGCGCCGGCAAAGAAGTCAGCTTATTCTGGCTATCCGGCGCGACTTCCAGAGCGCCGGCATTAAAGAAATAAGAAAATCCGGGCGATCCCTCAATCAGCTGGCAACCAGGGCACAGCTCTTCTTCCGGCAATTTCGGCACCGCCACCGTCGTACAGCCGCAATTGGCGGTCTGATTGCCGCTATAAGTAACAAAGACGGTATAATAATAATTCTGGCCGGCAACCAAGCCGCTGTCGGAAAAGGATTGCCCCGTGCCGCTAAAAATAGAGGCGCCGTCAGTAATGCTTTGGGCGCAGGCCGTATCTGAACGCCGCCAATCAATTTTTTCCAGAGTGAAGACGCCCGTTTCATTTTGCGGGTTGATCCAAGAGAATTGAGCGGCGTTTTCTATCAGCTGATCGCTGACTCCCGCTGGGCAGCGCGCTGCCGTTGCCGGGACTAAAGCCGGTACGGAGCTCAAACAGACGCCGGCGGAATATTCGTCATAATTATTTTTGATGAATACTTTATAATTATAAGTCTGCCCATTGGTCAGGCCGGAATCAGTATAGCTATGGCCTGTTCCCTCCGACAGCGGAGTGCCGTCAGAAATGCCAGTCGAAGCGCTGCAAGCCCCGGCTACTCGAATAAGCCGGGCTTTGGAGAAAACAAAATCATGCGCGCTGCCGTTGGCGGGATTAGACCAAGATAAAGTTATCTGGCCATTGCCGGGCGCGGCGCCGGGACTCGCCGCCTCGCTGACTGTGCGCGCCGCCGTGGCGTAAGCGCCGGAAGAATAGCCGCCCTGGCTGTTATAAATGCAAGCGGTATAGCCATAGGCCTGATTGAGCACCGTGTTGCTGTGTCCAGCGATTGTTTCGGAGCTATTAGCGGCCTTGCTCATCGCGCTCTTATAAAATTCAGCGCTGGCGGCGGCCGGGCAGGAAGTCTGGCCGTTATAAATTATCAAACCGGCAATATCGTTATAATTAGGATAGGCCAGATGCAACTCGGTGCCTTTGTTTTTGGCCGTGGCCGTCAAAGCAACGTTGCTCAGGCCGCAGGAGGTATAAAAAGTTCCGGCGCTATCGGCCGTATAAGAGCTGGCTACCGCGTGGATGGAATAGCTGTAATTGGTGAGTTGGGACAAGCCGCTCAAGCTGACCGATTGGGTAATATTGGAAGTAACATCCAGATGCGTCTTATTGCCGGGATTGGCCGTCGGCCAATACTCGACATAACCCGCGCTAAGCACCGGCGACCCGGCCGGCAGCAGGACAACCTGCCAGGAGATGGATCCCGTCTGGCACTGCTCGGCCGCGCTGACCTGAGTAATGCTGATAGACTGCGTCGGCGGCGGCAGTCCCGGACCGCCGGACGGAGCCGGCACGGTAGCGGAAATATTAACCGCGCCATTGATTGTCGCGGCTTGAACCGCGACTCCCAAGGCGATGAACATGGCGCTGACGACTATTAGAGAAAGTATTTTTTTCATAAATTATAGTGAGACAAATTTTTAATTTTTAACTTTGTAATTTTTAAAAAATTATTTAAAAATTCAAAAATTAAAAATTATAAAATTATCCTTTAGCTTTTCTTCTCCGAGTCAAAAAAATAATTATTAAAATAACGATAACTGCCAGTATCATCGTCCGCCACGGAATAATCCACCAGCTGATAGCCTGGGATTGCAACCGTTGGCGGCTATCGCCATACTCCAAATCCAGACGGGCAGTGTATTGTCCCAAGCCGAAATTCTGCCATTCATTTAAAAATCCCTGAAAGAAACCGGCTTTGCCCGGACTGCCCCAGCTGCTGCCAAATTGGCGGATGCTCCTTGGCAGGATATTGCCTTTAGCGGAATTGAAAGGGATGCTGGCGCTGACCCGGCCGAACATGTTCTTAATTACCAGCTGGCCAGAAGGCGCGACATGGACATTGCCTTGGTTCTCCAACCGGCTGAGAAAATCCGCGTTCTTATGATCAAAAAAATTCCGACTGTTGCTTATTTTAAAATCCAAAACGCTCAGCTGTTCTTTGGCCTCCCCTTTTACCCTGATGAGCAGTATGGCTCCGACCCGGCTGGAAACGCCGATCTGCGACTGATCTTTTTTGGGAGAGAACGATGTCTGCCACATGGAAGCCAGATAATAGCCGCCAACCGGCGCGGTGGAAGGGATATTTACTATCAAAGGAACGTGGGCGATCTGGCCGGGCTTCAATTCAAAGGAATTTACCGGCACTTTGATCCAGGAAACCGCCTCATTGCTCTTGTCCGGCTTGGCCACGCTGGCCTCCCCTCGCTCGCCTTGGGGCGTTACCGCTTCCAGCGTGCCGGTCAGATAAACCGGGTCTTTAGTCTCATTGAATAACGTTACTTCATATTGCTGGGTCTGGCCGGGACTAAGGGAAATGTCCAGCTTTAACGGGGAGATGGTAATGGCGGAGACGGAAAACGGCAACAGGAACAGAAACAATAAGCTTAGTAATAATAATTTTTTTAGATACGGCATTAATTTAAAATAAGAAACTTAAAAATTGGCTAAGGCGGTATAGGTGATCCCCGTGGAATAATCGCCGGCCGGCTCAGCGCCGCTGATATTGGCGATATATTTTATGGTAAACGACTCTTGCGTCCCCATCGGCCCGGCGGAAGAAATCAGATTACCGCCGCTAAAAGCGTACTGGGTGGGATTATTGTAAGGCGCTTGAGGCGCGGCGCTACTGCCGCCGATGACATTAAAACCGAATTGGCTGGTACCGGGAGCGGAGGCTGTCGGACCAGGACTGATCGGCGCTATCGTGCCGCCCGACTTGGCCAGAGTGCCGCCAGAAAAAGAGACGCTGACGCCGCTAGTGGCGTTGCATTCCAGATACAGGCTATGGGTGGCGCTGCTTTCTGAGGTTTTACTGAGCGTGCCCAGAGACAATGACGCTGGTGAGATGGAAAGCGACAGAATATTGCCTTTGACCATTTCTTGGAAACCGGCACCCATATTGCTGTTGGTGGATGATGATTTTCCGGTAATCACCTCTCCCAGAGTGTCATCCAAATAAAAACCGCCCGAAGAAGTCGCCTGTTCAATACCGCCGACAGAGATGACGTCGGCCCAAATCTGGTAGCCGCCGCCGGAAGTCATGGCGGCTAAGACGACGCCGCTAGTGAGCAGTAAAGCGATAAGAGAAAACAGGAAAATAATGGTCAGTTTTTTCATAAAAATATTAAAATATTTATTTATCCTTTACGGCAACAAAGCGGTGTCGCCGGAATCAGCGGGAGCGGCCGGAGCTTCCAGAGCTGGCTCACTGGGAGCCACCGCTTCCGGCGTCGGAGCGGAGGTGTCGGCCGGCTGCAATAGCGTGTCGGCGGCGGGAGCTGACTGATCGGCGGTGGAAGCGGCAGCGGCCGGCTCTTCGGTAGGAATCGTGGTAGAAGAGGTGTCCGCGGGCGGTTCTGCCGGAGTCGTCGTATTATTGACTGCCGGCTGGTCGGCTGGAACAACGGACTCGGTAACTAGCGGCTCCGTGCTCTGAGGCATAGTTGCTTCGCCATCGTAATTGGTGGCCAAGGCGAACCAGTCAAAGTAGAGATCCTGTACGGCGGGATCAGCCAGCACAATCTTGAAGCTGCTGGTGGTCTTTTCAGCAATGGCGAAATTCACGAAGATTGGAGTGCCGCTGGCCTGCAAATTGGCGACGACTTTTGGAATCTGTTCATACTCGGTATTGAATTTAATTTCAGTGGAAGTAGCGTCTTTGGCGATCATGGCGGTACCGGCAGTATCTTTGTCGGCAATCAGATGGCCCTTAAATTCGGCATCGGCAGTGAAAGTGACTTTGGCCAAGAAATTAGCTTCGCCGCGGACGGTGATCGTACCGACAAAATCAGCCGCCTCAGTAACCACCAGTTTGCCGGTAGTCAAAGTATTTTCAGATACCTGTAAAGAGGAGGTGCTAACCGACAGATTGGAAATAGCCGATTGCAAATCAGCGATGGACGAGGAGGTGAAGAGCTCCAAGTTTGTCAGGCGGACGCTGGTGTCTTCCAAGGTGGCCCCAAGTCCATCAACCTTAGCGGAGGTGACCGCCAAATCAGCAGCCGTCGTGGAGGACTCCTGGGTCAGCAGAGAGATAAGGTTGTTGGCGGCCATGATCTGCGAGGAGAGGGCGTTATCGGCTCCGAGGGTGGAGGAGGTCAGTTCGCTGACTTTGAGGTTGAGGGTGTCGGTAAGGAGTGCCAGCTTGGCATCAACAGAGGCCATGAAAGGATTAATGTAGGAAGCGATGTCACTGGTAAAGTCATAGTTCTTGATGGAATCAGCCAGCATAATATTGACCTCGTCCTCCAGCTCCATGTCGGCGATGCGCTTGGTGACGGCTTCTTCTACCTGTTCCACGGTCAGACTCTTGTTGCGTCTAGAGATCATGACATTGATAGTGCCTTCGCCTGAGGCGAGGCCTTCCAAGGCCACGCCGACCGTGGCGTCACCCGTACCAGCTTTCATGATATAGCCGGGAATGGAAGCGGCGGTGAGGTAGTCGCCGGGCCTGATCGCGCCATTCTCCGCGCTGACCTTGGCTGGGATTTGGCCAAGCATGGCCACGATCTTGTAGTTGGGATTGCCTTCATGGCTCTCATTGGCGTTACCCACGATAGCGGGATTAGTGGAAATAATGCCCATAATATTGTCATCACCCGCTCTGGTACATCTGAGGACGGCGTTATTCTTGGTAACATCCACGCAGACCGCTTCGCCGGCTGAGAGATCAGTGTCTTTGGTATAGAAGTACTCGGCGTAGTCGGCGGCGCCAGAGGCCGCTGTTCCGGCGTATCGGATATCGCCATTGGCCCGAATGCTAAAGATCCTGGCCGCGGCCGTGCCGGTAGAAACTACAAAAATTCTAGTGCTGGTAGCTAATGTTGTTGAAGAATTATTAATTTGCAACATGGCGGAAGGCGAAGTGGTGCCGATGCCAACTTTACCACCAAGTATTGATAAAACATCCATATTATTACCAAGGCCGTCATAATTCTTTTCCCAAATAGAAAAATATCCCGTATTTCTATTATTTATATCAAATTCCTTATCTTTTTTAATAAGTAGTATACCCGCCCCGCCAGTACCTGTCGCTGATTCTATCTTAATACCAATGCCACCGCTCGCTTTATAAAGATCTAATGCTTGATCCGGCGAAGTCGTACCGATGCCGACGTTGCCGGAAGCTGTTACTACCATTGCTGATTGCGAGGAGGCAGTCATAAGTTCCAGCAGACTATAGCCGCCATCGCCCTTAACATTAAACATGCCGCCATTGGGAATGTTGTTGACCATCAGACGGCCGTAAACATTGAAAGTACTACTGGCGACATTATAGTTAGGATAGCTGAAAACGTTGACGTCGCCCGCGGAATTAGGCCGGATATATAATGTACTAGGAGCAGTACTACTTCCTAAAATTCCAGTCACCAAGGCAATGCCGCTGGTAGTTCCCGTTCCATGATCCAAAAACGAAAGCGTGGCATCGTTAACGGGGCTGTGGACCAATAATTTTCCTTCCACCTGAAGATTAAATTTATTAAGTGCACTGCTCATATCGGTGGTTGTGCCGATAAGCACCCTTCCTTCAGCATTCACCAACAAAGCCGGCTGTGAGCTGGAAGTCATAATATTAAGCAGATTTTGATCGGCTGATCCTTGAATTGTCAAAAGACTATCAGTAGAAGTGCTGTTAATGCCGACATTGCCTCCATTTAAGATCGTAAATATCTCAGTCGGTGTAAATGTTGAGTTAAGAGCACCGGTAGTATCTCCGTAAAAATGAAAACCAGTATTATTGATCTGCGAAAAATTGGGTTTCATCATAACGTTCGTCCGATATACGGTGGGGAAAGTAGTGCCATTTGGAGCAACCCCAAATCCAACACCAGAATAAAGCGACCCCATTTGATTGCCGCTACTCTGATGTTCCATAAAAATG
>CAIOLF010000029.1 GCA_903859075.1 Candidatus Buchananbacteria bacterium
GATTCCCAGTTGCTTGCCATATCTGATTGAACGGCGGATCAATTTGCGCAGCACATAGCCCTGCTCGACATTTGACGGCACTACGCCTTCAGCGAGAATGAAAGTCGCCGCGCGCAGATGATCAGTAATCACTCGGGCCGCTTTCATCTGTTTTTCATCCAACTCTTCATAAGTGGAACTGAATAAAGCGCAGACTTGGGTAATGATAGTCAATAATGGCTCAATTTCATAAACGCTTTTTTTGCCATTCAAAACGGCGACCGTGCGTTCCAAGCCCATGCCGGTATCAACGTTCTTCTGTTTTAATTCTGCATAATCTCCTGCCACAGTTTTATTGTACTGCATAAAAACGTCATTCCAAATTTCCACCCAATGCTTATCACTGGGATCAAAAATTTCCGGCGTCGGTTCATTGCCCGTCCAATAAAACATCTCGCTATCGGGTCCGCAGGGGCCTGTCTGTCCTGCCGGTCCCCACCAGTTATCTTCGCGTCCTAGAAAAGCAATCCGCTTCTCACTGATTCCCAGTCCTTTCCAGACGCTGGCTACTATCTCGTCTTTGGCTACCAGCTCGTCGCCGACATAACAAGTAATAGCTAATTTATCCAGGGAAATATTCAAATCCTTGGTCAAAAACTCAAAACTGTATTCGATGGCTTCTTTTTTAAAATAGTCTCCCAGCGACCAATTGCCAAGCATCTCAAAAAATGTCAAATGCCAGCCGTCGCCGACTTCGTCGATATCGCCGGTGCGAATGCATTTTTGGACATCAGCCAGCCGCGTTCCAGCGGGATGCTTTTCGCCCAGTAAAAACGGCACCAGCGGATGCATGCCGGCAGTGGTAAAAAGCACGGTCGGATCATTTTCCGGAATCAGCGGGGCCCCGGGAATAATGGAGTGCCCATTCTTTTCAAAAAACTCCAAATATTTATTTTTTAACTCCTTGGTAGTCATAGTAATATTATTGTTTGCTAGCCATATTTTACTACATTTTACGGCTTTTGGCAAGAAAAAAACCGAGATGCTTCCCGGTTATGAAATAAAGATTATTTCCTGCCTGACCAAATCCGATATTTCAGCCGGACTGAGCCCCTCGTATTGTTCCGGCAAGATCGGACGGCCGAAACGCAGCCGCAGCAAACCGGGACGGATAAGCCAGCTGTTGCGGTTTCGCGCCTCAAAGGATCCGACAATCGCCAGGGGCACGATTACCGGCTGGGCGTTATGCGCCAGATGAAAGGCGCCGCTCTTGAACTTCTCCACTCTTCCGGTTTTTGTCCGAGTCCCCTCCGGGCAGATTATTATTGATGTGCCTGAACAAAGTGATTGCTCGGCAAATCCCATGCTGTCCATCGCTTTCTCATGGATTTTGCGCTGTATGGGAATGACCCCGTAGCGGCGCATAATCGCTCCCCAAATGGGGATCGAAAAATAATCCTCAGCAGCCACAGCCGTGACTCTGCCTGACAGCGCGGCGCCGAAAATGAAAGCATCCAGGATTGACTCGTGATTAGACAAATAGAGATAGCTGCGGCCGGCTGGCAGCAGCTCGCCTTCAATGACCAGCCACTGGCCGCTGGAGAGCAGGATCAGGCGACAGAGCAAATGCGTGATCATCTGAATCTTATAGGGAGAGAGAAAGATGATCAGCAGCAGGTAGACGCTGATGCAGGCAAAGAAAGTCAACAGCGACGCCAAGTGCAAAAAGAGCGAAATCAACCACCTCATAATGTGATCCTCCTTGTTTTGTTGATTGTTCCTTTTTAGCAGTACTTCCGCTTATTGTCAAGTATTATTATTTTGTATCTTTGATGCGCAGGGCAAAAAATGTACTGGCAATTACCAGCAATCCGGTCAGGACATATAATTCACGGTAGGACCAGATGGCAAGGATTATCGTGGCGAAGAGCGGCCCGATGATATAAGCGAGCGAGGTCGTATTTCTGAATAAATTGATTACCTGCATATCTTTGACGTTGACCCGCTTGAAAAAATAAGTGTCGCGCATAATGTCCACCAGCGCCGCTCCGACCCTGGTCATAAACAGCACCACCAGCCAAAGCCAAAAATTATGTCCCGTTATCAGGCCGAAAACAATCGTGAAAATTCCCGTGATCAGCAACCCGACGGTCAGCATTTCCTTTTCTCCCAAAAATTTATCCGCCAGCCAGCCGGCCGGATAGGTCATAAAGACAAAAGTCGAGAGCATGGCCGTAAACATGACTCCGATTTGGCCCCAATCAAAACCGATGACATCATGAAGATACATCGGAGTATAAATGATCATGATGCAATAAAAAACCTGCAGGACGAAAGCGATGATAAAAATGCCCTTAAGCAGATTATTCTTCCAGATGTTTTTTATGGCATACCAGAAGTAGGTTTTGGGAAAATGATCGACGTCCAGCTTATGGAACTTGAAATAAAAGCCGATCAGCACCAGCAATATCAAGGCGCTGGAGAGGTAAAACAGCACCGGATAGTCGAAATTCTGCAGCAGCAAGCCGGTGGTTATCGGCGACAAGAACCAAGCGACGTTGACGATCGTCCAATAGAGTCCGCGGATGCGGCCGGTACGGGCGGTGGAAGAAAAATACTCAACGTAGATATCCAGGGAAATCCAGATCAGATTCAGGCAGACGGTATAAATAATGAAAAAGGCGAAAGCGGCCAGCGGCCAATAAGCCAAACCCATGCCCAGCAGTCCCAAAAACATCAGCGACAATACCGCCAGACTGGCCAGAAATATTTTCAGGCGGTTGATGACCGAGGGGAAATAGTTGACCGCGAGCAGCGTAAAAATATAGGAGATCATAAAAATCACGCCGACCTGGGCCGACCCGAAGAATTCTCCCAAATATGAAGAGTTGATGTAAGCCGTCAAGGCGTTGGATGCCGCCAGCACGAATCCAAAAATCAAAAACAGCTTCAAGTAGCCCTGATGTTGATTGATTTTAAGCATGGTATAAAATCAATTACTAATTATTGAATGATTCCGCCTCCCAGCAATTCATTGCCCTGATAAAATACTACCGACTGCCCGGGCATAATTGCTCTTTGTTTTGTTTTGAATCTCACC
>CAIOLF010000030.1 GCA_903859075.1 Candidatus Buchananbacteria bacterium
ACTAAGAGTGTCCTTTTACCTTGAAGCTTCATCTTATCATACTTCTTTATTTTTTTCAAGCCCCAGCATCATAAATAATTAAATATTTTATCTAAATTTAAACAAAAAAGTTGCTTATCTTGGCTAAGATAAGCAACATACGCTAAAATCTTTTCCTCCTTCGTCCGCCTTAGCTTAGGCGGCGGCGGGCTTTTCTGCCTCACCGATATGCCGGCTAGGCGGCTGTGCAATTCTTACATAGCATGCCTTTGCCCTGGCGGCACTTCCTGCAGGCCTTGGAGCCGGGAATATTGCTGCACCCCCTAGGCCGGCCGACTATCTGAGAGCCGCCATTACCATTAGCACCGTGACTATTCCGCTTCGACATCTTCCTTTATCTCCTTGTTGTCTAGATGCCCAGTTCATTCTCTGCCCGCGATTTTCGTCTTATCGCCACTCCGATCGGACAAAAACGGCAGGGATATCCGCTTCTCAAGACAGATTTGTTAGCCAAATCAGTGCATTCCTCGCCCTCGGCCATGAGCATGCAGCCACGCGGCTGCCGCTTCTGGTCAATCTTGACTCTCGCTTTGCTGGGGACGGATCCGTTAGACATTGACATTCCTCCTTATGGATTGACCGTAATACAAAAAGCGCCAATAAAACGATTATATAGTTAAATTAGAGCTTTCGTCAAGAATATCTTAGTAATTTTATTTGAAAACAAAAATATGCAATAAATCATTAGTTAATAGAACGGCGCTTAGAACAATTGTCATAACGCCCCACTTAAAAATAAATTTTCCAAAAGTGCCCTCAAACATCCGTGAAGCAATAGTTATGGTCACGGCAAAAGAAATCATAACGGCGACGCCAATCAAAAAATATACTGCCAGCGGTACCGTTGCCAGCTCCGGATACAAGACATTTAAGTTCCAAGTCCAATTAGTAATCATACGATTTTGTGGAGCGGGTAAGGGGAGTCGAACCCCTGTCACGAGTTTGGAAAACTCGGATAATGACCGTTATATGATACCCGCATTCATTTTCTTGAACAAAGTTATATTAACAATTTATTGATATTTTTTCAAGAAAGTTAATAAATTATAGATTATTCTAATGGGATTCTTTGTCCTTTCATGACTGAGGGGGGACCAAAAAAACACGTTCTGTCTAGACATGTCTAGACAGAACTCCAAAAAACATACAATCCACGTGGAACACGTAATGTCTATGAAAAAGAAAAGACCGGCACCTTGTGTCGGTCGTACGTAACAATGCCATCACCAATCGAGTGGAAGTAACGCCAGTCGGTTATCGTGAACAAACCGGTATCACGCTTCCCGGAAGCTGAGGCGATCTGGCGTATAATATCCCGCTTTTCATCTTAACCGCGGACGAATATACGGCTCGCCTGTCCCCCTTGATAGAAAAATACCGCTCCTTCAATCTATCCAAACGCCTCACCTCGGGAACCGCTTCATCCCACCATTTTTCCTCAGCAAAACCCGGTTTTCGGCAATGGTACAGATAATCTTCTCTCATCTTAGCCATTTGCCTAACCATCTTCTGGTGTGCCTTCAGCTTTCTCTCAGCCATTTTCCCGCTGGAGAAAGCCTGATATATCGAATCATGCAATCCTGTTTTGGGGTTCTTGTAGCACGCTTCAAAGAACCACCACTCCGTAACCTGCACCTCCTCCATGTACTCTACCTGATGCCTATCCCGGCCATCATTGGAACGGCTATCTGGCGCCTTAACAGTCACTAAGGCAACACGCCCCTCCCGATATTCGTTCTGAAACGATAGAATAACAGCTAACATCAGACACAACATAATCAATCCTCCTCTTTTTATCTTGACCACCTGTTTTATTTACGGAAACATCATATAATCTAGTACTTTACTTAAAAATTGTCAACTATATTATAATATTTAGCTAAATTTAGCCAAAATATAACTATTTATAATATTTACCACGCCTAAATTATGTCTACCAACAGAAAAACTCTTGAGTTCTGTCTAGACATGTCTAGACATTTGTCCCACATAACTACAAGTTATCCACAGATTTTATGTATAATCGTGAAACATTTGTGAAACAAAAAACGCCACGGCTTTCAAGGAGCGCATGGCGTTGAATTTCGAAAAACTAAAAAGAACTAATTGGCTGAGCCAATTACACATGGCTAATAATTGCTTTCATTGCCAGGCTGGCATCATCGCCTTTTTTGTTTGGCAAAAGGACAATTCCGACAGGGAGCATCCTGATTCTTGATATTAGCGTTACAGGTGCCGCTGCCGGGTTCAACATTGCAGTTCTTTGATTTCGTCGAGTTGACTTCGCTGTTTTTCAATCCCATAAATATTACCTCCTTCGACGTCCTGCGTTGCATTAATTATATTGCTTATGCTCCCGACAGGAATCGAACCTGTGTCTAGGGCTTAGGAGTCCCTTGTTCTATCCACTGCCAGCCAGAGGCTGGTCCGCCTTTGGCGGAAACTACTTGTGCTCCCGACAGGAATCGAACCTGTGTCTAGGGCTTAGGAGTCCCTTGTTCTATCCACTGAACTACAGGAGCGCGTTGGTATTCACATTTTTCTTTTACATTTTTTAACAACAATTATACTTGCTTTTATCTCCCAAATTTAGTAAAATATACTTGTCTTTAACTCATAAAATATAACATAAAATATATGATAATTCAATGGCTCGGCCGTTCCTGTTTTAAAATCCAAACTAAGAATAGCAGCGATGAAAGCATCATCGTTATTGACCCCTATGACGATAATACCAGTGGGCTGAAGATGCCTCGTATCCAAGCTGATGTCTTATTAATGACTCATAATCATCACGACCATAACAACGCCGATGCCATTAAGGGCGAACCATTCACTATAGTTAACCCAGGCGAATACGAATATCATGGTGTTTTTGTCTATGGCATTCCGGCATTCCATGACGACCAGCAAGGCCAAGAGAGGGGGCTGACCAATATTTATAAAATCATTACCGAGGAAATGAGTGTTGTGCATTTAGGCGATCTGGGTCAGACGCTTAGTGACGAACAATTAGAGCGGCTGGGCAACGTTGATATCCTGATGATCCCCATCGGCGGCAAATACACCATTAATTCCGAGAAAGCCAACGAGGTGATCTCCCAGCTGGAGCCGCGCTTTGTCATCCCGATGCATTATAAGATGGATGGTGAGAAAGCCAGCACCGACGAGGCGCTTGATACATTGGATAAATTTTTAAAAAGCTCCGGCCTGCCTCAAGAAAAAATGGAAAAATTCAAAATCAGCAAGAAAGATCTGGTCAGCCAGACGGAAACGAAGGTAATTGTTTTGGAAATATAAAAATTTCTAATTGATATTTTTCAAACCCATGCTTAAAAAAAATAAGACAGCCGGTGCGGCCAAAAAATCGCTGCCCCAAAAATCGGCTGCCAAAAGAATAATCAACAAAACAGTTGCTAAAAAACGCGAAACTGCCGCCGCGGCCGATCTTCCAGCAGCGGTTATTGCCGCGCCGATCGGCAAAAAATATATTGCCATTAACGAGCCCGATCCCGAGTTACAAAAAAAATATCGCCTAGTTGTCGCTATTGTCGCCCTAGCTGCTATTTTCTTGGTAATTTCCTGGTTTTTCTCCTTGCGTTACAACGTCGGCGCAGCCGTCAGCGGTTTTCGCGGCGGCCAGATTAAAGAAAGAATAAACAACCTGCTGGGGCAGTCAAAAAATGACGCCGTCAGTAAAACCATTAATCAAAAAGATTTGGATATTATCCGCCAAGAAATAGTAAAAAAAATAAACAGCAATATCAACAGTTCCACCTGGCCGGTTCATCAATCAGAAATCCTGGGGTTGCAAGTGAGGTACCCCAATAACTGGAATAAGCAAGAAATAACCGACACCTTAATCCTTTCCAGCTACCCGCTAAGCGCCACCGCGCCTTCCGTCTTTGGACAAGTAAAAATTAAAAAAGTTTTTGAGCCAAAGAATTCCTTGACTGACTATCTGACGGCTGAACAAAAAAATAATTATCAGATCGATTCCTCACTGGCGCAATTGTCCGGTTGGCCCGCCATAAAATATGCCAAACGAAATACCGGCGCGGATATTTCCTGGATTGTCATCATCGGCCAGGGCAATAAAATATTTGAAATAGAACTATATTCTCAAAACGGGCAAGGATTGTACGAAAAATTATTCACTGAGATATTAGCGACGATCAAATTCTAACAATATTAAGATACTAATATACTAATAATACGAATGAAACTAATGGATACAAATAATAAATAATAGACTCGGAGAGGATTCGTAGTTATTCGTATCATTAGTACCATTCGTATATTGGTATTATTGTAATATAAACAACCACCCTATCTATATATTAACCTTATGCCAAAAAATAACAAACCAGAAGCTAAAATCGACCAGCCAAAAAAGGAAGAAAAACCGCAACCAGAGAGAATCAACCTGGCTCCCAACACCGGCGATATTACCGATAAGCTCATAAATGAAGAAGTCCAGCAGAGTTATCTCGATTATGCCATGAGCGTCATCGTCTCGCGCGCTCTGCCGGACGTCCGCGATGGCATGAAGCCGGTGCATCGCCGTGTGCTTTACGCCATGTGGGATATCGGCCTGCGCGCCAATGCCAAATTCCGCAAATCCGCCAATGTCGTCGGCGAAGTGATGGCCAAATACCATCCGCACGGCGACTCCGCCATTTATGATACCTTGGCCCGCATGGCGCAGGATTTTTCGCTGAGAAATCCGCTGGTCAAAGGCCAGGGCAACTTCGGCTCCATGGACGGCGACAGTCCGGCGGCCATGAGATACACCGAGGCCAAGCTCTCCGCCATCGCCGAAGAGATGATGTTTGACATTGACAAAGACACCGTCAATTTCATACCCAATTATGATGGCGTCCATAAAGAACCGTCTGTCTTGCCGGCCAAACTGCCCAATCTCTTGATTAATGGCGCCCAAGGCATTGCCGTCGGCATGGCTACCACCATCGCCCCGCACAATCTCGGCGAGGTTATTGATGGCATTATACATCTCATTGATAATCCTGATTGTTCTGTTGATGATCTGATGAAATACATCAAGGGGCCGGACTTTCCGACCGGCGGAATTATTTATAATATTAATGACCTCAAACAGGCCTATGCCACCGGCCGAGGAGGCATTGTCTGCCGCGCCAGAACCAACATTGAAGAGACTAAGGCCGGCGTCTTCCGCATCATTATCACTGAAGTAAATTATCAAACCAATAAGGCCGCCCTGCTGGAAAAAATCGCCGAGCTGGTGCGCGATAAAAAAATCGAAGGCATTAAGGATTTGCGCGACGAATCCAATAAAGACGGCGTCCGCGTAGTCATTGAACTCAAAAAAGATTCCTACCCGCAAAAAATCCTCAATCAATTATATAAGCATACCTCACTGCAAGAAACCTTCCACTTTAATATGCTGGCGCTCGTCGACGGCTTGCAGCCCAAAGTGCTCAATCTAAAATCAATCCTGGAAGAATACGTAAAGCATCGCCAAGAGGTAGTCACGCGCCGCACCAAATTCGATTTGGAAAAAGCCAAGGATCGCGCGCATATTTTGGAAGGCTTGGTTTTGGCGCTGGAAAACATCGACAGAGTGATCGAGACCATCAAAAAATCCAGAGACAAAGATGAGGCCAAGGAAAATTTGATGAAAAAATTCAAATTGTCCGACCGGCAGGCGGTGGCTATTTTGGAAATGCGCTTGCAGCAGCTGGCTAATTTGGAAAAGTTGAAAATCGAGAATGAGCTCAAAGAAAAAATGAAGCTCATCAAAGAGTTGGAAACAATCCTTAAATCAGCGACCAAAATACTGAGCATTATTAAAGAAGAAATAATTGAACTGAAAAATAAATTCGCTGATCCGCGCCGCACCCAGATTATCGCTCATGGCGTCGATAATTTCAAAATGGAAGATTTGGTACCCAATGAAGATATGATGGTCATGGTCACTAATGACGGCTACATCAAAAGATTGCCACCGGATACTTTTAAGACGCAAGGGCGCGGCGGCAAGGGCGTCATTGGCCTGACCACTAAGGAAGAGGATACCGTGGAACATTGTTTCATGATCAATACTCATGCCGATCTCCTGTTTTTTACCACCAGAGGGCGCGTCTTCCAGCTCAAGGGCTATGACTTGCCCCAGACTTCGCGTACCGCCAAAGGCCAGGCGCTGGTCAATTTCTTGGAATTGTCTCCCGGAGAAAAAGTCTCGGCGATTTTGCCTTCCACGGAAATAGAAAATGACAAATATCTGATCATGGTTACTAATAAAGGCACCATGAAAAAAACAGCCATAGGCGACTTTGCCAATGTCCGCCGCTCGGGCCTGATTGCCATCAAATTAAAAGACGGCGACAATCTGGAATGGGTTCAGGCCACCAAGGGCAATGAAAACATCATTCTTGTCACTGCCGGCGGCCAAGCTATCAGATTCAAGGAGACGGACGTGCG
>CAIOLF010000031.1 GCA_903859075.1 Candidatus Buchananbacteria bacterium
AGGTATGAAAATTCAATTGGGTCATAATTTTGAGGAAATTATTAGTTTAGAAAATTTATTAGCGGCTTGGCAAGAATTTTTGCCGGGCAAGCGGCAACGATTAGACGTTCAGATATTTACCGTCAATTTAATGGATAATATCTTTTCGCTCCACCATGATTTATTATATCACAGTTATCGGCACGGCGGCTACGTAGCTTTTAACATTTCCGATCCGAAACCGCGGCATATTCACAAGGCTAGCGTGCGCGACCGTTTGCTCCACCACGCTATTTATCGAATCCTTTACCCGCTTTTTGACCGGATTTTTATCGCCGATAGTTATTCCTGTCGATTAGGCAAGGGGATGCATAAAGCCGTTAATCAATTTCAAAAGTTTTTTTATAAAGTCAGTCGAAACGATACCAGAACTTGCTGGGCGCTCAAAGGCGATATCCGGAAATTTTTCGCCAGCATTGATCATGATATCTTGCTCCATCTTTTGAAAGAGTATATCCCGGATAATGATACTATCCAGCTATTAGAGCAGGTTATTAATAGTTTTAACTCTGGGAAAAGTAACAAAGGTCTGCCATTGGGCAATCTAACTTCCCAGCTTTTTGCCAATATTTATTTGAATAAATTGGATCAGTTTATGAAGCATAGGATTAAGGCTAAATATTATATCCGCTATGCCGACGATTTTGTTATCCTCTCGGACAATAAGCCATGGTTAATTAACTGCATGGAGCTGATCAAGAAGTTTTTGGCGGTCGAGTTGAAGTTAGAGCTGCATCCGCAAAAAGTATTTTTAAGAACCGTTAATTCCGGTTTGGATTTTTTGGGCTGGATTAATTTTCCGGATTTCCGAGTCTTAAGAAGCGCTACTAAAAAAAGAATGTTCAGAAAGCTTAAGGAAAATTCGAGCCCGGAATCTTTAAACTCATATTTGGGATTATTAGGGCATGGGAATGCCAATAAGTTGCGGGTAAGAATTGCTAAGGCCGATTTTAATTAATTTTTTCATCCAGTAGTGTTAAAGTCTTGTCCTTATAAATAATCCTTGACCTTAGGTTGCCCAGCAACTCTCGCTTTTCGCTGACCGATCCCTCTTTCAAAATGTACTTCGCGTAGTTTCGTATATCCATGTCGTCCCTATTTTTTACTTTATCCGTACTGCCTAATACTGATCTCTGGAAGATATTGAATCTGGCGATTTCGTCCTCTAGCTTCTGCCGCATGCCGAGTTCATTAATATTCACCTTATCCAATATTTTTAACAGCTCGGTAATCAATTCCTCTTCCCGGATATATTTATTTTTGCAATTTCTGTCCCTCGCCCGCGAACAGGAATAGTATATATATTTGGAGTGTGTGCCGTCTTTGAGCTGTTTCCATTTTTCTTCGGCTGATATGCCCGAGCCGCAATAGCCGCAAGTAAATAATTTAGTAAAGGCAAATTCGCGATTTTCTCGAACAATATTATCTCTCTTTAATTGCGCCTTGGCCTTTTCGAATAATTCTTGATTGATTATCGGTTCATGTTTGCCGGTATACCAATTACCGCTAGCCTTCGGGCGTTCAAATACTCCGTAATAGAAAGGATTATCTAAGATACGGAAAATTCCACTTTGAGTCAGGGGTTTGTTGCCCCGGGTATAGAAGTTAAGTTCATGCCTCAGCCAGTTATATATTTTTCTGCCCGAATAATGTTCGTAGGCCACTTTTTCAAACATCTTTTTAATTACCGGCGCTCGGAGCGGATCTATAATTACCTGGCATTTTTTGTCCATTCGATTCTGATTCAGATATCCTAGTGGCGCTACTCCGGCCCACAATCCCATTTCGGCTCTTGTCCGTAGTCCGCGCTTAACATTGACGCCGCGATTATCATTTTCCAGTTTGGCCTGCGACCCCAGAATCATCAGCAGGAATTTCTCGTTCGGGTTATTGCCAAACCTTTGGCCGAAGGTTCTTATATCCACCAGAGCGCCCGAATCCATCAGATCTACGATTCTCCCGAGGTCGCCGGCATTCCTGGAAATGCGATCCGGGGCCCAAGTCAGGATGCCATTGAATTTTCCCAGTTTTATCTCATCAATGATCTCATTGAAGACCGGCCGCTGACCGGTTTCTTTGGCGCTATGGGATTCACGCTTCATGCATACGATCTCCAGGTTTTCCCGCTCTGCCAATTGGAGCATTTCCTTGATTTGGCTATCAATGGAAAGCACCTGGCGTTCTTCGGACTCGCTCGATTTTCTAGCGTACAGGCAGTATTTAACCTTGGTTGGGACTATTATTTTGGCCGTAGTCCCCACGGGCATTGATATTGTATTCATATACCCAAGAGATGACGCAATGGGCGGATTAAGTCAAGGCCGGAAAAGCCCTTGAAATCGGCCTCAAAACCGCAGATATTTGGCGGTCTTATCCTACGCTTCTGACGAAAATTTCAGCTAACATCAGTTTTTTGTTTTACTATTTGCCGGGGGGGGGGC
>CAIOLF010000032.1 GCA_903859075.1 Candidatus Buchananbacteria bacterium
ATCGTGACGGAGCCGTTTCTGGGCCAGCCGATAAAAGGCAATGAAAAAGAGGGGACAATTAAAAAGATTGCCGCCGAAGTGGAAGAATTATATTCGGCTGCCGCCGGTGAGTTTAAAAAAGTTCTTCAAGCTGGCGGCCGGGTCGTGTTGGTGGTGCCGCAGTGGCATGTCGCCGGAAAAATCTATAAGTTTGACATTGCTACGATAATCAAGCAAGCGGGATTTCGTCGGCTGGATTCTAATGATCTTATTTACGGCCGGCCGGAGCAGAAAGTTTGGCGGCAAATTGTGATTTTTGAAAAATAATTTTTATATGGCTGGCAGATTATTAAAAATAGGATTAACGGCAGCAGCAGTCATGGCTTTCAGTCTTCTGCTAGTCAGCCGAACAATACCCCAAAAAACCGTTAGCGCTCTAGCCGGGGCGACTGCTAGCCCGGCGGCGGTCACGGCAATCGGCAATCCATTCATTAACGGCGCCGACTTGGTTGGCCAGAAAGAAATCACCAGCAATTCTTTGCCGCTAAGCAGCTCTTTGATTTTTGGCGGCGATGTGATGCTCTCCCGGGTGGTAGGGCAGAAGATGCTCAAATACAAGGATTATAGCTGGCCTTTTCAGAAAGTAAAAGATATTTTTAGCGCCGCCGACATCGCGGTGATAAATCTGGAATCGCCTTTCACTAGCGGCAGTAAAAGTTATTTGGTGCCGACCGGTTCCTTTAGTTTTAATGTCGATCCGCGCGCTTTGTCGGGTTTGGAAATCGCCGGCGTTGACCTGGTGACTCTGGCTAATAATCATTTTGCCAACCAGGGCGAGAAGGGAATGAAAGACACTTTTGAACTACTGGAAACAAAAGGCATAGAATATGTCGGGGCCGGCAATGATTTAATTGCCGCCCACGCCGGAAAGATCGTGGAGAAAAATGGAGTTAAGTTTGGTTTTTTGGGTTATGGCTATCCCGACGATTCTTCCGTTGCCGGATCTGATCGGGCCGGAATTGCCGGCATGGATTTATACCTGGCTGAGTCGGATGTAAAAAAAATTAGAGGACAGGCCGACGCAGTAATCGTTTTAATGCATGATGGGGTAGAATATACTGATACGCCCAGCAGCCACCAGCGGGAATTCGCGCGGGCGATGATCGCTGCCGGAGCGGATCTGGTTGTCGGCCATCATCCGCATTGGGTCCAGCAAGTGGAAATTTATCAGGGTAAGCCGATTATTTATTCTCTGGGCAATTTGGTTTTTGATCAGATGTGGTCGCCGGAGACCAGGGAAGGCGCTTTAGCCAAGATGGATTTCAGCGGCCGAGAAATCAGGCGATTGGAATTTATTCCTATCATTATTAATGATTACGGACAGCCGCAAATCGTCACCGCTCCGGCGCAAAAGAATAAAATCTTGAAACGGATGGGGTTAAGTAGCGAAGCGATTAATTTCTGATAAATATAATTCTTATTTTTTTATAATTAAAAAACTCCGCCGTTAGGCGGAATTTTATTTATGGATGTTTACTTTCTGAGGACATAAGTGTTCCACCATTCGGGAACATTTGGAAAAACATAAGTGATCAGCAGGTGCCAGATTGGCTTGATGACGCTCTCCCAGATTCCGATCACCGCGCAGATGGCTAAAATAATTATGATCCAGAGGACTATTCTTAATTTGGTGTCATCTTCCACGTACATCAGCGCTAAAAACAGCGACGCAATCAGCAAGGCGACAATAAAGCCAACGACAAAAATTATAGTAACCATATTTTTTAAAATTATTTTGGCTAGGTGCTGAAGCGGAAATGGGCGACATCGCCGTCATTCATCACGTAATCTTTGCCCTCCAGGCGTATTAGCCCTTTTTCTTTGGCTTTGGCCTCGCCACCGCTCTCTACCAGGTCTTTCCAGTTGACGATTTCGGCGCGGATAAAGCCTTTCTCAAAATCGGTATGGATTACTCCGGCGGCTTGGGGCGCTTTGGCGCCGGCGGGAATAGTCCAGGCCTTGGTCTCCATTTCGCCGGAAGTGAAGTAAGTGATAAGCCCTAATATATTATAAGATTTTTTTATCAGTTTGTCTAGTCCGGAGGCCTCTATTTGCAATTCTTTGAGATAATTTTTTGCTTCTTCCTCCGGCAATTCGGCGAGTTCCGCCTCAATTTTCGCGGAAATCGTAAGAAAATCGGTTTCTTGCGCTATTTTGTCTTCATCGACATTGAGCACGTAGATCATCGGCTTAATGGTGAGCAGATTCAGATCTTGAACTAGCGCTTTTTCTTCAGGATCAGAGATGGCTTCGTTAGCCAGCTTGCCTGATTCCAGCCCCGCTTTTAATTTTTCTAAGACTGGGGCCGCGGCGCCAGCTTCTTTTTTTCCGGCGCGGACTTCTTTTTCGTTCCCGCTGATGCGTTTATCAATGGTCTGCAGGTCGGCGAAAATTAACTCCAAATTTATGGTTTCTTTATCCGACTGAGGATTGACTTCGCCGGCGACGTGGATGACATTGCTATCGGAAAATTGCCGCACTACTTGGACGATGGCATCGACATTTCTGATGTTGGATAAGAATTTATTGCCCAGCCCCTCGCCTTTATGGGCGCCCTTGACCAGTCCGGCGATGTCTACGAATTCAATAGCGGTCGGCACGATTTTGGCCGAATGCGAGACTCTTGCCAATTGCTCCAAGCGCGCGTCCGGTACGGCCACGACGCCGACATTAGGGTCAATGGTGCAGAAAGGATAATTGGCGGCATCAACTTGCTTTTTGGTCAACGCTTTGAATAGGGTTGATTTTCCGACATTAGGCAAGCCGACGATTCCGATAGAAAATGACATAAAATTAAATAGAAATTAAGAAATTAGGAAATTTAGAAACTAAGGGTTAATTCAGATTTATTTAGCAGCTGACTATTTAAATGCATTTTTCCTTAATTTCTCAATTTCTTAATTTCATCACTGAAATTTTAATAACTATCATAAACAAAAATAGTATAGCAGTAAACCTAATATTTTTCAATAAAATTCTCCCTATTGCCAAAATCGTGAAAATCGTTTAAATTAACTACTG
>CAIOLF010000033.1 GCA_903859075.1 Candidatus Buchananbacteria bacterium
GCCACAGGCATAATTCTATCAGATGCCACTGTTTTTCCTCAAAAATACGCTAAATTTTGAGTAAAGTTTTAGAATTTGTTGTGCTTTATTGTTTGCTTATTAATTTTATACCATTTTAGCGAAGATGTCAAGTAATTATGCTAATGATTAAATCAACAAGTAATGCACAGATTTTACACTGTTATTGAATATATCTTGATTATTGCTTCTTTGATTTCTTCTCCCGCCACTTTTCTATTTCTCCGTGATGCCCTGATAATAAAACTTTTGGCACTCTAAGTTTCTGGCCTTCCCTAGTCATAAAAACCTCTGGACGGGTATATTGCGGATGCTCCAAATATCCTTCTTGCGAGTGTGAATCGTATCTCACTGATTCCTGCTTGCCGACAAAACCGGGAAGATGGCGAGCGACTGCTTCAATAATTACCGCCGCCGGCAATTCGCCCCCGGCCAGCACGTAATCGCCGATGGAAATCTTTTCATCTACTAATTTTTCCACCCGGGCATCTACTCCCTCATAGCGCGGGCAGACAAAAATCAACTGATCGTATTGCGATAATCGCACTGCGTCTTTTTGTGTGAATCTTTTTCCATTGGCAGCTGTTAAAATTATTCTGATCTTTTGCTTGTTTTTGCCGACAATTTTTTTCAACGCTTTATAAATCGGTTCAATCTTAAATACCAACCCGACGCCTCCGCCATAGGGCTTATCATCAACTGTCTGGTGCCGGTCGGTCGTCCACTGCCGCAGATTATGCGTCCCGATTTTCAGCAGTTTATTGTCTTGGGCACGCTTAAACAGAGACTCATTGAAATACGAGTCTAAAATTTCCGGAAAGATTGTTATAATATCGAATTTTTTCATAACTTTATATAATACTAAAAACTAATAACTACAAACTAAAAACTATCTATATTATAGAGCAGTTCATCCCAAAAAACAAAATCCCGCCGGAGTGGCGGGATTTTGCAATATGGTAAGGACTTAGATGGTCAGGTCATCTACAACATCGGTATCAATCGGCTGTTCTTCTCTTGGTCGATCTTCTCTTGGCTGGTCTTCTCTTACTCTGGGGCCTCTTGAACCTTCCGGTTCCATGATCTTGAGGTTGACGCGGGCATTGTTCTTGGCGCCAATAATCTTGGTCAAGGTCCTGATCGATTTAGCAGTCTGGCCCTGGCGGCCAATGACATAGCCGATGTCGGTCGGATTGACGTACAGCGTTAGTAAAACACCTCTCTCATCGACGGTTCTGTCGATTTTGACATCATTCGGATTGGCAACGATGGCCTTGATGATGTACTCAACAAATTCTTGATCCTTCATCATATGGATTGTTTAATTGTAAATGAGCCAATAATCCGTAGCTGATGACCTGATCAGCGACATCTTTGATTATCTGCTCTGATTAATTGCGGACTGTCCAACTAATCTGTGATAATTATAACCTACTTTAAAAATCTGTCAAGATAAAATAAATGCACTTAATTTAAGATATTTTGGATATTAAGGATATTAAATATCTAATATCTTAATATCTTTAATTTTATTCCGCTTTTATAGCTTCAGTGGGAGCTGTTTCTGTAACTGGCTCTGCCGGAGTTTCAGCTGTAATTTCTGGAACTGCGGCTGCAACGGCCTTGGCCTCATTGGCGGCTTTAGCTTCCTCGTCCGCCTTAGCTTTAGCGGCAATGTCTGCTTCCTTGGCCACAGCAGCTTCAGCGGAGGCTGCTTCAACTGCTTTTTTATCTTCTGCTTCCTTGGCCGCCTTAGCTTTGGCATCAGCGGCGGACTTAGCTTCCACTTCTATGGCTACTGATTTCTTTTTGCCCGGTTTGGTCTTGCCGGCGCGGACCTTATCAGCCTTAATGACACCTTTATTAATGAGGAGATTATGGACGGTAGCAGTCGGCTGGGCGCCTTTGCTGATCCAGGATAAAATCGCCTCGTTATTTAGGACGGCTTCTTTGGTGTGAGGATTATAGGTGCCGAGCTTTTCAATATAATCGCCCCACGGATCCTTGGATTTTTCCACGACAATGATAGAATACACGGGAAGTTTTTTTTTGCCTTTGCGGGAAAGTCTGATTGATAACATGTTTTAAATTAATTAAGAATTAGGAATTAAGAATTATGATTTTAAAAAAATAATCCTTAAAATAATTTGATTACCTGCATCCCGATCTGACCCGGGACAGATAATTATCATGAGCACTTACGAGAGAAAGTATATGATATTTTGGCTAAAATGTCAAGAATACTAATATCGATGCCAATATACGAATATATACTAACTATACTAATGAATTAAATTAGTATTATTAGTATGGATTAGCATATTAGTATCGCAACAGCTACTTCGTCAGTTTCTCCGCCTCAGCCAATTTCAAAGATAATAATCTGGAAACACCATCACCCTGCATAGTAACGCCATAAAGCACGTCGGAAGCGGACATGATAGCGCGATTGTGCGTAATAATAATAAATTGCGTCTTATGCGACAGTTCGCGGACAATGCCGCTGAACTTGGAAGAGTTGCTTTCATCAAGCGCCGCGTCCACTTCATCAAACAGGATAAACGGCGAAGGATTATTGAAAATAATCGCGCAGACGAGCGCCAGGGCGGTCATGGTCTTTTCACCGCCGGAAAGCATGGTAATGCTTTTGATCTTTTTTCCGGGCGGGCAGGCCTCAATATCGATACCCATGTCTGCCAAAAATAATTTATCCTCCACCTGCAGCACTTTCTTTTCTTCCTTGTCCGCCGAAGCTTCAGCGTAGGCGGATGCCTCTTCTCCTTCTAATGGAACAGCGGCATCGGTCTGGGCCATCTGCTCGCGCAAAATTTCCGCTTCGGTTTGTTCAGCTTGTTTTTGCACCAGCACCAGCTTGGCATTGCCGCCCTCAAATAACTGTTTGAAATAGCGGGAGAAATCGTGGTTAATTTTCTTGAATTCATCTTCAAATTGATTCTTAATTAATTTATCCAGTTCTTCGACTACCTTTTCTAGATCCTGAATCGCTTTCTCCAGATCTTCGCTCTGTTGCGACAAAAATTCAAAACGGGTTTTGACGTCAGTGTATTCTTTTTCAATTTCCGGATCGATGCCGCCGATGAGCTCTAATTGCTTTTTGAGGCGGTCGATTTTATTCTTATAATCTTCCAAATCAATCTCGCCGAAATTCTCGCGTGAAGAAAATTTAAAGCCTTCTCCTAAATCTTCCTTGATTGATAAAAAGACATCTTCCTTTCTGGTCTCTACTTTGGCGAGTTCAATCTTGACGCCGGAAAGCGCGTCATTGATTTTATTGAGTTCATTCTGCAAATTATGCATTTCCTGCTGGGTAGAAAGTATCTCCTGTTTTTTCTTTTCTTCTTCAAAATTAAACCGATCAATCTGATCTCGCGCGAAGTTAAAATCTTTTTCCAGCTTGCTTAGATTCTTTTCTTGTCCTTCTTTGTTTTTCTGTAAATCCTTAAAATATTGGCCCTGTTGTTCCGGGGTCAAGTTTGCCTCAGACAAAGTGATAATAATTTTATCTTTTTCCGCTTGACTTGCCGACTCCTCAGACTTAATATTTTTTACCTTGATTTCATCCAGCTGTATCTCCGCTTTTAATTCAGCAATCTGGCTCATTAGCTGATCGCGGTCGCGACGCTGCTCTTCCAATTTGGCCTTCAGCGAAGAAATTTCTTTAATCTTGGCTTCGGGGAAAAATTTGTCTTCCGCCGCCTTCCAAGACAAAAATTCCGGCTTCTTGAAGCCGCCCTTCATGATGCCGGTCTTTTCCAGCACATCGCCGTCCAGCGTCACCATGCGTTCGCGGTTGATGCCGATGCGCTTGGCGATTTCTAAGTCCCCGACGATAATAGTCGAGCCGAATACTTGCTTGAAAACTTTGGAAAACTTGCCTTCATACGAGACCAGATCAATCGCCAGTCCGACTGCCCCTTCGGCGCGGGAAATTTCTTTGGCCTCAGCGCTGAGCTCATATTCCTTGAGGCGGTTAAGCGGAAAAAAAGTCACCGATGCCAGACGGTTGGACTTGAGCCAATTAATGCATTTGACTGCCGTCTCATCGCTATCGACAACGACTGCCTGCAGCCGATTGCCGGCGGCGGAAACGAGCGCCGCCTCATAACGGCTATTTTTTACTTTGCCGATGTCGCTGACTGTGCCGAATATTCCGGCGATGGAGTTTTTCAGCTCCAATACCGCGCGCACCGATTCCAGACCGTGATTAACGCGGCCGCCGCCGCTTCTTAGCCGGTAAAATTCATCCTGCATGATTTCCAAATTATTCTGCCAGACCACCAACTCGTCATTTATCACCTGCAAGGATCTTTCTTTATCGGACAATTTCTGATTATTGGCTTGCAAGCGCAAATCAGAGTTTTTAATATCATTATTTAATTCTTTTATCTTTTGCTCCAGCTCGGCCTTGCGATTTTCCATCCAAGACAGGTTCTGTTTGCCGATCTTAGTGTATTCCAAATCCAACTTGCCGCGGATGATCGTCAATTCTTTGAGAATTTCATTCTGCTTGTTCTGCAGTGTCTGATATTGTTCTTGGAGGCGATTGAATTCATCAGTGCGGCTGCCTTCCTGCCCGATTTCATCCAAACGCGCTTGCAAGTCACTGATTTTATTCTCTAAGCGGAGGCGCTGCTTGTCCCAGGTATTATAAGAGAGAGCCAGTTCCTCATAATGTTTGCCCAGATCCTGCCAAAGCTTGCCATAATATTTGCTCTGTATTTCTTTGAGCTCAATTTCCACCTGTTGGCGCTGATGTAATTTATTGACCTGGCGGGTGAGCGACTTCAAATGCGGCTCCAATTCTTTGATTAAAATCTTAGCTTGATCGAGATTTTCTCTCGCGCGGCGCAATTTATTGACGCTGCGGTCGCGTTTGATCTGATATTGTTTGACACCGGTCGCTTCATCAAAAAATTCCTTGCGCTCGGTGCCGGAATAATTGACGATTCTGTCAACCATGCCCTGACCGATGATGCTATAAGTATTCTGGCCGAAGTTGGCTTTAGCGAGCAACATGACGATATCAAACAAACGCACCTCATTTTTATTGAGCAAATATTCGCTATTGCCGTCGCGATATAAGCGGCGGGTGATGACGATCTCACTGTAGTCAATTGGGGCGCTCTGATCTTCATTATTGAGATGCAAAGAAACTTCCGCCAAGCCCATTTGGGATTTTTTGGCGGAGCCGGAAAAAATAACATCCGTGGCTTTTTTGCCGCGGAGCAATTTCAAGCTTTGTTCTCCGAGCACCCAGCGCACGGCGTCAACGACATTCGATTTGCCGGAGCCGTTGGGGCCGACAATCGCCGTGATGCCGCGGGTGTTATCGCGCTTATCAGGGGAGGGAAATTCCAAAACCGTCTTATTGGCGAAGGACTTAAACCCTTGGAGTTCTATTCTCTGAAGATACATAATATTAAAGCAAATAAAAATTAAGGTATTTTATTTATTTCCCCTAATTTCTTTATTTCTTAATTTCTTTATTTATTTTACCAAATTTCCATTCTTTTGACAAAGAAAAAAGGAAGGAGCTGGACTTAGCTGCTTCCTAAATAAATCAGGCGGCGATCCGGACCGCTCCGAAAGTGATCTCCTTGCGCGGCAGGCAAATCGTCGCAAACTTCCGGCGATTACGGCTATTGCCCGGGCAAAGGATGGCAATACTGTCGCCTTCCTCGTAAAGTGCATCCTGGCTCTGGCCGCACAAGAGAAAATCGACATGATGATTGCGGTATTTCTTGGACATGTCCGCCGCCATCGTTAACGAGCCATATTCCTCCTGTTCGCTAAGTCCCATGCCGAAGTCATAATCGACTAGCAGTTTGAAGCCGTTGATTTCGACAATGGGAAATTCCGGATTGATCCGGTGCCAATTCGACGGCACATTGCCAGGCGTTGACTGCTGGTGCGGCAAAATGTTGTAGTGGACATCAAATCCGGAAAATTCCGGCTGGCCGATGTCTCCGCCCCAGTGATTACCGCACATGATGATGACGCTGGTACCACGCTCATGGAATTCCCGCGCCAGCTTGGCCCAATAGCCGGTATCCAGAGTCGCAACATTGTCAGTATCGGCAATCACTCCAACAGTGATCGGATCCAGATCATACTTGACGACCGGAATCCGGCAAAACACGACCTCGCCATTACTGCTGTCATATAGGGCGTAGCTGTAGCCGTCGCCGGGCATGATGATTTCCGGCAGCACCATGACAGCACCGGGGTTGATCCAGGTCTTTCTGCCGCTCTGCACCAAAAATGCAAAATGGGTATGGCCGGTGCAGATCAGAGTGACGCCATCACTGACCTGGTCGACGTCTTTAAGAAAGTCCAAGAAGAGCGCGCGATCAGCCAGTACGTCGTGGCTACGCTCATGGCCGAGATAAATCTTGGTCTTTCCCCAAATAACAATCCGATTAGCAATATTGTTGTAGGACAACCTCTGCCGGATCGAAGTGTCTTCCGGAACCAGCCCCAACTTTTCCAGAGCTTGGCGCGTCACCTCATCGCTAATGATGGAGCGGCTCGGTTCAAGCATGGCCGGCATGGTGAAATGCCAACCGGCTGGGGCAACAACAAAGTCCGGATTAATGGCCGGGTGTTGGTCCCGGGTCAAAGCGCAGGCGACCGGCAAACCGCCGAAAAACTTTGTATCCTTATGTCTGACATTTAGGTCGCCAGCATGGATGAACCTTTCGGCGCCGCGATTAATGAGATCACTGGTCACCCGGAGTAGATTTTCATCCTCCACTCCGTGAGAATCGGAAACAATACCGTACTTCATGGCACTACCTCCTCTTTATTACTCGACTACTTCTACCTGGCGGCTTGCCAAGGTACTTGCCCTAAAGTACGCTTATTTTATCCGACTGTCAAACGGCTTTTGACAAAACTAAAAAAGCGTTATAAGATGGCTTATCCGGCTTCGGCTGCGGTAGTCGAAAGTCGGGTGTGGTCTTCAACAAAGGAGGTGCCTATGGGCAAAAAGTTCCGTGAGCAGAAACCAAGGTGCGGAAGGAAGAAAAAACAAGGAGAGGTGACGCTAAAGTTCTTTCCGAACAAGCCCAGGCCGCTGAGCTATTTTGAAGGGCAGCCGGTTTTTCTGGATAAACATCTGGCCCGGATGCTTTTCGCCCACATTGGCGAGCCGCGCCAGGTCTCTAAGGTCTCCATAAAAACATTCCTGCAAAAAGGTTGGGACCGCGATTCCAGGAGACACTGCTGGATAGCCGACAATCGGTATCTGAGATTTGTCCGGCCAAACCTGCCTTTCGATAAATGCCAAAAACCGAGGGTAATAGTCGATGGGGCAAATCTGTTTATTACTCTGCGAAAAATCAGGAAAGCAGGGATCGGCCTCACGGCAGCGCAAGCCATCGAGACCGTGATCGGCGGACTTGCCAGGCCGGAAGTTGTCGAGCTTAAGCTCTGTGAAGGTGATCTGGAAGCATTCGCCGAGGAAATATCGGGGCTGCAGCACAGCTTCAACGGCCGGCTGGATATCCGGCTCGCCGGCATCGAGGGGACTGGCGCCAACAGCTGCAGAAAACAGAAAAGATTGGATGACAAGCTGGTCGCCCAGCGTCTCTACGATCTCGTCAATGATGACGAGGGGTCCCAGCTCATCATCCTCTTCAGCGGCGATCAGTATTTTCTTTGGCCGGCGCGGCGCTGGCTGCAGAGCAAACACAACGGCGAAAACGGGAGAACCCACCAACTGATAATCGTCAGCTCCCGTATCCCCAACGGCGATAGCGATGGATTTGTCTCTCCGAAATTGCTGGAACTGACCAACCATCAAAACGCCTTATTCGTCGGCTTGGAGGAATTGGCCGGCAGTACTGGCAAAAGAAACACGGCATCAATCTAGAATAGGATCAACTAGCAAAGTTGGTCCTTCTTTTTTTAATGACTTTTCGACCGATTTCCGCTATAATACAGATATAATTTATGGCTACTAAACCCTCCGCCACTTCGCTACGGCGAGGCAAAAAACAAAAACTGGTGATTATCGACTGCAACGCGCTGATCCATCGCGCTTGGCACGCCCTGCCGCCGCTCGCCGATAAAAATGGCCAGCTGACTAATGCCGTCTACGGCTTTACTTTGATTTTTATCAAAGCTCTCAAAGACTTGAAGCCCGATTATCTGGCGGCGACTTTTGATCTCAAGGGCAAGACTTTCCGCCATGAGCAGTATCAGCAGTACAAAGCGACGCGCGTCAAACAGCCGGATGAATTTTATGACCAAATTCCCATCGTCAAAGAAGTTCTGCGCGCTTTTAACGTGCCGATTTTTGAGCGTCAGGGTTATGAAGCCGACGATGTTATCGGCACAATTGCCAATCTCAAAACCGTTGATCGTCCTGACATTGAAACGATCATTGTTACCGGCGATCAGGATTGCCTGCAACTAGTGGATTTTAACACCAAAGTGCTGTCGCCGCACAAAGGATTTTCCGAAACGATCCTCTATGGCGAAGCCGAGGTAAAAGAAAAATTCGGCGGCTTGGTTCCCAAACAGCTGATTGATTATAAAGGGCTGCGCGGCGATGCTTCCGACAATATTCCCGGGGTCAAAGGCATCGGAGAAAAAGGCGCTATTGATCTGCTAACCAATTTCCATTCGCTTGATGGGATTTACAAAAATATAAAATCAGAAAAAATCAAAGACCGTACTAGGGAACTTTTGACTGAGCAAAAAGATCAGGCATACATGTCAAAAAAACTAGCCACCATTGTTACTAACGTGCCCATTGACTTTAAATTGGAAAAAACGCGTTTTCATGGCTATGACCAGAATGCGGTAATCGATATTTTCCAGCGCCTGAATTTCAAAAGCCTGATGCGCCAACTATCGACATTGTCCCAAGCCGGAATCGAAGTTAAAACCGGCCAGGGAGGTCTGTTTGATAAAAAACCGGAGGAGAAAACTTCAACATTAAAAAAAGAAACAAAAGATAATAAAAAAGAAAAAGAAATAAGACTGCCGAACAAAAGGGTCGGCCGGCAAGATTACCGACTAATTAATGATGAAGAGGCATTAAAAAAGTTCATTACCGAACTAAAAAAACAAACTGAATTCTGTTTTGACACGGAAACAACCTCGCTCAATCCGTTTGAAGCGCGTCTATTAGGCATCAGCTTCTGCTGGAAAGCCGGCGAGGCCTGTTATGTGACGGAACCAATGATTAAAAAGATAAAAGATGATCTGGCTAGGATCTTTACTAATAAAAAAATAAAAAAAATCGGCCACAATCTGAAATATGACATCGAGATTATTAGCCAATATTTTTTTAGTGAGGATTTAAAAACAAAACATACTCTATCTCTGCGACAGGTAGAAAATATTTATTTCGATACCATGGTTGCCTCTTACCTGTTAAATCCGGGAAGCCGCCAACACAGTTTAGACACCATCTCCTTCGTGGAGCTGGGTTATCAGATGCAAAGCATTGAAGAACTTATCGGTAAGGGAAAAGAGCAAATCAACATGAGCGAAGTGCCGGTGGAAAAAGTTTCCTGGTATTCCTGCGAGGATGCCGATATCTGCTTCCGTTTGTACCAAAAATTCGCGCCGGAATTGGAGCAACAGAATATCTTCGGCTTGTTTGGAAATCTGGAGATGCCACTGGTACAGGTACTAGCGGATATCGAAAGGAATGGCGTCAAGATAAACAGCAAATTTCTAACTAATTTGTCAAAGGATTTGGGTAAAAAAATCGGCGGCCTGGAAAAAAAGATCTATAAGCTGGCCGGCAAGGAATTCAATGTCGCCTCGCCCAAGCAACTCAAGGAAGTGCTGTTTGATAAAATGAAAATTTCTACCGCCGGACTAGGCAAAACCAAGACCGGAATTTCTACCGGGGCCAGCGAATTGGAAAAGCTCAAAGGCGAACATGAGATTATTGATCTGATCCTGGAATTCAGGGAATTATCAAAGTTAAAAAATACCTATCTGGACGCCCTGCCCCTGCTAGTGGATAAAGACGACGGCCGGGTGCATACGTCGTTTAATCAGACGGTTACCGCTACCGGCAGATTATCATCATCAGAGCCGAACTTGCAGAACATCCCCATCCGCAGCGAACTCGGGGCGCAAATTCGCACCGCCTTTATCGCCGAGCCGGGATATAAAATAGTCAAAGCCGACTATAGCCAAATTGAATTACGCATTGTGGCTTCACTCGCCGATGACGAGACAATGCTTAAAATCTTCAGATCCGGCGGAGACATCCATACCCAGACCGCGGCCATTATTAATAATGTCAAGCCGGGGGAAGTAACCAAAGAAATGCGCCGCAAAGCCAAGGAAGTCAACTTCGGCGTGCTCTACGGCATGGGCGCCTGGGGACTAGCCAGCCGCACCGGCATCAGCAACGCCGAGGCGCACGATTTTATCAATAAATATTTTAAGGCGTTTAAAAAAGTAAAAAAATATCTGGATGAGACGGTAGAGATCGCCCGCGACAAGGGCTATGTGGAGACACTGTTGGGCCGCCGCCGCTATCTGCCGGAAATCAATTCCAGTATGAACCAAGTGCGCGCCGGCGCCGAGCGCATGGCGCTCAACCACCCGATCCAAGGAACAGCGGCTGATCTGATCAAATTGGCAATGATTGAAATCAATAAAAAACTGGCTGAAATATCACCCCGATCAAGAATGATTTTGCAAGTCCACGATGAGTTGGTTTTTGAAGTGCCTGAACATGAAATAAAAAAAGTTGGTGAATTTGTCAAAGACAAAATGTGCTCGGTACTCAAGCTAAAAGCGCCGATTGAAGCGGAGGTATCCGCCGGCGACAATTGGGGTGAGACGAAGGAAATAAAATTATAAAATTGATTTCTTAACTAAACCGCCATCAAGGCGGTTTTTAGTTTATTGCCTTAAATCTTAAAATTAGCTAAGATACCAATATAAATCTATGATCTTCTTCCTCTACGGCACTGATGCCTATAGAATTAATGAGAAATTAAACGAACTTAAAACCGGCTTTATCGCCAAAAAAAACAAAGCCGGGCTTAATATTGCCGCGCTCAGCGGCGATAATATCCAATTGGATCAATTCAAACAAGAGGCTCTTTCCATCTCTTTCTTTGGCGACAAAAAAATGATCATCATTTCCGGCATTATGGAAAAAAGCAGCGGGAGCCAAAAAAAACAACGGGAAGAAATCGCCGAGTTTTTAAAAGCCAAAGAAAAAATGATTGAAAATAACCTGGTCTTTGTCGACCTCTTCGAAGATGCCAAAAAAATCCCTGTCAAAGACGACTTATTCAAACTATTAATAAAGCAAAAATACTCTTGGGAATATAAACAATTGCGCGGCAACGAGCTCAGTTCCTGGCTGAAAAAATATTGCGCTGATAATAAAATAAATCTGGAACCAGCGGCAGCTGATGAGTTAATTATGCTGGTCGGCAATGATCTGTTGCAATTATCACTGGAACTAAAAAAACTTTCCGCCTATAAGAAAAATAAAAATATTACCAAAGCCGACGTCGCGGAAATGGTCCGCGCCAAATTCGATGAAGATATCTTCAAGCTGACTGACGCGCTCTCGGCCAAGAATCAAAAATTGGCCCTGCACCTGATCAGCGACCAGTTGCGCTCCGGTAACGCCCCTCTCGCCATTTTGGCGATGATCCAGCGCCAATTCAGGATCCTGCTCCGCCTCCAAGGACAATTGGAAGAAACTGCCGGCTATCCTAATAAAACGCAGTTAGCTAAAGAGCTTGGCTTGCACGAATTTATCATTATGAAAGGATTGGGACAAATAAAAAATTTCTCCGCCGATAAGCTGAAAAAAATCTATGGCGATTTGATGGAAATGGAAAAACAATTAAAAACCGGATATAAGAATCCGGAGTTATTGTTTGATTTGTTCGTAGTAAAAAATTGTTAAGATCACTTAGTAATCTTGCCGGCTAATTGCCCGCAGGCGCCAAAAATATTCTGTCCCAACGAATCCCGCACCACCGCTTCAATGCCATTGCGCCCCAGAATATTCTTAAAGGCCTCCAGCCTGGATGACGGCGAAGCCTTGTAGCTTCCGGTGGGATTATAAGGTATGAGATTGACCATAATCAATTTCTTGGGCAACTCGCTGATTAGCTCTGCCAATTCTTCTGCCAGCTTGTCGCCGTCATTGACGCCGGCAATCATCACATACTCGATCATCACCTTCCTATTGGTTTCAGCCAGATAGCCTTCCAAGGCCGGCCACAATCTCTTGATTGAATATTTTTTGTTAACCGGTATCAGCTGGTCGCGCAATTTATCATTGGGTGCGTGAAGCGACAAAGCCAAATTGACCTGCAAAGGGAATTTGGTCATTTTTTTTATTCCCTCGATTATGCCGACGGTGGAAATGGAAATGGAGCGGGCGCCAATATTTAGTCCCTCCTTGTCATTTAAAATTTCAATCGCCTTAAAGACATTATCAGTGTTAAGAAACGGCTCGCCCATGCCCATAAAAACCACATTATCAACCCTTTTCCCTTCGGTTTTA
>CAIOLF010000034.1 GCA_903859075.1 Candidatus Buchananbacteria bacterium
TACCAGGTTTATGGAGAGGCGAAAAAAATGTCTTATGAAGAATTTATCGCTGGTAAGCCGGTGTTTTTCTGGCGCGATCCTTTTGGACGCTTGATAAAATTTCAGAACACTACTTTTGGACCATTCGCCGAATGCGGCAAACCGGTGATTTATCTGTATCCGGACCAGACTGCCAATATATCCGTTAAATTGGAACCGCAGGGCGGCTTCAGCTATACCGAACCGGCTTATAATGGCGGCTGGAATGTCACTGCCGAGCCAGACGGTAAGCTGACTAACATCTCAGACAATAAAGTATATCCTTATTTATTTTGGGAAGGCAAGGGCGGCATATATCAATCACCGAATAAGGGTTTTGTCGTGGCGCAAAAAGAAGTTCATAATTTTTTGATTGAGAAATTAGCTAAGCTGGGACTTAATGCCAGAGAAACTGCTGATTTTATCGAATTCTGGGAACCAAAGATGCAGGGCTCGCCCTATTACCTCATTGGTTTTTACGGCAATGCGGTGATGAATCAATTGGCGCCGCTTAGCATCTCGCCGAAACCCGATACGCTAATCAGAATCTTGATGGACTTCCAGCCGCTTGCCAAGCCGATTAAGGTTCAAGGATATGAAATCAGAACTCCGGAACGTAAAGGGTTTACGGTAGTAGAGTGGGGCGGAGTATTGAGATAATCAAAATTGAAAAGTAAACATCAGCAGCAGAGCGGGGATTAGTCTTCGCTCTGTTGACTTTTGAACAAATTTAGTGTACAATTAAATTCTGAGAATTAATTATTTTACCCCTCATGGAAATCAGAAATATCGCCATCATTGCTCATGTCGATCACGGTAAGACTGCTTTAACCGACTCTTTACTCAAACAAAACGGCATGGTGGCGGATGATTTTTCTATGGATACCAATGCTCTGGAAAAAGAGCGCGGCATTACCATTTATTCCAAAAATGCTTCTTTATTTTATAAAGGCACCAAGATAAATATCGTGGATACTCCCGGCCATGCTGATTTCGGCTCCGAGGTAGAGCGCGTCTTGCGGTCCATTGATTCGGTCGTACTGGTTGTCGACGCGCAGGAAGGTCCGATGCCGCAGACCAGATTCGTGCTCAAGAAATCTTTGGAGCTTGGCCATAAGCCCATAGTCGTCATTAATAAGATTGATAAGCCGGCGGCTCGTCCGGAAATGGTGCAGGAAGAAGTGTTTGAATTATTCTTGGATTTGGGGGCAAATGATGAACAATTGGATTTTTCAGTAGTCTATGCCATTGCCCGCGAAGGCGTTGCTAAAATAAATCTGGATGATCACAGCAGCGATCTCTCGCCGCTTTTGGATGTGATTATGGCCAAGGTGGATCCGGCTAGCAATGATGTTAAAGCAAAGCTAAGAATGCAATCATTCAATTTGGCTTACGATGATTTTTTGGGACGTTTGGCTATCGCCCGCATTTATGAAGGAGTGGTTCACTCCGGCGATAATGTCGTGGTTAAAAAAGTTGATGGCAATATCAGCACCGGCAAGATTACCAAACTATTCACGTTTAATGGTTTAAAGCGGGAAGAATCAAAAGAAGCTTTGGCCGGAGATATTGTCATGATTGCCGGCATTCCCAATATCTATATCGGCGATACTATTTGCGTGTCAGCTGATCAAGAGCCGTTGCCGGCTATTTCCATTGATGAGCCGACGATCTGCCTTAATTTTTTGGTCAATAGTTCTCCGTTTGGCGGACGCGAAGGCAAGCTGGTTACCAGCAAACAGATCAAAGAAAGGTTGTTAAAAGAATTAGAGGTTAATGTCGGACTTAAAGTTGATTTTTCCGCCTCGGATTTTTTTAAGGTTTATGGCCGCGGCGAATTGCACATAGCCATTCTGATTGAGAATATGCGCCGCGAGGGTTTTGAGCTTCAGGTCTCGCAGCCGCAGGTAATCATCAAAGAAGTTGACGGCCAGAAACTGGAGCCATTTGAAGAAGTGACCATTGATGTCCCGACGAATTACGCCGGTACAGTGATTGAAAAAATGTCCAAGCGCAAAGGCAATATCATTGAGATGAAGCAAGAGGGGAGCCAGACTAGGATTATTTTTGAAATGCCGACCCGCGGACTGCTCGGTTATCGCGGAGAGTTCACAATCGATACGCGCGGAGAGGGCATTCTTTGCGCCCGAGTGATCGGTTTCAAGCCGTATGCCGGCGTGATTGAAAAACGCGATGTCGGATCAATGATTTCCATGGCCACCGGCAAGGCGGCCGCTTACGCGCTGGATAATCTGCAGACCCGGGGCATGCTCTATATCGCCGGCAATGCCGAAGTGTACGATGGCATGGTCATCGGCAACGTGGCCAAAGGCAATGATCTGACGGTCAATCCGATCAAGGGAAAGAATCTCACCAATATGCGCTCCTCCGGCGCCGATGAAGCCATTCGCCTGACTCCGCCCTGGGAAATTACGTTGGAGCGGGGCTTGGAAGCAATGGCCGAGGATGAATATTTGGAGATCACTCCAAAATCAATCCGGTTAAGAAAACAATTACTTACAGAAACAGAGAGAATTAGAGCCGATAGGAAGGCGAAATAATATTTTAAAAAAA
>CAIOLF010000035.1 GCA_903859075.1 Candidatus Buchananbacteria bacterium
CCGCCATGGCGGGGTTTTTATAGTGTTTTAATTTTAATTACTAAGTGGCGACATCGCCCGCAATTTTTTGATAATCGGCGGCAATTCTTTTATTAGCGCATCCAATTCCCTTTTGGTTGTTTGGCGGCCAATAGTCACCCGGACGCTGCCATGCGCCAATTCCGGCGGAATCCCCATGGCTAAAAGCACATGTGACGGCTCGAGCGAGCCAGAAGAGCAAGCCGACCCGGTAGACACGGCCAATCCTTTTTGTGAGAGCATCAGCAGGATACTCTCTCCTTCCACGCCTTTAAAAATAAAATGGGCGTTCGATGGCAGCCTTTTTATCAGATCGCCATTGACCATAATTGAGGGAATTTTTTTCCTTATTCGGCTGATCAAGTAATCCCTTAATCTCTTTATTGACTTGTTCTTTGACTTCTCTTGCTTCAGCAATTCCACCGCTTTACTGAACCCGACTATTCCCGCAACATTATAAGTGCCGGACCTCAAGCCGCCTTGCTGGCCGCCGCCATACAGCAGCGGACGGAGCGGCGTGCCTTGTCTGACATATAAAGCGCCGATTCCTTTCGGGCCGTAAATCTTATGCGCCGACATTGATAACAAATCAACACCGAGCTTATTTACGCCGCAGTCGCAGTAAGCCGGGGCCTGCGTCGCATCCGTATGAAAATGTATTTTGTGCTGCCGTCTGGACTGGCGATTCGCCTGCCGGATTAATTCGCCGATAGACGCAATCGGCTGAATAGTCCCGACTTCATTATTGGCATACATTATCGTCACTAGCGCCGTATTGGGTTTTATCGCAGCAGCGACATCGCCGGCTTGTATTAGTCCTTTTTTATCCACTGGCAAGTAAGTCACTTGGACTCCTTCTTTTTCCAGTTGCCGCAACGGATCAAGAATCGCTTCATGCTCGATCTTTGAAGTGATAACGTGCGGAATGAAATTCTTGTCTTTTTCTTTGACCGCCTTGATTACTCCCAAGATCGCCCAATTATCACTCTCGGTCGCCCCGGAAGTAAAATACACTTCTTCGGCTTCAGCGTCCAAAAACTTGGCGATTATTTCCCTTGACTGCTCCACTGCGGCTTTTGAGACTAACCCGGCTTGATGAATAGAAGAAGCGTTGGCAAAATTCTCTTTAAAATACGGCAACATCGCCTGCAAAACGCGGCCGTCAACCGGTGTCGTCGCTGAATAATCCAAATAAGCTATTTTTTTCGGCATAATATTGATTTGGTAAAGTTTAATCTTTGATAATAAACAACACTTCGCAATTAGAGCGAAGCGTGATCGTGACCGCTTAAACGGCTAAAACTTTTTTGACTTCCGGCACTTTTTCCATTACCGCCGCTCCAATTCCCGACTGCAGGGTAATCTGGCTCATAGCGCAATGGGCGCAAGCCCCCTTGAGACTTACCAGCAGTACTCCGGTCTTGGAGTCAAAGGATTCAAATTGGACATCGCCGCCATCCATCCGCAAATGCGGCCGGACCTCATCGAGGGCCTTTTCAATTTTGGAAATAATAGTATTATTTTTTTCAGGCATATTTTTCAAATTTCAAGATACAAGAAGCAAGATATAAATTATATTATCTCCTGTATCCAGTCAATACAGGAATAGTTAATTATCAGGGATTGTTAAAATTATTCATCGCGCAGCTGCGGGGTAATTTTCCGATCACTGACGGTAAACATCTTGCGATCTTCAAATTCCGACTGCTTGCCGGGGTTCCATTGCTCTACCGGGCGGATATAGCCCACGACCCGTGAGTAAACTTCACAGGACTGCCGATCAATTTGTTGGTTGCCTTCCATATTTTTTGATTATTAATAATTAACGATTATTAGTTCTTTTGCCTTTTTTCATAGTCCTGTACCGCCGCGGCCAAACCATCATGCGCCAGCACCGAGCAGTGCAGTTTGCTCTCCGGGAGGCCGCCAAGCTGCTTGGCGATATCCAACTTGCCGATCTTTAAGGCATCAGCTATCTTTTTACCTTTAACCATATCGGTGAGCATCGAAGAGGTGGCAATAGCGGCGCCGCAACCCAACGTCTGGAACTTAATATCTTTGATTATCTCCTGCCCCTTTTTATCCTTGGCTACAGAAATATAGATTTTCATGACATCGCCGCAGACCGGATTCCCGACCTGGCCGATGCCATCGGCGTTTTTTATCACTCCTTGATTATGCGGATGCTGGAAATGATTTAATACTTTCTGGGTATACATATAGAAATTAGATGATTAGAAATTAAGAAATTAAGGAATTAGGGTAATTTGAATTTAATCCCTGAATTTCTTAATTTCTAATTACTTATATCAAATCTGATAATTTAAACTTTCTTAGAGTTCCAATAATGTTCTTCTGTAATTCTTGCCAGACGCGCTTGGTCAGGCATTTGCCGCGTGAACAGATCATTTTTCGCGCGTCCTCACTC
>CAIOLF010000036.1 GCA_903859075.1 Candidatus Buchananbacteria bacterium
CTGTTGGAGCTGATAATTTCCGGCGGATCCAAGTCTAGTTGGCCGTTGGTCTTAAAAGCCCACTCGTAATAGCCGAAGTTGGCGCCAAAAATCGATCGGTGGGTGGAAGAGGCATTGATTCCTGGCAATAATTTAACTTTAAACGTCCGGATCTTGCTGTCTTCGTTGCCTAAATATTTTTTGGGAGAAATGATAATCGTCTTGCCATCAGTCGTCGAGGCGATGGTGGAGGAAGCAAAAGCATCCATAGTAAAGGTGGAGGAAGCGCTGGACAAGCAATTATTGCTGTTGGCGCTGATTTCGCAAATCTGGATATTTTCTATAATCGGCTGATTTGTTACTGGGTCAATAGTATGCACGCTGTCCCAATCGATCGGCTCTTTGAAAGTGACGGCGATCCAGGTATTAATAGGAATATTTATGGCATTAGGCGCCGGATAGACGCTCTCGATCGGGCCGCGGCCGATGGCGGAGCGATAAGGATCAAAGGGGCTGCCGGGATAATTGCCGGGACCGCCGCCGGGACGGGAGACGCCGGAAAGCATGGAAATGACAAAGCTGACTAAAGCAAAGGAGGCAAAAATTATAATCAAGCCGATAATCGCGTTAGTCAGGATCTTTTTGGCTTTGGCCACTTTGGCCGGATCGCCGGAAGCAGTCATCCAAATGAAGCCGGCGTACATGATAATCAGCACGGCGACAATCCCGAGCAGTCCCAAAAAGACCTGCACCAACCGGCCGAGAAAAACCGGCAGAGACGTTACGCCAAAAATCCCCCAGCTTTGGACCGCGCCCAAACCGTAGTCCTGGGTCTGGGCCAAGGCCAGCTGCGGCGTAATAAAAGTAAAAATCAAAAAAGCCAAAAAAGCTACCAAGAGCATCTTTGGCCAAAGCGACGACTTTTGCATGGATAAAAGGCGTTTGACAAGCATATATTGTAATTAAGAATTATGAATTAAAAATTAAGAGAAATTTCTTAATTCTTAATTCTTAATTCTTAATTTATTTAGATAGTTCTTCTTTCACTAATTTGGAAACAACTGTTCCATCGCTCTGCCCCTTGGTCTTAGCCATGGCCGCTCCCATAACTTTGCCGAAATCTCCGGCCGTGGCGCCCAGTTCGGCGATAACCGCTTTTACTATTTCACGCACTTGATCCTCGCTCATTTGTTCCGGCAAAAATTCCGATAAAATTTCCGCTTCCCGGGCCTCTTTATCCGCCAGATCTTCCCTGCCTCCCTGCTTATATGACTCTACGCTATCCTGTCTCTTCTTCACTTCAGACTTGATTACGGCGATCACTTCGTCATCAGCCAGAATGGCATCTTTGGCCATTTTTTTCTCAATCATTTTATTGGCCAGGGCGGACTTAAGCAACCGCAATACGGAAACCCTCATTTCTTCTTTATTTTTGTAGGCCTCTAAGAATTTAGCGGCGATATCTTGTTGCAACATATTTTTTAGTTGATTTTTCTAGTTCTCCAAGTCGTTGTCCGCTAACTATTTCTGCTAACGGACAACAGATTTAAAGATCTAAATTATTTGCGTCGGCTGTTAGTCGGTTCTTCTATCAGCTTGCCGATCTTTTTCAGATAGTCGCGCTTGGCGGTGATTTCTTCGCGTCGGGCCGCCGCCGCGCGGCTCGCGGTCTTATTTTTTTTCTTGGCATGGTAGCGAATTTTACGGCATTGCAAAATCCGTCCGCTCTGCTGGACCTTCTTAGAAAATCTTCTGATTAAAGCTTCAAAGGTTTCTCCCTTTTTACGTTTTACTTCTGCCACGTTCTTTCACCTCGCTTTCCTTGCCTCGCCGCAATTCGCCATGGCGAACGAAGGCGGGCCGTCTCACCACTACCCCGAAGGGCACCAATGAGATTTAATTATTTAAATTTCTAATTGATTTTTTAATTAACCGCCGGCATTATCAAAATAATCGTCACCGGCCGTTTCGGGGCTGTCATCTTTATAGTTGAAGCTGCTCTGGTCATTCTCCGAAGTGTCCCGGTCGGTAGCCGCTTCCCGCTTGTATTTCTTGGCGGCGGCCGGCTCGCCATCGGAATTTTCTTCCAGTACCGTGATGCCCTCTTGATCCTGATATTTTTCCAAGCGCTTGATGACTTCTGTTTCGATTTTATTGAAATCAATTATCTCCTGGATGCCGCCTTCCATATCGCGTAAGATAATCGTGCCCTCGCCGAATTCTTTCTGCCCCAAAATCAAAGTGAATTTTACTTTCAATTTATTGGCCAGTTCCAGCTGCGGCTTGAGGCCGTCCTTATAGAAAGCCTGGGACACTTTGATGTTCTTTTTTCTCAGCCTCTCATAGAGCGTCATTGCTTTTTTCTTGGCGGCCTCCCCGAGCTGAGCCACAAAAACATCGGGTTGAGTCGGATCGGGCACCTTGATATCTTTTTCTCGCAGCTTGGCGACTATCCGGTCAATGCCCAGGGCCAGCCCGCAGGATGGCACGTCATCGCGGCCGCCCAACAATGCTACCAATCCGTCATAGCGTCCGCCGCCGCCGAGCGCTACTCTGCCTTCGCTGTCGTCAGCCGACCAGAATTCAAAAATGGTTTTATTGTAATAATCCAAACCGCGGACGATTGTCGGATTAAGGGCATAGGGAAGATCAAGCTCATCCAAATATTCCAAAACCTTCATGAAGTGCTTTTTGCAGTCATCGTCGAGATAATCCAAAATCTGCGGCGCGCCTTCCTTGGCTTCTTGGCAGCCTTCTTCCTTGCAGTCCAATAAGCGCAAAGGATTTTTATTGAGCCGGTTCTTGCAGGATTCGCACAGCCCTTTCACCTTAGTCTTATAATATTTGACCAGCGCTTTTTTGTATTCTTCGCGGCAAGTCGGGCAGCCGATGCTATTGACCTGGATTATGGCTTCAATGCCCAAATCATTGAGGCAGTTATAGCCCATCAGTATCATCTGGGCATCCAAGGTCGGGTTATCTTCGCCAATCGCCTCAAAACCAAGCTGATAAAACTGGCGGTACCTTCCCGACTGCGGACGATCATGGCGGAACATCGGACCGACATAAAATAATTTTACTGGCTGGCTCTGATTAAGCATGCCGTGTTGAATGTAAGAACGGATGATCGGAGCGGTGCCTTCCGGACGCAGCGCCAAATTATCGCCGCCCTGGTCGATAAAAGAAAACATTTCTTTCTCAATAATATCCGTCTGCTTGCCGACGCCGCGATTGAAGACTTCCGCTAATTCCAAAATCGGCGTATCAATCCGTCCGAAGCCGTAATCCAGCGCCACCTTTTCCACGGTACGAATGACTGCCTGCCAATATTTCTGATCTTGAGGCAGAATATCGCGCATGCCCGTGACGCTATTAATCTCTTTTTTCGCGCCGCGCGGTCTTTTCTCCTTGGATTGTTCTTTCTCGTCTTTTATTTTCCTGGGTCGAGGCATAGTTCAAGAATTAAATTAAGAATTATGAATTATGAATTAAGATAATCACAATAATACTTATAAAATACGGAAATCATCTTTAAATCACTCCAAAAAAATTCGTAATTCATAATTCTTAATTCTTAATTGAAAAAGCTATTTATAGCTCGGCGCGTTAAAAACGGTCAGGCGGTTGAAAGGCCAGCCGCGGATCCAAGTGCGGCCAATGATAAAATCCTTTTTGACCGGGCCGAAAACTCGGGAATCCAGGCTTTGGTCGCGATTGTCGCCCAGCAAGAAATATTCATCGTCTCCCAAAGTCACTTCGCTATAGCCGCGCAGAGGCAAACTGGTCTCGATGCCTTCTCCCAAATAGGCCTCATTAAGCGGTTGGTCATCAATATAGACTTTATTGTCCCGGATTGATACTTTTTCTTTGGGCAGGCCGATGACCCGTTTGATAAAAAACTGCTTCGGGTCTTTGGGATACTTGAAGACGACAATATCGCCGCGACTGGGCTGATAGAGACGATAGGAAATCTCATCAATTATCAAATATTCGTGATCATAAAAATTAGGCTCCATCGAGGCCCCTTTGACATAAAACGGCTGAATCAAGAAATAACGCACCGGCACGATAATAACCAAGGCAATAACCGCAATTTTAAACATTTCCCAAAAAAATTCCCCAATCAGCCTTAATTTAGACTTCGGCTGATCAATCTCATTAAGAACCAAATCTGACATAGAGTTATTTTTGAATATAATTATTAAAGTCAAAGCTGTTGATAACTAATGTAATAATAACATAAATAAGCGCTAAAAATCAAGAGTGTCAGTCAGTTAAATTTAAATATTAGGCGATTATTTTATAATTTTACCGCGAAGGTACGAATTCATTACAAATATACGAATAATCTCATCATATTCATTCGTATATTAGGAGTTATTCGTAAATTTGTGGTGTATAAATGTTGCCCTAAATTTAATAATGTTTTATAATAAAATAAGCATAAAATAATTAAATTTACGCTACATGACGGAAGTAAAAGTAAACTTCTTACCGGAGGACGAGCAAAAAGACAAAAAAAAAGGAGAAAAAGCGCGTATTGGCTGGAAAAAACTTTTTCTTGGAATAGTAATAATCGCTGTCATAATTTGGGCGGTTTTTTCGTCTTCAATTATTTTCTCTAATGAGAGTTTAATCAAAAATTTATCTAAATTTGGACTAATATCTGAAATTGGCAAGCTAATTACCAGTGCCGACAAGCCGCTCAAGGGGGATGCCGATGATCGCGTAAATTTCCTGCTAATCGGCATGGGTGGTAAAAAGCATGAGGGTGGAACACTGGCTGACACGATAATTATTGGCTCAATTAAGCCAAGTACTAAACAGGCGGCAGTCATGTCCATCCCCAGGGATCTGTATGTTAAAGATGAAAAATATGGCTGGATGAAAATAAATGCCATCAATGCCTATGCCGAAAAGGACGAGTCCGGCAGTGGCGGACGGGTCATGGCCGGTGCTCTGTCCCAAATGCTTGGCATTGACATCCAATACTGGGCCACTGTTGATTTTGACGGTTTTGAACAAATTATTGATGAGTTTGGCGGCGTGGATGTTGTTGTGGATAATGACCTGATTGACTACGAATATCCTATTCGCGGACGCGAATATTCCTTCCCTATTTCCAGCCGCTATGAAAAACTGGTGATCCGCAAAGGGCCACAGCACCTGGATGGAGCCACCGCCCTCAAATATGCCCGCAGCCGGCACGGCCTGGGTCCGGAAGGATCGGACTTTGCCAGAAGCAGGCGCCAGCAAAAAGTAATCTTGGCGCTCAAAGAAAAAATCTTCCAGCTCAATAATATTTTCAGTCCGCGCAAGATAAATTCTCTGCTCAGCGCTTATAACGAGCATGTCAGCACTAATCTGGAGGTCTGGGAAATGCTCAAGGCGGGACAGCTAGCCAAAGACATTGATACAACCAAGCTGCTATCGGTCAATCTCACCGATGGCGCCGACAGCTTCCTCTATGCCAGAAATATTAACGGCTCCTACGTTCTGCTGCCTCGCGGCGGCAGCTTTGAAAAAATCAGCTACAATTGGCAGAACATTTTTGATCCGGAATTCAGCTCTAGCACTCTTCAGAGCTTGGAGACGCATTGGAATGTTGATTTTGAAAAATTGGAAAAACTGGCCCAGCAGCAGGAAGAGGAGCGCTTGCGCCAAGAACAGGCCAGCACCACCGCTACTTCCACCGCTACCACCGTCACTTCCACTGAACCGTTCGCCAATGAGCAGCCGGCTGAAGAAAAGCCAACTAAGGAAAAGCCCAAAACTATTGCCGAAGAAAACGCCAACATTGAAATCCTAAACGGCACCGCGATTGCCGGCTGGGCGACGACCGAAAAAAACAAGCTGGCGGCCGCCGGCCTGACCGTGGGGAAAATCGGGAATGCCCCGACACAAGATTATCAAAAGATACTCATCTATGATCTCTCCGGCGATAACCCTCTCACCATAGCTCAACTCAAAAAAATCTACGGCGTTACCGCCAGCAAATCCAAGCCGGAAGCAATCAACTCGTCCGCCGATATACTGATCATCCTGGGTAAAGCGCAATAATAACAAAACCCCGATTTATCGGGGTTTTTATAATAAAATTAGATGAATACTTGACAAAATCCGATATTTAATGTATTATTCGTATGCTTCAAAAACAACAACCCCCTGAGGAGGACAAAACCATGCCGCTTACTCCGCAACAACTCCTCCTCATCAAACAACGCCTTGAGGCCGAAGGCCTTGAGGTCAAAATAGAGGGGGTAGAGATTCTGGTAAAAATCGACGATCAATATGAGAGGCGATTTCTGCTGGACCAACTGCAGAATGAAGCGTCAGCTCGGAATGAATAACTCCGGGCTTTTATTTTTGCGGCCGATCTTCCGGCGAGAGTGAGGCTAATTGCAGCAATCCTTTGGCAGTCACGATAGTATCATCGCTTAACCACTGTTCACCTTGATGGACATAATTGCTATCGGCGCCGGAGGTATCGCCGTGGATATTGGCTTTGGCAAAATCAATAAGGTAAAGCTTGCCGTCATCGCCAATCATAATATTTCTCTCATGCAGATCGCAATGATAAACACCGCTTTTATGAAGCTCCTGAAGCGCTTGCTTTAAGGCCTCAAAGCATTCCGGTCTTATAAGTCCGCTATAAGCGGCTCGATTTCTGATCTCTTCCAAAAATTCTTTCTTTTTGCCCCGAAAATTCGGCCTCAGATTATCTACGATAATATGATCAAGCAGATTAAAATCTTTGACGTGATCGATGTAAGCGTTCAAAACAAAATCTTTTTCTGACCGCAACTTTTTGCCGGCTTCTATTTCTTCTGAAAGATCGAACACTTCCGTCATTAACCGCAAATTATCATCGCTTAATCCCATTTCTTTCACCGCCGTGGCAAAATCAGTTCTTTCCAGATGATTGCCTAAGCGAGTCGCCAGTGTCATCAGACGCATTTCCATTTTTTGATTTTTTAACTTGAAAAAGTTACCTCTCTTCTTTAATTTAAATTGAATAGCAAAACTAATCAATCCTTGCTCAACATTTTCAAATCCGTCCGCCTCATCCTCGCGCAGATAATCTTTGATCATCTTCTGATAAATTTTGGTAGTCAAGTCAACGCCAGGAACTTCATCCATAACAATGAATCCGACGCCGGCGCCAAAGTCATGGCCGCAATTAAAAGCCAAAATCCTGGCTTGCTCTGCAGTCAGCTTGACATCGGCTGTCGCGCGGACCGCCGGCACTTCCACATATTTACTGGCCGGACTCTCCGCAATGATTTTTCTGATCCGCGTTTGTTTTTTAGCTTCTTCCGGGGCTAGGCCATGTTTGAAAACTTTTAACAGCTTAGCGATAGAATCTTTGCCGTACTCCCTCAGCTCCGGCACCTGCTCAACCAATTGTCCGATTAATTCTTCATCAAGATTTCCCGCTTTAAATTCTATAATTAAAGCATCATTGCCTTCATTGAGCCATTTACCGGTAATAGCAATCAGGGTCTCTAAAATCAAATCATGAATCATTTGATCGGTTTCTTCTTGGCTGATTTCTCCTGAATTGAATTTTTGCCGCACCGTCCTGGTTTCTTCATCGACAATATTAACGGCGAGCTGCCTTACTTGTTCCGGGAGCAACAGACATTTTTCCGGCGTCAAATCGCTATAGTCACTGGATTGGAGCGCTTCCCGCCTGGCCAATCTTTCTGCCGGACTTATTTTTTTTATTCCTCCAACCGTTCTATCGCTGCGTTTTTCCATATCTTTTATGGTCGGTAAGTTATTTATCTTTTGCTTATCCTCGGCTGTTTTTTACGCTAAAGATAATGCTTATCATCATTATAAACTATTTTTGGCAAAAAAACAGCCCGCCTTTGAAAATCAATTATTATCTGTTATGATATATTCATGAAAAATCATCTCTTGCAAGTCGCCATCGTCGGACGCGCCAATGTCGGCAAGTCCACTCTCTTTAACCGCTTGGTCGAAAAAAACAAAGCGCTGGTTTCGCCGATTTCCGGCACGACCCGAGATCGCAATATTGATTTGGTGGCTTGGCGCGATCGCATTTTTGAGCTCATTGATACCGGCGGACTGGATATTGATCAAAATATTCCCCAAGCCATTGCCAAGGGAATCGTCAAGCAAGCCCAAACCGGCATCGCTGATGCTGATTTGATTTTATTTTTAATCGACGCCAAAAATGAACTGCTCACCGCCGACAAAAATATCGCCCACGATCTGCTGCGGCTGGGACTGAAAAATAAAATTATCCTGGTCGGCAATAAAGCCGATTCCTTGCGCCTGCGCCAGACAAATAAAGAGATTTTCAAACTGGGGCTGGGCGAGCCGATTTTTATTTCCGCGGCCAACGGCTCGGGCGTGGGTGATCTGCTCGATATCGTCTTGAAAAAACTGCCTCCTGCCAAAAAAGACGAGGCCGCCAAAAAAGATCTGCCCGTCATCAAGGTCGCCCTGACCGGCCGGCCCAATGTCGGCAAATCATCGCTCTTAAATTCCATTCTCGGCGAGGAACGGGTTATTGTCACCGACGTGCCGCATACTACCCGGGAATCGCACGATACTGAATTTATTTATCATGACCACCGGTTTATCATCGTTGATACGGCCGGCATCCGCAAGCATGCCCGCATCACTCCCAAAAGCTTGGAAAAAAAATCCGTTGATAAGAGCCTCTCCACCATTCGCCAGGCCGATGTCGTCATCCTGGTCACTGAAGCGCAAAAAAATATCGACAGCCAAGATAAAAAAATCTCCCAGGAAATCCTGGAGGCCGGGCGTTCCGTCATTATCGTCGCCAACAAGTGGGATCTGATTCCCGACAAGGACACCAATACCGTCAATAAATTCCAGAAATATTATGAGCTCACTTTCCCCTATCTCTGGTGGGCGCCGCTGATTTTTGTTTCCGCCAAAGAAAATCTGCGCAGCAAAAAAATTCTGGACTTGGTTTTAGAAGTCAAAAAATCCCGGGAAATCCAATTGTCAGAAAGCCAACTGGAAAAATTTTTGAAATCAAAAATCAAGCAGCATCGGCCGTCGCGCGGCAAGGGCCTGAAGAATCCTTATATCTACAAAATCGTCCAAGTCGGCATCAATCCGCCGCGCTTTGAGATCCATGTCAATGATGTCACTATCCTGCATTTTTCTTATTTGCGCTTCCTGCAAAATAATCTGCGCGAGCAATTCAAAATCATCGGCACGCCGATACAGTTTGAATTGAAGAAGTGGAAAAGCGATGAGCCGATAAAAAAAGAGAGTTGGAAAAGAAGAAGTAAAAAATCAAAAAAATAATTAGTGTCATTCCCGCGAAAGCGGGAATCCAGTCTAATAAAACAATTAACATCTATCTGGATCCCCGCTTCCGCGGGGATGACAAAATAAAAAATAATAGAGCTAACTTATGAAGCTTATCATCGGACTCGGCAATCCCGGAGACAAATACCGTCAGACCTGGCATAACCTGGGCTGGTTGGCGCTGGATGAAATCAGGCAGAGCCGGGAATTTCCCGCTTTTAAAAGTGACAAAAAACTGCAAGCCGAAATCAGTGAGGGAAAAATCGGGAGAGAAAAAATCATCCTAGCCAAGCCGCGGACGTTCATGAATAATTCCGGACAGGCCGTTTCCGCTTTGGTTAAATATTATAAAATTAAAATGGAGGATATCGTCGTCATCCATGATGACGTCGATCTGCCGCTAGAAAAGATCAGGGTAGTAAAAAATTCCTCCTCAGGCGGGCATAACGGCATCAAATCAATTATTGATTATTTAGATACCAAAGACTTTGTCCGGATAAAAATCGGCTGCCGCACGGACAAAACCGATATTATCGGAACAGTGGATTATGTCCTAAAAAAAATAGAAAAAAAAGATGCACCGGCGGCAAATGCCGCCGTTCAAACGGCTGCTGGCGCGGCTTCAGAAATTATTGGCAAATCGCTAATGGCGGCCATGAATAAATTTAATTAAAAAAGAAAAAGCGAGACATCCGTGATGCTCGCTTGGTGTTTTGTTGGGCCAGTCGCGTCTGCCTCGCCGCGTCTGGCCCCGCCGCAGCCCGTGCTGCGTCCGTCCTTCCCCTGGACTGAAAATTTTGGAGAGAGTGGCAGGACTTGAACCTGCAAACCGCCGCCGTCCAAAGGCGCCGCTCTGCCTATTGAGCTACACCCTCCCTCTTCAAGCTGATGGGGGAATGCCTGGCTCGCCAGGAGTCCGTCGACTTATGGCTGGGGGAAGAGCCACTAGCCGATGGGTCCGTTCCCCATAGAAAAACAAACAAGTACAAAAGCACATAGGGTGCGCTGGTGAGCGGCGCGGCCACTTCGATGTCAACTACCTCTTGGACAAAAGGGTTGCCGACCGCTCACCAGCGTGTTGTTGGGTAGAGAGGATCCGCCCGCGAATCGAGAAAAACAAGAAGAACAATAGCGCATGGGGTGCGCTGGCGAGCGGGTGCCCAAGAACGGGTCCGCTCGCCAGCATGTTGTACGGTGGCAACCACCCCAAGGAACGACCTGCCTGGTAGGCAATAAACTGCCCGTTAGTGTATGGCTCCCTTCCATAAAGGAAAAGGCCATAACTTGGTGATAAAAAAGACCATTAGGAGGGAAACGATCTCTTCCATCGGACTAACAGACAGATTACTGCCTACCAAACCAACTAAATTTTCCATGGTTTTTCTATATTAGCAAGTAATCTAAGATTTGTCAATACCAACAATATGGAGGGAGAAAAATTAAAGTACTGGCTGGGATTCAATAATATCAATAAAATGACAGCCCGCCGCCTGAAAAAATTGCTTTTTTATTTTAAAAATGACTTAAAAAAAGCCTGGGAAGCGACTACTGACGAGCTAATTTTGGCCAAAATAGAAGAAGATATCGCTACGGAGATAGTCGCCAAGCGGCAGCAAATTAATCCTGATGAAAAATTAGACAAATTAAACTCCCAGGAAATCAGCGTCTCTACTATTATTGATGATGACTATCCTCCCCTACTCAAGCATATTTTTGACTCTCCACCCCTTCTATATTATCGAGGCGATATCTTGGCCTGCCGACAAAACCCTCTGAGCGTTGTCGGCGCCAGAAAATATACCAACTACGGCGAGCGGACCGCCAGTGATTTGGTCGGCCAACTGACCCAGGCGGGGCTGGCCATTATCTCCGGGCTAGCGCTCGGCATTGACGCTCTCGCTCATGAGGCCTGCCTGAAAAACAACGGTTTGACCGTCGGCGTACTGGGTTCCGGCGTTGACTGGCCGAGCATCTATCCCTCGGCCAATCGCTATCTGGCAAAAAAAATAATTGACAGTGGCGGCTGCCTGCTCTGCGAATACCCTCTCGGCACGATGCCGACCAAATACACCTTCCCCATGCGCAACCGCATCATTGCCGGCCTGTCTTTGGGCACGCTGGTTATTGAAGCGGCAGAAAGTTCCGGCGCGCTGATCACTGCCAAATGCGCCCTCGAATACAATCGCGAGGTTTTTGCCGTCCCCGGCAGCATTTATAACCACTGCTCCGTCGGCACCAATAATCTCATCAAACAAGGCGCCAAGCTGGTACTTTCTGCCGCTGATGTTTTGGAAGAATTAAAACTCTCTCAACTGCCGGAAATACATGAATTGCCACGGCTGGAACCGGCCTCGATTGAAGAGGAAATCATTTTAAAAAATTTAGGCCCCGAACCGCTCCACATTGACAAGCTGGCGAAGTTATGTAATATTAAGATTAATGTCTTATCGTCAGTACTGATGCTGTTGGAAATGAAAAGTATAATAAAAAATACCGGCGGACAGAATTATATCCTTCTGAAATAGGTCATTACCCAATGGATATAAGATACTAATCTACGAATTAATACTAATGATCCGAATATATACGAATAATTCTTAATGAGGATTAGTAACCATTAGTATCATTCGTACTATTAGTATATTTGTTAGTATATTTGTATCTTAAATTTTCTTTACTTTATAATAAAATAAATGTCCAAACTATTAATCGTCGAGTCTCCGGCGAAGGCTAAAACCATCGCCAAGTATCTCAACCATGAATATATCGTCAAGGCCAGCGTCGGCCATATCCGCGACCTGCCGAAATCCAATAAGAACGCCGTCGACCTGGACGGCAGTTTTGCGCCCCATTATGAAATCACTCCGGGCAAAGAAAAAGTGGTGGCCGAATTAAAACAGCTGGCCAATAAAGCCGAGGAAGTCGTGCTGGCAACCGATCCGGACCGCGAAGGCGAGGCGATTGCCTGGCACATCAAAGAAGCCATCGGCTTGAAGCATCCCAAGCGCATTGTCTTTCATGAGATAACTCCGGAAGCGATAAGAGAAGCCATCAAACATCCGCGCGATATTGATAATAATCTGAAAGAAGCGCAAGAAGCGCGCCGCGTACTGGATAGATTATTCGGCTATGACTTAAGCGGGCTTATTTGGCAGAAAGTCCGCTATGGCTTGTCAGCCGGCCGCGTCCAATCACCGGCGCTGAGAATCATCGTCGAACGTGAAAAAGAAATCCGCGCCTTTGTCCCGGAAAAATTCTGGACGATCGAGGCTGATTTGGCTACTGCCAAAAAAGAGACTATTCGTTTCGCTTGTCAGGAGGAACCTAAGACCGAGGCCGCGGCGGAAAAGATACTAATCGCCGCCAAAGCCGCCGACTGGCAAGTCGCCTCGGTGGAAGAAACTGAAAACCTGCGCCGTGCCAAAGCTCCTTTTACCACTTCTACCTTGCAGCAAGCGGCTTCCTCGCGGCTAGGATATTCTCCAGCCGTCACGATGCGCCTGGCGCAAAAACTTTATGAAGCCGGGCATATCACCTATATGCGTACCGACAGTACTACTCTTGGCGATCAAGCGCTAAATGAAATAGCGACGCTTATCAAAAAGAAATACGGCGACAAATTCGCCAAGCGCCAGAAATACGTCACCCGCAGCAAAAACGCGCAGGAAGCGCATGAGGCGATCCGGCCGACTCACGTTTCCGGCCTGACTGCCGGCAACGGCGCTCAAGAACAAAAATTATACGAATTGATTTGGCAACGCACTATCGCTTCGCAGATGGCTGATGCCAAAGTTTTAAAAACAAAGATAATTGCCAAATCTTCCGCCCAGCAAGTTCCTGATTTCTCCGCTACTGGTTCGCGCGTAGTTTTTGAAGGCTGGCTCAAGGCCGATCCGCGCGCCCGCGGCGAGGAAATTGAATTGCCTAAGACCGCTGCCGGAGATAAATTGGAACTGCTGGAAATATTTTCTACCGGCAAACAGACAGAGCCGCCGCGCCGCTATAGCGAAGCGGGACTCGTCAAAGAATTGGAAAAACGCGGCATCGGCCGCCCTTCCACTTATGCCAGCACCATCAAAACCATCCAGGACCGCGGCTACGTGGATAAAGAAGGCAAGGCGCTGCGCGCGACCGATGTCGGCGAACTAGTCAGCGATTTCCTTAGTAAATATTTCGGCAAATACATTTCCGATGACTTCACCGCGAAAATGGAAGATGAACTCGATGAAATCGCCGCCGGCAAAGATACTTACATCCACACGCTCAAAGAATTCTACGGACCGTTCAGCCAGGATGTCAAAGACAAGAAATCAATCAAAAAAATAACTGACCTGGGCGCGGCGCCCGATAATATTAAGTGCCCCGACTGCGGTTCGCCGATGGTCATCAAGCTGGGACGCGGCGGCAAATTTTATTCCTGCTCCCGTTTTCCCGATTGCTCCGGCGCGCTGACGCTCGAGGGCAAAGTGCTGCCAGGGCCAAAAGACACCGGTGAAATCTGTCCCGAGTGCGGCAAAGGCAAACTGGTGGAGCGCGAGGGCAAATATGGCAAGTTTATCGCTTGCAATAATTATCCCAAGTGCCGCTACATCAAAAAAGACGAAGCGGCGGAAGCTCAGAGGATTAAAGCCGCCGACACCGGAGTCAAATGTCCCGTTTGCAAGGCCGGCACCATGGGCGAGCGCCAAGGGCGCTATGGAATTTTTTACGGCTGCAGCAATTATCCCAAATGCAAATATATCATCAAGGCCAAGCCGACCGGCGATCTCTGCCCTCAGTGCGGCAAGCTGATGATGGAAGGCACTAAGACGATCCCCGAAAGATGCTCTGATAAAAATTGTCCTAACCACAATCCTCAAAAAAAATAATCTTGAAAAAATCCCGCCGACTAGCGGGGTTTTTTGCCTTGAAACGGCAAATAACTTATAATGTTGCTACTATGGCTGAAGAACAAATAAAAAATAATCTTGCTTTGCTGATTGAGACTATTGAAGGAAAATATTCCGCCGATGATGTAGAATTAGTACGGCTGGCTTTTGACTTTGCCGATCAAGCGCACCGCGGACAAATCCGAATTTCCGGAGAGCCCTACATCACTCATCCCCTGGCCACCGCGCAGAAGCTGGCTGAACTGGGACTTGATCCGACGATGATTATCGCCAGCCTGCTTCATGACGTGCCTGAGGACACCTCGCTGACGCTTAAAGATATTGAAAAAAATTTCGGCGAAGAAATAGCCAAGCTGGTCCAAGGCATCACCAAGCTTGGTACGCTCAAATACCGCGGCATGGATCGTTATGCCGAAAACCTGCGCAAGATGTTTATTGCCATGAGCGAGGATATCCGCGTTATTTTTATCAAATTTGCCGATCGGCTGCATAATTTAAAAACATTGCAATGCTTGCCGCCGGGAAAACAGCAGCGCATCGCTCTGGAGACGCTGGAAATCTACGCGCCGATCGCCGATCGCCTCAGTATGGGCATTATCAAAGGCGAATTGGAAGACCTGGCCTTTCCCTTTATTTATCCCGAGGATTATAAATGGCTGACGGAAATCCTGCCTCAGGAATACCGAACAAAAGAAAAACTGCTGGAGAAAATACAAAACGTCGTCACGGAAAAATTCAAAGAAAATAATATTACCCCGGAAAATATTTCCATCCAGGGCCGGACAAAACATCTCTATAGCTTATATAAAAAATTGTTACGGCCGCAGATCAATCGCGATTTATCAAAAATTTACGATTTGATCGCCCTGCGCTTGATTGTTCCCACTATCGCGGACTGCTATTCCGTGCTGGGCATCATCCATAATCTTTATCGTCCGGTGCCTGGCACGATCAATGATTATATTGCCCAGCCCAAACCCAATGGCTACCGTTCGCTGCATACTACCGTCTTTACCGCTGACGGCGAAATCGTGGAATTTCAAATTAGAACCCAAGAAATGCACGCGGAAGCGGAATTCGGAGTAGCGGCGCACTGGAACTACAAAGAAAGCGGCGGCCAAATCAACAGCCGCCAACTGAAATGGCTGGATGAATTAGTACAGTGGCAGAAACAAATAAAAGACAATGATCAATTCATTCAGACGGTCAAATTTGACGTCTTTCAAAACCGCATTTTTGTTCTTACTCCAAAAGGCGACGTCATCGACTTGCCTGAAGGCGCCACTCCCATTGATTTTGCTTATCATGTCCATAGCAATCTGGGAAATAAATGCGTCGGCGCCAAAGTCAATGATCAGCTGGTCAATCTGGCGCAGCAGCTAAAATCCGGCGACATTATTGAAATCATTATTGATAAAAACCGCAAGTCCCCAAATCCTGATTGGCTGGAACTGGCTAAAACTTCCGTGACCAGAAGCAAAATAAGGACTGCCCTTAATAAAATAAAAACTGCCGAGCGGACTAAATTGGAAGGAAAAAAATAAAGATATGAAAAATCCCGCCACTGGCGGGATTTTTCGTATCTTTAGATTTATTGGTTAGACAATCTTGCGATAAATTTCCTCCAATTCCTCGTCAGAAAAAAACTTGATGATAATCTGCCCGGACGGGCCGTTCTTTTTTATCTCAACTTTAGTACCTAGAGCACGCTGCAGATCTTCTTCCCGCGCTTTAATTTCCGGATCAAAATTTACTTTGCGGATATGTTTTCTCACCACCACCTCTTTGCCGGCTCTCTCCGTTTCTCGGACGCTAAAATTATTATTAAGTATTTTCTGCAAAACTTCCAGCTGATCCGCTTGCGGCAAGCCCGCCAGCACCCGGGCATGGCCTTCGGAAATCTTACCGGCCAGGATTGCCTGCTTGACTTCATCCCGGACATTTAAAATCCTGATGATATTGGAAATCGTCGATCGGCTTTTGCCAACTTTTCTGCCTAATTCATCTTGGCTCAAATTGAATTCATTGATTAATTTTTCATAGGCCGTGGCCACTTCCAGCGGATTCAAATTCTGGCGCTGCAAATTTTCTATCAGCGCCACTTCCATCTTTTTCTGCTCGGTCAGCTCGCGGACGACGGCCGGCACCCTTTCTAAGCCAATGCTCTTGGCAGCGCGCCAACGCCGTTCACCGGCGATTAACTGCCACTTATTCTCGCCGGCCCCGGTGACAATGAGCGGAGAAATAATACCGTGCTCTTTAATGGAGCTCGCCAATTCTTCCAAGCCCTCGGAGCTAAAATCTTTTCTGGGCTGATGCGGATTAGCGATAATATTGGCCACCGGCAGCTGCCAGATTTTTTCATGCTTATCAAAAATATCGCTGGCAACCGGCGACGAAGCGACGGCCGGGACAGAACCGCTAGCCGGCGAATCTTTCAATTTTTTATTGGGTATCAATGAGCCCAAGCCGCGGCCCAAGCCTGAATTTTGTGAAGGCATATTAAGTTAAGTTCAGTGACTTAATTAAAACTAACTATTGTGATAAACGAATTCCCGCGCCAGCCGCTCATAAGCCTTAGCGCCTTTTGACTTGGGATCATATTCCAGAATCGTCTGGCCGTGGGAAGGGGCCTCTGACAGACGGATATTACGGGGAATCACGGAGCGGAAAATCTTATTGGGAAAATAACGGTAGAGCTCTCGCAAGACGTCATTAGCCAATTTGAAACGGCTGTCATACATCGTCAGGACCGCTCCCATAATATCCAATTCCGGCTTGATGTTCTCCCGGATCAGTCCGATGGTATCCATCAGTTGCCCCAGGCCTTCCAAGGCAAAATATTCCGCCTGCACCGGAATTAACACCTGATCGGCGGCGACCAAACCATTGACTGTCAGCAGTCCGAGCGAGGGCGGACAATCAATAAAAATATAATCAAAATCGTCTTTGATCTCCAGCAGATTATCATAAAGGCGGAACTCGCGGCGATCCAAATTAACAAATTCCACGTTGGCGCCGGCGAGTGAGGTAGTGGATGGCGCCAATTTATAAAAATCGTGGTTAGTGTCGACAATTACTTCCTTAAAAGAATAAGGGCCGGTCAGGACTTCATAGACGCCTTTGTCCAATTCCTTGGAAATTCCCAAACCGGAAGTGGCATTGCTTTGCGGATCAAGATCAACCAATAAAACAAACTTACCTAATTTACTTAGGTAAGCCGCCAAGTTAATGGAGGTGGTTGTTTTGCCGACTCCGCCCTTCTGATTGACTACGGAAATTATCTGTCCCATGCGCTTATTATAACATAAAAAATAATAAATTGCGAAATTACTTTGATATTATATAGCTAAATTAAATTAAAAGTTGACAATTACGATATTATTTTGTAAAATAGTTTAGTGTAATAAGGGGCCTGCCGAAGTGGCGGAATTGGTAGACGCGCACGACTCAAAATCGTGTGAGCTCTGCTCGTGAGGGTTCGATTCCCTCCTTCGGCACCAGGAACATAAATAATTTATCGCGGGGTAGAGCAGTTGGCAGCTCGGCGGGCCCATAACCCGCAGGTCGCCGGTTCGAGTCCGGCCCCCGCAACAAAATTCTGGCAGGGTAGCTCAGTGGTAGAGCAGAGGACTCATAAGCCTTTGGTCGAGGGTTCAATTCCCTCCCCTGCTACTCTAATATCAAAAAACGGCC
>CAIOLF010000037.1 GCA_903859075.1 Candidatus Buchananbacteria bacterium
GATCAGCTTCCAATCGGCTTGATACTCCAAAACGCGGAATTGGGTGCTGGTGTCGACAAAAAACCGCCCCAGACGGGAAAATAGCCCGGTGAAATAAAAAGAAAAGAAAAGATACAAGATAATCACGAATAAGCCGCCGAATAATACGGCCGCCAAACGCTTTTCTTTTATTTTTATTATCAGTAAATAAGCCAAGCCGATGGCCAGGCTGATCAGCGCTCCCTTGCCCAAAGTCAAAAAAGCGGCCAGCAGACTAATGATAAAAGCCAAAAAGATAACAATCCGTCCCTTGTCATTTTTGGCAAAAGTGAAATAAGCCGCCAAAAGCAGTGGCACCAAAAGTACTAGAATCGCCGAGACCAGCGCCAGCGGACCGGTCGGTATGACAATGAAATTGCGTTCAAAAAATATCTTGGTAGTGAATTTCAATTCGTAAAATTTATAAAAAATCTGGCAAGACAGGATAATAGCCGTAACCGCTAAGGAATAAAGGAAATACTTCATCTTGCGAGCGCTGTCAAAATAATTATAAGCCAGAAAGTATGAGAGAAAAGCAAAAGCGACTATCTTGGCGCTATAAATAAAATAACGGAAGCTCTCTATCTCCCAAAAAGACAACAAAGTCAAAACCAAATAAACCAAGAGAGCTAAGACGACTTGGTTGGTTTTTATTTTAAAATTTTTGAGGCGGAAAATGCCGTCGAGCGCAAATAAAACGGCGACAGCCAAAATCAACAGTTCCGCTAAGCTCATTTCATAGGTCCAGTTGGCGGCTACGTCAAAAGAGATGATTTGGCCGAATATTAAAACCGGCGGTGCCAATAATAACAACAGCCAGGCATGCCGCTGAAAGAAAAAAAAGAAAATAAATACAAAAAAAACGGCTAAGCCGAGATAAAAATTCAGGATGCCAAAGAGTGTCAAAATTAAGATTATTCCCACTAATGTCAAGCCGACCAGGCCGAACTTATCCAGAGCCAGCGGCTGATCCGGCTGTTGTTTTACCAATTTATTATTGAATTTTTTGACGTCTTGCCTGCTGTTTACAGCCATAATTTAGTCTTAAATTTAATTCAATTTTAACATATTTTAAGAAAAAAAGCAAAAAGAAAACGGGTATCAGTAGCAAGCTACCGATACCCGTAAATTACGCTTCGGACTGAGGGAGGTCCGCATTCAGAGCCAGGATACGACTACCCCGACCTTGTCCGCCGCCTCGTAGTACACGACCGGCGAACCGTTGCGATTCTGAACCCGTGCCCAACGGCGCGAGTTTTTGGGATCGGCCAGATTGTCGATCTGGCATACCCCGAAACGCAACCACTTCTTGGCAAGCTGGGCCGCCGGGACATTGACCGTGTACCAGTCCCCGGACTTGGTGAACTTCACCTTGTCATAGACTGTCACGTCGGCCGGCGCCTTGTCGAACCACTCGTCCCCGACGATCCCGATGAAGGGTTCGCCGTAGGCGAGATACACTGCTTGCCCGGCAACGAATCCAGGCATGTCCTCAACGTACGAAGCCTTGCACTGAAGTTGTCCACCGGAGATCCGAAATTCCGGATCCAGCAGCGGCGCGCCATCGCCGGGAATCAAGCCCAAGTTGACGGATGTCATTCCGAGACCATCAAGAGCGTACCAGCCGGAATAGTTCGGAGGCCCGAACTGCTCGAGCGGCGCGAACTTGATGATGGCCGTACCAGGCGCATCCAACTGGCCGATTCCGCCACGAACCCAGCCATCACGGACGGAGGCACTCGGGATCGGAAACTTCCAGTAATCGCCCTGCGGTGACCCCTCGTACAGTGCCACATAGTCCATGGTCTTGTTCCCGGGATATCGGCACCATTCGTTGCCCATCATCCCTGGGGTGGGGACGCCCTGTTCGAGCTCGCCA
>CAIOLF010000038.1 GCA_903859075.1 Candidatus Buchananbacteria bacterium
ATATGCTAAGGTGTTTTTTTGTTGGTAAAAAATAGTCAAATATGAATAAATTTTATTATAAATTAGCCAAAATATTCGTCTTTATCGGGGTATTATTTTTTGTTTCACATTTGTTGTTTCCTCAGTACACTCAGGCCGCGACAATTACTGAGGATCAGATTAGGTTTGAGTTCAGTGAGATGAATATTGCTAACTCTCCGGAGCCGATAATCTATGATGACACAGACTCTGATGTGGTTACGATAAAATTTGAGGAGCCGGCAACGACCACGGCTACTAGTACAAAAACCGCTGAAGCTAAAGAGGCGGCGGTGATTAAACAGGTTTTATTCAGTAAAGAGGAAATCAAAGAGTTTGTCCGGCTGGAAGCTATCAGGGCGGGCTTAAATCCTGACGAAGTGGAAAAAATCGTGAAGTGTGAAAGTAATTTTAATCCGCAAGCGGTTAATAATAAGAATAGAAACGGCACCAAGGATTCCGGCTTATGGCAGATTAATTCCATCCATAAGAGGATTTCTGATGCCGATAAGTTCGATTATAAAGTGGCGACCAAATGGGCCATTGCCAAGAGATTGCATGACGGCAATTGGTCGGCCTGGTATTGCGCCAGGCAATTGGCGATCAGATAAAATTTGATAATAATATCCTATAATAAAAAACTCCCACTTGAACGCGGGAGTTTTTTATTATTAGGCCACGACAGGAATCCCGCCTCGCTGTTTGGCCAAATAGCCAAACAGCTCGTTGCCGCGGTCAGCACTGATATGCCACTGGCATATCAGCGACGCTCAACTGCGCTTTTCGGCTTCCGCCTCAAAGCTTGCCTCGCTTCTGACCTGTTCGATTCCGGTTAAATTAAAAAATACCCAAAGAACGGGTATTTTTTAATTTAGGCCACGACCGGAATCGAACCGGTGATAAAGGTTTTGCAGACCTCTGCCTTACCACTTGGCTACGTGGCCATCACTGGCTTTCATATCTTAGCAAAAAAAAATACTTTTTTCAATTTATACAAGAGACGCGATGAATCGCGTCTTAACAAAATAAATAACCGTCAAACCCTTGATTTTTCGTCAATTTTTTAGTATACTTAATCTTGTAAATAATAACAGTTAGCAAGCATGAATGTCGCCGAATTATCCAGAAAGTTAAGAATCACCAGCGGGGAGTTGCTGGAAAAGCTGCCGCGCCTGGGTTTTGACGTTGGCAAAAAAGCGATCAAGATCGATGATCGTTTGGCGCTCAAGATTATGGAGGCTTGGAAACAGGATGAGAAACGTCAGCGGGAGGCCAGCCGTATCGCTGAGATTCGCGGCACGGGAGTAAAAGAAGAGGGAGCCAAAGAGGCGATAATTCTGGAAGTAAAAATTCCCCCGATCATTACGGTGCGGGATTTTGCCGCGGCGCTTGATCTGCCGATCAGCAAAGTTCTGACTTCGCTGATGAAAAATGGCGTCTTGGCTAGCATGAATGAACGGATCGATTTTGATACTGCCAGCATCATCGGCGAAGAATTGGGCTATAAGATTCTCGCTGATGAGAATGATCAGCAGGATAGCGAACAGGAACAGCAACAGAACAAACTTAAAGAGATATTAAGCGATAAGCATAGCGGCTGTGTCGAACGGCCACCGGTAATCGTCGTCATGGGGCACGTCGACCATGGCAAGACCAAGATCCTGGACGCTATTAGAAAAACCGACGTCGTTTCCGGCGAAAGCGGCGGCATCACTCAGCACATCGGCGCTTATCAGGTCCATCGCCATGGGCGCGTGCTGACTTTTATCGATACTCCCGGCCATGAGGCCTTTACCGCCATGAGATCGCGCGGCGCTCGCGTCGCTGATGTGGCGATACTTGTCATTGCCGCCGATGACGGCGTGCGGCCGCAGACGCTGGAGGCGATAAAGATCATTTCTGATGCCAAGCTGCCTTTTGTCGTTGCGATCAATAAAATTGATAAGGATGAGGCAAATTTGGAAAAAGTAAAACAAGATTTGAGCTCAATAAATCTGCGGCCCGAGGATTGGGGCGGTGACGTGGTCTGCCTGCCGGTTTCCGCCAAGACTGGGCAGGGAATGGATGATTTGCTCGATACGGTACTGCTGGTAGCCGATATGGAAAAAGAATTGCTAATGGCTGATTGTCAGCGTCTGGCTATCGGTACGGTGATCGAATCGCATATTGATAAGGGCGAGGGTCCGGTGGCGACAATGATCGTCCAATCGGGCACTTTGCGAGTCGGTGATTGCCTGGGCACCCGCGGAGCGCTCTGCGGCAAAGTGCGGTCGCTCAAAGATTATAAAGGCGAAAATATCAGCGAGGCCGGACCGGGCACCCCGGCTAAAATTTTAGGCCTTAAAATCGCGCCGGAAGTCGGCAGCGTCTTGGAAGTGCCGGAAGATTCAAAGAGCTTATCTAAGGATGTTAAACAACATTTGCATCACCAGAATAAAAGCTTTTCCGTCTTATCTTCCAATCAAGGCGATGATGATAAATTCAAAAACATTAATCTGATTATCAAGGCGGACGTGCTGGGATCGCTCGAGGCGATCATCGAGAGCTTGGCTAAGCTGGAAACGGCGGAAATCAAGATAAAGATCGTCAGCAAGGGGCTGGGAATCATTTCCGAATCGGATGTGCTCAAGGCCGAAGCGACCGGAGCGCAGATTTTCGGCTTCCATGTCAAGCCATTGCCGAACGTCGCTGATTTGGCGCGCGATAAGAAGGCAGTGATTAAGACTTATGAAGTTATTTATCATTTAATAGAAGATATTCAGGAACAGATCAAGGATTTACAAATAAAAGAAGCGGTCAAAAAATTGGTCGGCAAACTGGAAGTGATAAAAATCTTTCGCAAGGAAAGCCATAATATGATCGTGGGCGGACGCGTGATTGAAGGATATCTCGTACCGACGGAAATCGTCATTATCGTGCGCGGTAATGAGGCGATTGCCACCGGCAAAGTGACGCGGCTGGAATGTTCGCGGCAGATTGCTGAAAAAGTAGCGGCGGGGCAGGAATGCGGTCTTAGCTTTGAAGGCAAAGCCGTCATTGAACTGGGTGATATCTTGGAATTTTATATTGAAGAAAAATAATTAAAGATACCAATATACGAATGGGTATTAATGATACGAATGAATACGAATATTAAAATTTATTAGAATTATTTGTAACCATTAGTATTATTCGTAAAATTAGTATATTAGTATCATAGAAATTTATGACTGACAGGATGCTAAAAATAAATGAGCTGATTCGGCAGCAGCTGGGGGAGATAATAAATGAAGAGATAGAAATGCCGGCCAATACTCTGGTAACGATTACCAGAGTCAGCACCTCTCCCGATCTGCACTATGCTCGGGCGATGATCAGCGTTATTCCCGATGAACAGTCAGAGCCGGTAGTCAATCTGCTTAATCGCCGCGCCAAATTATTCCGCAAGCTGTTAAATGATAAGATTACTTTGCGCTGTATTCCTCAAGTCAGCTTCGCCTTGGATGAGAGCGGACGCAAAGCATATGAGCTGGATCGATTATTGGATAATTTGAAATAACAAAGTCCCGCAAGGGACTTTTTTAGCGTTTAAGATAGAGTTGACATTTTGATTATATTTGTATAGTATTAAGAGTTATTTATAAATTACATGAAAGACATATTCCTAAAAATAAATGAGGCGATTTTGGGAGCCAATAACATCCTGATCGCCACCCATGAAAAGCCCGACGGCGATGCCTGCGGGTCGGCTTTGGCTCTGGCGCTTTATTTGCAAACTCTAGGCAAGAATTTTCAAATATTTTCCAATAATAAAGCGCCTGATTTTTTATATTTTCTGCCGCTTATAGATCAGATGACCACCGACGTTGATGTTTTTAACAAGAGGTGGGACTTGGTGATTTGCGTTGATGCTTCCTCGACGAGCTTTGCCCACCTGCCTGATGATTTTGCCGTCCGCTCAACGATTATTAATTTTGATCATCACGCGACCAATGCCAGTTATGGACAGCTGGCGGTCGTCGATGTCGGCGCCAGTTCCACTGCTGAAGTGGTTTTTAATTTTTTCAAAGCCATAAGCTACCCGATCGACCGCAAGCTGGCTTCCTGCCTGCTCACCGGCATCCTTACCGATACTGGCGGCTTCAGCCATCCCAATACCACCATTAAGACCATGGCGATCGCTTCGGAGCTGATGAAAAAAGGATCAAAGATCCATCAGATTTTCAATCACGTGGTGCATAACAAATCGCTGGGCGGTCTGCGGCTCTGGGGCATGGTGCTTTCCCGTATCCAGACTAATCAAAAATTGGACTTGGCTTATACTTATGTCACGGCTGATGACCTGATCAATTATCAGGTGCCGGAAGAAGAGATCGACGGGCTGGTGAATTTTCTAAACGTCATCTCGGATTATTCGGTGGTAATGCTGTTTAAGATCGACCGCGGCTTTACTAAAGCCAGCATCCGCACCAAGCGCGATGATATCGATGTTTCACGGCTGGCGCTGGCTTTCGGCGGCGGCGGCCATCAGAAGGCGGCCGGATTTTCTTTGCCGTGGCGGCTGGAGGAGGTAAATGGCAAGCTGGTTGTCAAAGATTAGAAAAAGGTTTAAAATACCAATTAAGAATTAAGAATTATGAATTACGAAAATGCCATTTATTAATCTTAATTCTTAATTCATAATTCTTAATTTACAAAACTATGTATCTCATACCAACCGTGCTGGAAAAGTCATCACTGGGCGAACGCGCTTATGATATCTATTCCCGCCTCCTCAAAGACAGGATAATCTTTTTGGGTGCGCCGATTGATGACGCGGTGGCCAATACCGTCATTGCGCAGTTGCTATTTCTGGATAATGAAGACAAAAAATCGGACATTAAATTGTACATCAACTCTCCCGGCGGTTCGGTATCGGCGGGTCTGGCGATTTATGACACGATGCAATACGTCAAAGCCGATGTGTCCACGATCTGCATCGGCATGGCGGCTAGCATGGGCGCGGTGATTCTCGCCGGCGGCGCCAAAGGCAAACGCCTAGCTTTGCCCAATAGCGAGATTATGATTCATCAGGTGATGGGTGGAGCGGAAGGCCAAGCGACGGATATTAAGATCCGCGCCGAACATATCCTCAAAGTGAAGAGCAAATTGGATAAGATTTTGACTAAGCATACCAATCGTACTCTGGCCCAGATTGAAAAAGATACGGACAGGGATTATTATATGTCTCCGGAAGAAGCGATTACTTATGGAGTGATTGATAAGGTAATAAAATAAGATCAAAAAAGTCCCGCCTCTAGCGGGGCTTTTTTGATTTGACTTAAAGAGATATTTGGGGTAGTTTTGGCGTGAGGAGGACAATCCGTCCCTTCACAATCGGGTGCTCGAGGGCGCCCAAAACTCACTCTGCCCGAGGGCGGAGTACTATTCCGGCCGAGGCTGGAAAGGAGGATATTATGTCATACGAGACGTTGGAGATGTTTCTCAACGGTAAGGAGCAGTCATTTTTCTGGATGCAGCTTGAAAAACTGCCGTCGGAAAAACGGATCGACGAGCTGTGCGAAATGCTGCTGAAATGCATCGCCGGCCACATCGATGAACGGGCAGCTTTTCTCTGGGAGGCGCTGATGCACGCGGTCAGTGATTTTTTGCTGGCGCCGATCATGAGCAAAGTGAAGGAATTCGGCCGGCAGGAAATTCGCATCCGCAATGCCTGCGAGGCCGATCCGGAAGCGACCGCGGCCCATCAGGCGAACGCGCAGCGCCGCGTCGCCCTGGCGCAGGAAATCTATGGGTTGATTCCTGCCTTCAAGAATGGGAGTGGATGGGACTCGGATCTTCGGGAGAATCGCAAGATAAAGGAGCCCACCCTACTCCATACCAAGAAGCTGATCTGGAATGAGATCACCACTTACTGGCATGATGTGGCAGACCAGCAGACCGCATTGGGGACGTTCGACTGGCTGCTGGTGCTGGACCTTTCTTTCAAAGAAGAGCAGGACGCTCTGACCGAAGTCATCCGCCAGCAAAGCGATGGCATGAAACCGGAACGCCTGTTAGCCTGCATGCTGATGATCAAGTGCTACCGGGACAATCATTATCGGCTGCAGAAAAACGGCCAGGACGTGTTTATGCGCTGCCATGACCCTGAATCCTGGCTGGACAAGCTACTTCATGCCTGGATCCGCTGCCAGAAAAGGTTCGATATCGTCGCGCAACTCGAGGCGCTTGCGCCGGTAACCGCTTATAGAGAGGCCTGGGGCATATTGTCGCGATATTCCGAACCGATTGGCGCGTTCTGCCGGCAGATTGATGAGCTTCGCGATTTTGTCAATCCGCCCGGGGGCTTCAGTTCGATTTTTGATTGTTGCCCCGTAATCGTCCGTTACGAGAAATTGGGTGAGGGGATAGTTGAATTCAATGTTCCCCCGGCGCCATGCAATGCCGACCAGGCCACCACGAACAGCCACTATATAGTCGAAGCCGATGATAAGATCGGAGGCTGGCTCAAAGGCCGCACGGGCATCACCGTAGTGGGACGTATCGGGCGCAAAACCGATTTTTCCGGATTCCATGCCCATATGGAATTCCAAATCAGGCCCAAGAGCGATTGATACCTAGGACGTTTCCCGCGCGGAGCGTCCTATTTTTTATTCCAAAAAAAGAAGAAGCGGAATTGATCGCATCAATTCCGCTTTTGTTTTCAGCTCGGCAACCCGCTGGTTGCCAATACCTTGTCTTTGTACCGTTTTTCGGCGGTGACATCAATGGCTTCGGGGGCGATGGTCGTGACGTCGAATTGCCGCGCTTGCTTCTCGCTGGCAAACTCCACTTCCAGAATGATGAGCCCGGCCAAGCGGCCGAGATAAACATCAATTTCCAGAGAGAGCTGGCCATAGGGGAGGGAGTAACGGATCTTTTCCAGGACGCGGTTCTGGCAGTTTTCCCACAGCAGGTCGAAAGTCCATTGTGGGATTTCCCTTTCCCACTCCTCACGAGAAATCGTGCCATCGCTTTTGACGGTGAGGTAGTACTTGCCGCCTTTGTCGCGCACCCGGAGCTCGCCTGTTTCGGTGCAGACATAGCCCTGGCGTATCTGGACGTGGGCGAGTTTGGCGTCCGCGGTGCTGGTGATCTGCGGCAGAGCCGGCAGTAGCCATTTCCGTTCGATTTCCATGACATCCTCCTCCTTTAATCGTCCCAGAAGCTCGGCAGTCCCTGGGATTCTTCTTCGCACTTCACACAGCGCTGGTGTTCAGGCACGCCATGCCGGCAGTGGAAGAAGTCGCCTAGCGGTTGGGATTGCGGTTTTGGAAGCAAACGCGGCCTGGCAGCCGGCGGTACTTCCTGGATAGTGGCAGCGGTGGAAGATCTTGTATTCATGATGATACTCCTCCCATGTTTTATCTTTAAGTCAATCATATCATCGCTGTTATCAGATGTCTATAATATTGACATTAATCATTACAAATAATGCTGCTTTGTCCACATATATTCTTTAAAATTAAGTAATTATTGGCTAAATTTAGAAGCTATAAAATGTTGACGGAAATATCGACATATGATAGGATATTAGTAGATTTCATTAGTTTTTTTATTGATGTCATCAAAAATTACTAATTACAAATAATATGCTCTTAGAACAATACCTCCAAAACATCGGCCTAGACGATAAAGAAGCCAAAATCTATATTGCTGGACTGCAACTCGGTCCGGCGACTGTCGTCGAACTGGCTAAAGCGTCGACAATCAAGCGCAGTACAGTTTATGAAATAATTGAGGATTTAAAGGAAAAATCTTTAGTTTCTGTTACTCAGCGTGGCAAGCGTAAAGTTTTTACCATGCAGGAGCCGGATAATCTGCTGTTATTTTTAAAGCAAAAAGAAAATGTTTTGAAACAAATTCTGCCTGATTTGGAGGCGCTCAAAAACACTTCCGCCAAAAAGCCGGCGATAAGAATTTTTGAAGGTATCTCCGGCCTGCAGCAGATTTATGAAGATATGATAAAAATACCAGGAGAATTGTTGGCGCTCGCCGCTCCCAAAGAAAAGATTTCCCCCAAAATCTTTGATTATTTGGTGCAGTCCTGGGAGCCGCGGCGCATTGCCGGGGAAGTAAAGATGCGGCGCATCAATATCAATTATGACAACGATTGGCAATTAAATAACCGTAAAGTTGAGCGTTTGGAGGAATTAGAAGAAGTGTATTATTGGCCCCAACGCGGTTATCCTTTCACCGTCGGCATCTACATTTATCGCAAAAAAGTGGCCTTCGTTTCTTTCAGTGAAGGCGAATTAGTGGGTATTATCATCCGCAGCCCGGAGATCAACGCGACGCTGAAAATGATGTTTGAAATGTTTTGGAACAGGTAAATCGAGCTTTTTGACAAGATGATGCTTTTGTGGTAAGATTGAAATACTTAAAAATTAATAACCAAGAGGAATCCCAGCTGATTGCGGCGGTCATTAGTTTTTCTGGACTTAATTTTGACAAAAAATAGCAAGTCTCATAAACCCCTTTCCATGAATATTTCTTGTTCAAATTTAGAGGAAAAATTAATCTCAATTCTTAAAATGATCTTTTAAGGATTTTTTGCCGTGCGGGATTTTCCTTTTGCTGAAGGAAAAATATGTACAACTTAATCATTACTGGAGTGGCCGCGGTGGTCTGTCTTGTTATTGGCGTTGTCGTCGGTTATTTGCTGCGTAAGCAGTGGGCGCAAAACCAGAAAGACAGCGTTGAGGCCAAGATTGAGAAAATGCTCGCGGAATCTCGAGCCAAGCAAAAAGAGATTTTATTGCAGGCGCAGGAACGGGCGCTCAAGGTGCTTGATGATGCCAAGGGTGAAGCCCGGCAGATGCGCCAGGAGACCGAGAATGCCAAACGCCGTTTGGAAAAAAGAGAGTCGCTGTTTGATCAGAAGCTTTTGGAGATTGAAACTCAAAAGCAGGATCTTTCGGAGAAGGCGGATAAGATCAATAAGATCAAAGAAGACATCACCAAGATTAAAGAAGACCAATTGGCCAAGCTGGAAAAAATTGCCGGTTTGACCAAAGATGAGGCGGAAAAAATCCTGATGGAAAATACTGAGCGGATGGTGGCGGATAATCTCGCTCATCGCATTAAAAAATTAGAAGAGGATGCCTCCGATGAATTGGAGAAAAAAGCCAAGGGGATGCTTTCCACTGTCATCGAGCGTTGCGCTTCATCGCACGCGCAGGAATCGACTTCCTCGGTGATTGATATTCCCAATGATGAAATGAAGGGCCGCATCATCGGCCGCGAGGGACGCAACATTAAGACCATCGAGCAACTGACCGGCGTGGAAATTATCATTGACGATACACCGCAGGCGATTACCTTGTCGGCTTTTTCTCCCATCCGTCGCCAAGTCGCTAAAAAAGCGATTGAAAAATTAATTTTTGATGGCCGCATTCATCCGGCTCGCATCGAAGAGACGATTAAAGAGGCCAAACAAGAGATCGCTTTGGAAATTAAAAAGGCCGGGGAAACCACCGTTTATGATTTGGGTATTGCCGGATTGGATCCCAAGTTGGTCCAAATACTGGGACGTTTGAAATATCGTACTAGTTACGGCCAGAATATTTTGAATCATTCCACGGAAGTGGCGCTGCTGTCAGCGATGCTCGCGGAAGAGCTCGGCGCTGATGTGGCTATTGCCAAAAAAGCCGGCTTATTGCACGATATCGGTAAGGCCGTCGATCAGGAAGTGCAAGGAACGCATCCGGAAATCGGCCGCGATATTCTCAAAAAATTCGGCATCAGTGAAGAAATAATCAAAGCCGTTTATCAGCATCATGAGGATAAGCCGGATACTCTGGAAGGCGTTATCGTTAAAGTTGCCGATGCCATCAGCGGCGCGCGTCCTGGAGCGAGAAAAGATTCTTATGAAAATTATCTCCAGCGTTTGGAGGAACTGGAAGGCGTCGCGACTGGTTTTGCCGGAGTGGAGAAGGCCTATGCCATTCAAGCCGGACGCGAAGTGCGTGTTTTTGTCACGCCGGAACAGATTGATGATCTCGGCGCCATTAAACTAGCCAAAGATATCGCCGAGCGGATTGAATCCGAACTCAAATATCCGGGCGAGATCAAAGTTAATGTCATCAGGGAAACGAGGGTGGTGGAATACGCGAGATAATTAGCTTTTAGCTTATAGCTGTTAGCTTTTAGTAAATACAAATTGATTAAATTTTTGTATCTCGTATTTTGTTTTTTGTATCTTTATTTTTTATGATTAAGATAATCTTTATCTCCGACATTGTCGGCAAAATAGGACGCAAGGCCGTGGCCCAGCATTTGCCGACGCTTAAGCGCCATTATCATCCTGATTTGATAATCGCTAACGCGGAAAATCTGGCCCATGGCATCGGCTTCACTGGAAAAACTTTGCAGGAAATGTCGGATGCCGGCGTGGATTTTTTTACTTCCGGCAACCATGCTTGGAAAAAAAACGGTGCTGATGAGGTGCTTAGCGATCCCAACCCCATTATTATTCGTCCGGCAAACTATTCCACGCGAAAATCCGGTATTGGTTACCGTGAATTAAAAATTGGCCAAATTTCCCTATTTGTGGTAAACTTATTAGGAGAGGTATTCATAGAGGAAAAGGTTGCCAGCCCTTTTAGAACCATGGAAAATATATTGAAAATTAGCCAAAAGAATCTTGTTTTTGTTGATTTTCATGCCGAGGCAACCTCAGAAAAAGCGGCTTTTGCCAAATATTTTGACGGTAAAATTACCGCGGTTATCGGCACCCACACCCATGTGCAGACAGCTGATGAGAAGATCCTGGAAAAAGGTACCGGCTATATTACCGATGCCGGCATGGTAGGATATTATGATTCTATTATCGGAGCTAATAAAGAGCAGATCTATAATCTCTTTTTGGGTCGAGGTAAAAGCTCAAAAAAGCACGATTTGCCGGATCATGGTCTTTGTCAGTTCAATGCTGTATACTTGGAGATAGATGAGAAGGATAACGCGACCAGGAAGATCGAGAGGATAAACAAAGTCATTAAAGTCAAATAAACGGTCAAATTAATATAACCCTCTAATGAATAAAATTAGAAGGAATAAAATTATATGAACAAAGCCGAATTAGCCCAAAAGATCGCCGACAAAGTCGGGATTACCAAGGCGCAAGCCGAAGAGGCCATGAATACTTTTACTGACATCGCCGTTGACACGATGAAGGCTGGTGGTGAAGTAGTCCTCACCGGTTTTGGCACTTTTTCCGCCAGAGCCAGGAAAGGCCGCGAAGGTATTAATCCTCGAGATCCGGCTCAGAAGATCACTATTCCCACGGTAGTGGTTGCTAAGTTCAAAGCTGGTAAGAACCTCAAAGACGCCTTAAAGGGCAAAGAGGAAAAAAAGGAGCAATCCAAGCCGGCGGAGAGCGCTCAAGTCACTGAGTCCGCGAGTTAAGATTAAAGTTAAAATCTATCATAAGACGCAATCATGGACGCCTGTCTTAAGGCGTCTTTTTGCTTGATTAAAATTGTTTATGTAGAATTAAAAGTCCCGCAAAAGCGGGATTTTTATTTTTAGTGGGTCGTGCAGGATTTGAACCTGCGACCGTTTGCTTAAGAGGCAACTGCTCTACCAACTGAGCTAACGACCCGGATTATTTTAGTGCTGTATTTTAAAGATAGCTCGAACGCATTTTGGCTGTCCGCCACAGGCGGACGCAGATTTTCTTCCCGACGAAATCCAATCCTGATTCTGATTTACGGCAATTTCCAGTTTTTCAATGAGTTAATCATAACTCATTTCAGTAAATTTTTCAAGAGTTGATTATTTGAAAAATTTACTGGGTTTGGCGGCAAATTCTTTAGATCTTTGAAAATTAATGAAAAAGAAAAGCCCCACACGATATTTGTATGGGACTTTCCCATAACTCGTGCGAGGCAGATGTTCGACTAATCTAGGGGAGGCAATCCCAATTGAGTACCCAAAGAACTGCAAAGATTCGGCAAGTGGCGTCCCTCATTACCGTCGACAATAATGGTGACGCGTTCGGGATTTCTCGTACGCAACGACTGGAGAATAAACTCCATTCCCGCTGATTCATCCTTGTCATTGGATGACACCCACACCGAGAGGTCAGCCATTCTTTGTACAACTGCAATCCCAAGGTCGGAAATCATTGGGGGTAGATCAACCAATACATAGTCTGGCTGAAACTTTGCCTCGGTCTGATCTCCTATATAGAGCAACACCCCGACACCCATGATCGGTGGCTTTTCTGGAAAAAGTTGCCGGAAATCAAGTGCCAACAGTTTTGATGTGTAATCTTCACTTGGGGCATCACCCGCCGGCAAAAGAAACAAATTCGCGTCTGATGTCGACCTGACATACGTTTCTAATTCGTCTGACGTTCGTCCGACATCTTGAAAATACAATAGATAGTCCAACAAACCATGCCCAAATCCCTTGACCCCGCCGAACGCTCTGTGTGTCTTGAGATGTAATGTGGGGGATGGCAAATTGCAATCCATCAAAAACACCTTCTTGCCAAGGTGCACCAAATATTGGGCGACCCCGATGAGTAATTCTGCCGTATTCTGAGTTGAGCTGTGACCATATGTGCAGAAAGCTATTGTCTTCATGACTTTCTCCTCTCTCTGGTTGTTATTATCAAAGACCACGCTTTGTTTGAAACAGTCAAACAAAAATCCTTTCTGGATAGCTAATATTATCATAAACAACCCAATTATGTCAATAGTACTCAAAAAAAACAGAAATCATGATAATTTCTGCAGTCAAATAAACATAAAAATTTTCTTTTACCAAAATGCGGTTCGACCCGATATTTTTTCCGGTTCTTTGGCGGTTTTTTTAAATCAGAATTAGGATTGGATTTCGTCGGGAGGAAAATCTGCGTCCGCCTGTGGCGGACAGCCAAAATGCGTTCGAGCTATCTTTAAAATACAGCACCAGAACGAATTAGTCAAATTTTTCCGCTCCCCGCCACCGCAGGCGGCGACCAAATTATACGGAATTTCATAATCAAAATGCAATTGGCGGTTTTG
>CAIOLF010000039.1 GCA_903859075.1 Candidatus Buchananbacteria bacterium
ACAAGCATGGGAATTTTATAAGCTTAGTTCTGGCTTCGGCTTGAACTATGCTTTAAAAATTTTCTTGCCTGGCCATAACAGCCCATCCGGCATAAGTCCGCAGATTTAGCAATATTACTCTTTTTATAAAAAGACCCCCGCTTCTGGCGGGGATCTTTTTATTTATATTTTTGTTGGTTTTTTAAGGAAATAAATTAACAAAACTAGAGCAACGATGATTACCGCTCCGCTGACAACCTGCGGCAGGCGGACGCCAAATATCAGTGTCGTCTCATCGATGCGAATAAACTCGGTAAAAATTCTAATCAGTCCATAGCCGATAAGATAGAGGCAGAAAATCACGCCGGGCCGGGGGGTTTTTTTAAAGATAATCAGGAGAATAACAAACAATATTAAATTAAGTATTGATTCATACAAGAAAGTCGGATGAAAATATTGCTGGTCCGGATATTGTGGCGGACGATTAGCTGGATCAATCGGTATGCCCCAAGGCAGATTAGTCGGCCGGCCGAATAATTCCTGATTGAAATAATTGCCCCAGCGGCCGATAGCCTGTCCTAGCGGCAAAACGACGAACAAATCTAAAAATGATAGCAAAAAGATTTTTTTGTATAGGGTAAAAATAAGCAGAACGGCAAGTCCCCCGATGACCGCGCCATGAATAGCCAGCCCGCCTTGCCAGATTTTGAAGATATCCAGGAGATGATCATGGTAATAATCCCAGGCAATAAAAAACACGTCATAAAGACGCGCGCCGGCAATGCCGCCAATAGCCGCCCCAAAAGCCAGATCATAAATTTGGTTAGCTTCCAAATTTCTTTTTTTACCCAGCCAGACCGCGACTAGGATACAGATAAGCAGCGCGAGGGCAATTAACAAACCGTACCAACGGACAGTAATCGGTCCAAGAGTAAATAATATCGGCTGAGGCTGGAAGTAGTGAAGGAAATTCATGCTTCAATTATAACAGATATTTGCAAGCAGACAAGAATGAAATTTTAAATAAACAGCCCCGCCTACGTTAAAACTTCAGCGGGGTAAAAAAAGCTAACCGACTTTGGCGGATAGCTGGAAATTCGATGATATGGTGTGCACGCTTAGCGGCCAGCACCCCGGAAAAGTACGCGCGGACGGCGGAAGGTCCTCGGCTTTTGTTGTTTTTCTGCCTTTCCCTCGACGGGCGCCGTCGAAACGGTGCCTTTTCTCGATGGAGGATCTTCCTCCATAATTGCTGTCGCGCCGATCGTCTGGCACCGGCAATTTTCACAGGGCGTCTCGCATTGGCACATGGGCATTTCTCCTACAGGTTTTTGTCACTCCACCACTAGAGCGACAACTTTGGAGATTATCACATATTCATGGTTTTGTCAAGTGTCGTCGACACATAAAAAATCCCTCGCCACAGGCGAGGGATTTTCTTGAGTTAAACTTTAGATTGTTTCCACCTTAATCAAATTAGCTTGTCCTTTATAACCAAAAGGATGTCCGGCGGCGATAACGACTGTCTGTCCACGTTTGACCAGCTTATGCTTTAACAATAACTTTTTCAGATTGGTAAGCAAAGTGGTAAAAGATTGGGTGAAAGGCAGCAGATGCGCGGTGACGCCCCAGCTCAATGCTAATTGATGCAGGGTAAGTTCATTAGGTGTGACGGCGATAATTGGCAATCCTGGACGGAAGCTGGAAATATTTTTGGCGGTAAAGCCGGAGGTGGTGGCACAGACGATCAGCTTGGCGCCGGTGACGTCTTCGGCCAGGTCATGGGCAATGAATGATATTATTTGAGTAATGGAATTCTGGTTACGGTAACGATCCTCCTCTGCTTCGGCCTCAGCGACTTCCCGCCCCTCCATCTGGGTGGCAATACGATTCATGGCTTGGACAGCAGCCAACGGATATTTACCGGTAGCGCTCTCGCCGGAGAGCATGATGGCATCAGTGCCATCGAGGATAGCATTGGCGACATCGGAGACCTCGGCGCGAGTCGGCAAGGGATTGCGAATCATGGAATCAAGCATCTGGGTGGCCACGATTACCGGCTTGTCGGCGCGGCGGCATTTTTCGATGATGGTTTTCTGTATCAGCGGCAATTTTTCAAACGGCAGTTCAATTCCCAAGTCGCCGCGGGCAATCATGATGCCATCAGCCGCTTCTAAAATTTTGTCAAAATTGGCGACCGCCTCTTGGCGTTCTATTTTGGCGATGATGCGGATATGCGCGCCGCTGACTTTGCCTTTGGCCGGCGGCTTGGCGAATTTCCGCTCTAATGATTTGTGGCCGAATCTTTTTTCCAAGGCAAAGATTTTTTTCCGCAGCTCAACGATTTCCCGTGCGTTTTTGACGAAAGACATGGCGACAAAATCCACGTTATTTTTTACGCCGAATTCCAAATCAGCCAGATCCTTTTTGGTGATCAGCGGACAGCTGAGGCAGGTAGCGGGAAAATTCATGCCCTTGTGCGACCGGATCAGTCCCGGCATCACCACGTGGCAATAAATGAGGTGATTTATTATTTTGTCTACTTTTACCTCGATGGTGGCGTCATCAATCAGTACGCGGGCTCCTTTTTTTAAATCACGGGATAAGCCGGCATATTGCACCGGAATTAGTTCGGCATGAATTTTTGGCCGCGGCAGCGATTCCGGATAAAGGATGACTTTTTCATTTTTGACGACGCGAATGCCGCTCGAGCTTAACTTGCCTATTCTGATGCGCGGCCCTTGCAGATCCTGCAGAATGGCGACATTGGCGCCCGCGGCCTTGGCGACAGAGCGGATATTCTTGATGTATTTGAAATGCTCGCTATACTCGCCATGGGAAAAATTCAGCCGAGCGACATTGAGACCCGCCTTGATCATCTGGGTGAGTATTCTTTTATCCGCTGAAGCCGGACCGATGGTGGCGACTATCTTGGTATGCTTCATGTGTTTATAATTTAAAGGTTTTAACGATCCACTCCCCAAATTTGGCGGCAGTGCCTCCCAGAAGCGGCAGTTCCCATTTATCGCCGGTGAGCGATTTGATGATGCCGATGACTGCCAAGATGCCAATGATCAAATTGATCAGCCAGCCGATGACTGGGATGAAACACATCGGAATGGAAATGATAAATAGTAGGGCGCCTTGGTTGGCATGAAATCTGGCGAAGTCGTCATTTTTGCGCACGGCGAGCACCACGATGGAGATGATCCAGAGATAGCTGGCGGCGGCCCAGAGCCGGCCCTCATCGTACTGGGTGATTTTTTTGGTTGGCATAAAATAATTTATATTTGTTATAAGTAAAATTATTTCCGTCTAAAAAAATGCATCAGGTAAACAACCATCAGAGTAAAGAGACAGCCGACGATTATCGTAAGCGTCGTCTCGTCAAGGATGTTGAAAATTTTCCAAATTCTGAAACCGTCGGCAAAGCGCGATAAAGAAGTGATTATTCCGATAAAGAATCCGGCGAATAATCCGATCAAGCCGGCAATCGGCAAACTGTAGCCGAATGATCTTAAAGATTTTACTGCCAGCCAGAAAAGGATCAATAAGCGCCAGACCCAGAGAATAATTTCCTCCATCTGGAAGCTAAGCACAGTCCAGTAGCGATGGGCGAAATAGCGGAAAGCCAATTCAATGACTACGGCTAAAAGTACTTGCCATTTGATAAATGACAAATAAGCGACGAAATTTATCGGCTGCCACTCGGTTTTTGCATGGATATTATTCATAGATAAATTATATCATATCGGGCAGGTTGAGCCAATGGAATTGAGAAAAATTAAGAATTAAGAAAATAATAAAATTCCCCGCTATTAGCGAGGAATTTTTTGTATCTTGTATCTTGAAATATTGTATCTTGTAAATTACATCATGCCCATGCCCGGCATGCCGCCGCCTTGTCCATGGGAACAGCCTTCTTTGGCGGGTAGTTCAGCGACCGCGCATTCGGTGGTCAGAATCATGGCCGCGGCCGAGGCGGCGTTTTGCAAAGCGCTGCGAGTGACTTTAGTAGGGTCGATGACGCCTCTTTTGACCAAATCTTCATATTCGCCGGTCAGCGCGTTAAAGCCTTCATTGCCTTTTAATTTTTTGACTTCTTCCAAGACTACCGCGCCGTTGAATCCCGCATTTTGAGCGATTAATTTCAATGGCTCCTCAATGGCAACCTTAAGGATATCAATGCCGATTTTTTCTTCGCCGGTCACCTCCACGTTATTGAGTGCTTTGGCCGCGCGCACCAGCGCGACGCCGCCGCCCACCACAATGCCTTCTTCAATGGCGGCTTTGGTAGCGGCGAGAGCATCCTCAATGCGAAGCTTTCTTTCTTTCATTTCGGTCTCGGTCGCGGCGCCGACTTTGATGACGGCGACGCCTCCGGCCAATTTGGCCAAGCGTTCATGTAATTTTTCCTTATCAAAATCAGAATCGGCCAGGGAGAGTTCTTTATTGATCTGAGCGATCCGGTCTTCAATAGCTTTTTTATCGCCCTTGCCGTCAACGATAGTGGTATTTTCTTTGGTGGAGATTATTTTTCCGGCGCTGCCCAAGTCGGCGCTATCGGCATTTTCCAATTTTAGACCGACTTCTTCGGTGATGACGCGGCCGCCGGTGACGATAGCGATGTCATTTAACATTTCTTTGCGGCGATCGCCGAATCCCGGAGCTTTGATGGCCAAGACATTGAAAGTTCCGCGCAATTTATTGACGACCAGAGTCGCCAGCGCTTCACCGTCGACATCATCAGCGATAATGACCAGTTCTTTGCGTCCGCTAGCCGCTAATTTTTCCAGCAGCGGCAGAATGGTCTGCAGGGAAGAGATTTTTTTATCGGTAATTAAGAGCGGCACGTCGCTGTACTCAGCTTCCATGCGTTCGGAGTTGGTGATCATATAAGGGGAGAGATAGCCCTTATCAAATTGCATGCCTTTGACAATTTCTTTTTCGATGCCGAATGACTGGCCTTCTTCCACCGTGATGACGCCGTCGCTGCCCACCTCTTCCAAGGCCTCAGCGATAATTTCACCGATGGACTCGTCATTGGCGGAGATGGCGGCGACTTGCTGTTTTTCTTCTTTGGAAGAAATAGCCTGGGAATTCTTTTTCAGTTCTTCCACGATCGCTTTGACGCCTTTATTGATTCCATGATGAATGATGATCGGATTGGCTCCGGCGGCGACATTTTTCAGTCCCTCAGCCACGATAGCTTGGGCAAGAATCGTGGCGGTAGTGGTGCCATCGCCGGCGACATCATTGGTTCTTGAGGCGACTTCTTTAATCAGTTCGGCTCCCATGTTTTCAAATCTGTCTTCCAATTCAATCTCTTTGGCGATGGTGACGCCGTCATTGACGATTTGCGGCGCGCCATAGCCTTTGTCGAGTACTACATTACGGCCCTTGGGGCCGATGGTGATTTTGACGGCATTAGCCAGCTTGTCCACGCCGGCTTTGAGCTTCATGCGAGCTTCTTCATTAAAGATTATTTGCTTGGCCATAGTTTTCAGAATTAAGAATTATGAATTAAGAATTACGAATGAAAATTATTAACTAAAGTTTATTCGATGACTGCTAAAACGTCCTCATGCGCTAATACTTTATATTCTTGATCGTCGGCTTTGACTTCTTCGCCGGAATATTTGCCATAGAGAACTTTTTGTCCGACTGCTAGTCCTAGCTTGGAGACTTTTTCACCCGCTCCAATGGCGATGATTTCTCCTTCGGCTTTTTTTTCTTTATCAATGGTGTCCGGCAGGACGATTCCGGACTTGGTGATTTCCTCTTCTTTTATTGGCTTGACCAGTATGCGGTCGCCAATCGGTCTGATATTCATAGATTATTTTGGCTTAATTAATAATAAAATAGTTGATTTTTTAGCACTCTGGTATTTTGAGTGCTAAATAAGCTACTCTGGTATTTTAGACAATAAAATAGACCTTGTCAAGAGGTCGGAAATATTTAAATTTAGAAAAAATAACGATTAATTATCTTGATCCAATAACGGCTTTTTTAAAATTAAAGCCAAAGTTAAAAATAGCAGGATAATGCCGAAGTAGCTGGTCCAGAGATAATGATCAAAACAGCCGATAACTATGATAGCCGCGGGAAAGGCCAGGAGATTTAATTCGGCCCTATTTTTTTTGCAGATATCTAAAACAAAATATAGGAGACAAGACGCAAAAAACAGGATAAATATCGCTAAGCCGACGATTCCCAGCTCGGCAAAAATCAGGATGAAGATATTATGTACCGGCTGATAAGACCAGGCGGGCAAGAGGGGATTTTTTTGGTAGAGCGCATAAGTATAATTGCCCTCGCCGACGCCGATCAGCCAGTGATTTTTAATTATGTCTTTGGCTTGAGATAAATAAGAGAGTCGTTCACTGACTGATTTTGCTTCCAAACGGTCGGTAGTGAAAGCGCGAGTGAGTATTAGCGGCTGATAAATAAAAAATAATATTATCGACAAGATAAACGGCGCAAAAAAATATTTAGCCAGATTGCGGTATTTGATCTTTGCCGGTTCAACCGATTTTTGCGAGCGTAGAATCTCCTGGATAAAAATAATTAAAAGTCCGACTGCCAATGCTAACCAAGCGCTGCGGGAGAAAGAGAAAAAGATTCCGGTCAAAATCAGAAGAGTAGCGATAATCCTCCAGGGAGTATTGCGTCCTCCGCTGACTCTTAACGCCGGAATAATTGTGGCAAAAAAGCAAATGACTAAGAAGCCGCCTAAGATATTGGGATGGGGGAAAGAGCCATAAGCGCGCAGCCAGCGGCCGGATGATTCAATGACAATTTCCCCCGCTTGCCAAGGGAGATGGCCGGTAATGCCCAGCCATTTATTGGCGCTGATGCCTTGTGATAGAAATTGCCAAATAGCCAGGAGTGCCTGCAAGACGCCGGCGAGGGTCAGCGCAAGATAAATTTTTTTCTTATCGATAGTGCTGACAAGAATAATAAAAAACAGTCCGGCCGCTTCCAACAGATGGAACCAATTATAAAATCCGGCAGTTTTTATCGGCGCCCAAATAAGCGACAGTCCCGACCAGGCAAGCAGCAGCCACCAAGCAACGGTTATGGCAAAGCGGCTATTTTTAACTTTGAACTCTTGATTTTTGGTTCTTATGAGGCAGGCTAGCTGCAAGATGGCAATCAGCCAGAGCAGAATCTCGGTGACGAAAATTAGGCCGCTGCCATATTGCCACTTTGCTCCATTAATGTTTTGGGAATTAAAAATATAAGCTGTTTGCCAGGGCAAAAGAAAAATGAATAATCCGATTAAAGTTTGATTTAAGCGTTTAAGCAGAGGCATTGTTAATTAAAGAATTAATTTTCTCTTGCCAGCGCCGGAGATAATCCAGCCGGCGATCGTTCTCGTGCAATTTGATTATTTGGTCATTAATGATGACTCGGCCATCGCCGGTTTTGGCCAGTTCTCTCTTAGCAGAAGAAATTTTATTCAGCTGCAGCTGTTTGGCCCAGTGTTCGAACTGGTCGCCTAGCCAGCCGCTGCTAAGTCGGGCAATGGATTGCTTTATTATGCGGCTGAACCAGTCAATTTTTAGGGCGCGCTGCTGGCCAGGCATGATTGGCAAATGATTCGGCAAAATTTTTTTGAGCCAAGAATTGGCTGAAAATAATTTGGCGGCGGAGCCTTCATTAAAGACCGGCAGCAGATTGCTCAGCCAGTAACTGAAGTAAAGATCAGGATCGGATATTTTTAGTCCAGAAAAATCCAGATACTTTTCCGAGGCATAAAAACTTAAACAAATCTTGTCGGCCTGTGATTGCTTGCTGGGGCGCAATCCTAGGAAGGCGATACCGATAGTCGCGAGCAGCCGCGCCAGAAAAATCCTTCCAGGGCTGACGACTATAAACAGGTCAATATCGCTGTTAGAATGCAAATTGTTGTAGCCGAAATTATTGCAGAGATAGGCTCCCTGGATAAACGGCAGCCGCGCCAGAAGGCCAAGGCCCTTCTTCGCCAGCCGATATTTTTGGTGGGTTATCAGATAGCGTCGCAGCCGGGTAGCGATAATTTGTTCTCGGCCGGCTAGATGGCAGAAGCCGTTAGTCAAAGTTAATCTGGTTTTTAACCAATCGCTCTGGTTTAAGCAATTATAAATTTCCGGCAAGCCAATGGCCCGATCCAGTCCCCCCTCATCATTTAGCAGCCATTTATGAATCTCTAGCACGGTCGGAGGATAAGCGAATAAATCAAAAAAAGCGCAGGTTTTGAAAATTGATTTTTCCAAATCAAAGATATTCATATATTACACTCTAGCATAAAAAGAGAATTTTTTACATTGACATAAAGGGTTAAAAATTATATAATTAAGAAGTGAAATTATTAATAATCCAAGCAATATCGGACTAAGATTCAAAAAACTAATAACGGCGTTATTAGCTTTTTTAGTCAAGGGCTTATGGATAATTTTTTCGGCTCTCGGCAATTTTTTTTTATTATTCAGAAAACCCCTGCTGCTTACCGCAAATTTCCTGATCAGAGCTTTTGTCCTGCCGGTTTACGGCCGCTATCTCTGGTTGCGGACCAGAATTAACAAGCGGACGCCGCTGTTCAAAGAGCAGCTGCTGCTGTTTTTTACTAACCGTTATCTGGTGCATATTTTGATCATCCTCATCGCTTTGGGAGTGACCACTTCCAATATTCTGGCTTATGAGAAGAGGGAGGATTATGGACAGAATGCTTTGATTTATAAGATTAATGATCTTGCCGGTTACGACGTGATCGAGGAGACTAATACGGCAACCGATAATTCCTTGGTCTACAGTTATCAGGATGTTAATTCTATGCTCAATCGCGATTACAGCTCGGAGCTGGATCAGAGCGGCATCAATG
>CAIOLF010000040.1 GCA_903859075.1 Candidatus Buchananbacteria bacterium
TTACTTGGAGTAACCGGCTCCGGCAAAACTTTTACTATGGCAAATGTAATCGCCGAAATCCAAAAACCAACGCTGGTTTTAGCCCACAATAAAACTTTGGCCGCCCAGCTTTACAACGAATTCAAAAATTATTTCCCAAACAACGCAGTGCACTATTTTGTCAGTTACTTCGATTATTACCAGCCAGAAGCTTACATTCCGCGCAGTGATACTTATATCGAAAAAGACAGCGCCATTAACGAGGAGATTGACCGTTTGCGGCACGCTGCTACAGATTCATTGCTAACACGGAGCGATGTTTTAATTGTTGCCAGTGTCAGTTGTATTTACGGCATAGGATCGGTTGAGGATTATAGTTCGATGGCAGTAACTGCAAAGTCTGGTACCAGGAGTTTAAGGGATAAATTTATCCGCCGGCTAACGGATATCCAGTATCACCGCAACGATGTGGATTTTAGCCGTGGCAATTTTAGGGTGCGCGGCGATGTTGTTGATGTGTGTCCGGCTGGCGAAGAAGCAGCTTACCGGATTGAATTTCTTGGTGATGAAATTGAGCGGATTACCCGTATTAACCAGTTAACCGGTGAAATCGAGGCCAAGCTGAATAAAGTCACTATTTTCCCCGGCAGCCATTTTGTGACTCCGCATGAAAAATTACAGATAGCTATAGGAAAAATCCAAAAGGAATTAGACCAGCGGCTAAAATTTTATAAATCAAAAGGTCTTCCGCTAGAGGCAGAAAGATTAGCTCAAAGGACAAAATTTGACCTAGAGATGATGGAAGAAACCGGCTTTGTCAAAGGCATCGAAAATTATAGCCGCTATTTAACAGACCGCGAGCCGGGAGAGCAACCGGCGACATTGCTTGATTACTTCCCGGATGATTATTTAATGCTGATTGATGAGAGCCATATGACTATTCCGCAAGTCCGTGGCATGTATAACGGCGACCGGGCTCGTAAAGAAGTATTGGTAGAATATGGTTTCCGCCTGCCTAGCGCCTTGGATAACCGGCCACTTAATTTTACTGAGTTTGAGAGGCATGTGAACCAGGTTATTTATATGTCAGCCACGCCAGCCGCCTATGAACTTAGCCGGTCGCCAAAACCGATCGAGCAAGTTATCCGCCCAACTGGCTTGCTTGATCCTAAAGTAGAAGTCCGGCCGATTGACGGCCAAATTGATGATTTGATTGCCGAAATCCGCGAGCGAGTGACTAAACATCAACGAGTCTTGGTGACTACCTTAACTAAACGGATGGCCGAAGATCTGGCCGAGTATTTAGAAGAGATAAACATTAAAGTCCAGTATTTGCATAGCGACATTGACACGCTAGAGCGGACTGATATTTTAAGAGATTTACGCCTTGGGGTATTTGATGTTTTAGTGGGCATTAACTTGCTGCGTGAGGGTTTAGACTTGCCGGAAGTCAGCTTGGTAGCTATTTTAGATGCCGATAAAGAAGGCTTTTTACGCAGTGAGCCGGCGCTAGTCCAAACTATTGGCCGGGCTGCCCGCCACATTGATGGAATGGTTATCATGTATGCCGACCATACAACCGATAGCATGAAGCGGGCAATAGATGAAACGAACCGCCGCCGCAAAATCCAAGAAGCCTACAACACTAAGCATAAAATCACGCCTACCGGTATAACTAAACTAATAAGTGAATCACTTAGGGCCGAGGTTGGGGCCGAGAGCAAAGAAGCAAAAACTGCCAGGCTTAATTTAGATAAGATACCAAAAGACGAATACTCGCCGCTTATTAAAGATCTGACTAACCAAATGGAATTAGCAGCAGCTAACCTGGAATTTGAA
>CAIOLF010000041.1 GCA_903859075.1 Candidatus Buchananbacteria bacterium
CGGATCTGTTATTTTGATTCCCGCGGCGCAGGAGATAAGCGGTATTTCGGCTTTTTCGACTATGGGAATTACAGCCATGCTGTCACCGGTCGTGCTGGGGCCAATGATAGCCACTACTTTATCATCTTTAATTAACTTGTTGACGCCCTGCACGGCCTTGGTGGCATCTCCCTGAGTATCGATGACGATAAGCTCCAGCTGACGCCCCTTTATCCCACCGGCCTTATTTATTTCATTCACCAGCATCTGCGCGGTGTTGCGTTCCGGTTCACCCAAAAAGGCTGCCGGTCCGGAGACAGAGAATAGCGCTCCAATTTTGATCGGATCAGCCGCTATAACTGATCCAGCCATCAACAAAGTAATTACTAAGGCAAAAAATATTCTCCAAACACTTTTGAACATAAACACCTCCCCTAATTAAAATATAAACCCTATATACTAAATCCGAAATATTATTAGCTAATTGTAGGAAACGTAAACCATAGTTAGGATTTAGTGTCAAACTAAAAATTAAGAAAATGTACCCACTATCCCCAACGCCTGTGGCTGGGGATAATTCGACTAACACCTTTCAGTTCACTTTGTTCCTGAAAGGCGAGTTTCATTAAACTTTAATACTCCCCGCTTTCATTGTCTTTGTGGCCTTGAAGATATCCAGCGGGAACTTTTTGTAAACTTCTTCTAGTTTTGCCAGAAGTACCGAATAGCCGATGCTTTGAGCCAGCACGAAGGGCCCGAAAGGTGAACCGCCGCCGTTGGCCATGGCCAGATCAATCTCTTTGGGATCATCCGCGACACCCTCTTCCAATATTTTGGTTGCCTCGTTAACTTGCAGAGAGATTAAGTGGTTTACATCAAATTCCTTTGTGGCTTTGGAAAGATCGATATTCGGTCTTCCATGAGACCAGTCATAGAAACCCTTTCCGGTCTTTTTGCCGAGATTGCCGGATTTCAGGTAGGACATAAGCGCGTCAGAGGGTTTGTATTCCTTGGAAAGAACTGTAGCAAAATATTCAAGACCGTGAGCGGCAATATCAATGCCCACATAGTCCACCAGCTCAAAAGGCGGCATTGGCATAATCGGCTTTAGGGCTGCATCAAGCTCTTCCGGTAAGGGATGTCCCGCCTCCAGGATTTTGGAAAGCAATACCAGTGTGGGCTCGTTGACCCGATTATAAATAAACCCCGGCGAGTCTTTCTTTACAATAACCGGAACTTTTTTAATCTTTTTGGCGATATCATAGCCGATGGAAATGGATTCATCGGAGGACTTATTTCCTTTGATTACTTCAACAAGCTTCATCAGAATGGCTGGATTGAAAAAATGATAGCCAATGACTTTATCCGGCCGTTTGGTGGCGGAAGCGATATCAGTAATACTGATGTTTGAGGTATTGGAAGCCAGAATTGCGTGCTTGGGGGCGTACTTGTCCAGATCGGCAAACACACTTTTTTTGAGCTCCAGTTTTTCCGGCACTGCTTCAATGATAAAATCAGCATCCTTCACCGCTGTCTGCAGATCAACCATCGGGATGAGTCTAGCCAGAGCATCAGTATATGCTTCTGGGGTCAATTTGCCTTTTTCCTTGAATTTGTCAAAACTCGCCTTAATACCAGCCATACCCTTATCCACATACTTTTGTTCGATATCGCGCAGCACAACTTTATACCCGCCTAACAGACAACAGGCCGCGATTCCGTGCCCCATGTCACCCGCGCCAATCATGGCAATTTTTTTTACGTCTTCAGTTTTC
>CAIOLF010000042.1 GCA_903859075.1 Candidatus Buchananbacteria bacterium
ACGACGAGGAGCTCGATGAGGGTGAAGGCTTTCCTTTTTAACATATAAAAAGTTAAGTTTATCTATGTTTCTTCTTTGCACTCCTTTTGGAGTTCGATTATAAATTTGGCAGGGATATATAGGTCAGGCGAGGGGTTAGTTTCTTAGGCAACGGACCGGGCCGCCGGACACGCGATTAAGGTAAATGTGGGTGACTCCGCCGCTACCGGAATTAAAACGGCGGATCCAAGCGCGGGAAGGGCCACCCGGGCGAGGTAAAGACGACCATGGGCCGGCGAAACCGCCGCGACCGCTGAACGATCCATCGCCATTACGGAGGCCGGCAGGCAAGATGGTAAAACTAAAATTATCTGTTCCGTCCCAGGACGGAGATAATGCTTTCAGGGCGGTTCCCTCTATCCCGGGGTAGTTATTATTGGTAAGATAATCTGTCAGAACGGTCCACTCGCTATCACCGGGGATATGCCAGCCCGAGGGACAGACGCCTTGGCGGGGAGCAGCGGCTGGATCGGGGTAATTACAATCGGTGTAATCAGCCGAGGTACAGGCAATACCGTCGCAAGTATAGGTAGTCCAATTACAATAATAGGGCAATCCCATGGCTTCGGCCCATTCATAGAGGCCGCCATCGGTGATGCAATTGGCAGAGTTGCCGCCCATTTGTCCGTCAACGCCGTAACAATATTTTTGGATGCCGCTGGCTCCTTGACATGACCAGAATCCGCTTCCCGACGAGACATCAATGCAATCATCGGAAGTGCTGGCAGTATTATCATAACCATCAACGGTAGCGCCGCTGTCGACATATATTCCTATATTCAAATTCTTGGCTAGCCAGCATTGCGTACCGATTTGGACTGCGGGATATGATTCGCCGCCGTAGGAAATATCACCGCCGCAACAATTTGTATTCAACATCCCGGCTGGAGTGGCGCATTTCGGACCGCCGGAGGCCAGGGAGCCGACGGTATTGCCGGTGCAGAAAGAGATGGAATAGGAAGTGCCGTCAGGCGTGGCGGAATAAATATAACCATTAGCCGTCGAGCAATTTCCGTCCGGAGGATTTGGCGCCGATGGTATAATCGACATATAAGTGGTGGTGCCATTCGTTGAGGTGGAAACTATAGAGCCGGAATTAAATTCGGCTGCGGTCGGATAGCGGCCCTTGTCGTTAAAAAATAATTCCAGAGCCGTCTGGATTTGCTTGATGTCGGCCACCCTCTTCGCATCGCGACCCTTGGCCCTGGCGTTATTGAGCGCGATCACCGAAATCGTCGCCAAGAGGCCGATGATGGCGATGACGACCAGGAGTTCGATGAGAGTGAAGGCTTTTTTCTTGTTTAACATATCAATGGTTAATCAAAAATTAAATTCGGGCAAATTAATATTCGCTGGTCTGAGGTATAAAGTCGGATGTCCAGCGGGCGATGCCTTTTGAAATCCGAAGCTCATCGATATTGCCGTTAAAATAACCGATGCGAATATTATCGCTGGCGCCGGCCAAATTAAGGGCATCGCTGGAAGTATAAGGGGTTCCGAAACTGTATCCGTCAACATAGACAGTGAATAAATTATTGTGCCGTACCAAGGCGATATGATGCCAATTAGCGTTGCTATAAGCGCCCGCAGAGCCTCCCCGGACATAATTCCAATTTCCGTTGCTATTCCAATAAACCCAAAGCCCCAGGCCGTCATTGAAGTCAAAATAGATGCCGTCGTTTCCTGAATTGCCCGGGATAATCAGGGCATGGAATTGAGTAGAGTAGCTGGAATTGGATTTCATCCAAAAATCTATCGTAAAATCCCCGGTTCCGAAATTCCAATCCGGACTCTGGTCCGATATCGTCAAATAACTGCCGGAGCCGTCAAAATAGGCGCTGCTTCCCCCCATTTTATAGTTTCCGGTAGAGGTAATGGCGTTTCCGTGACGAGCTATGACGTGTCCGGAATTAGAGTTATCGATAAAATTCGTACCGCCATTATTGCCGTTCATGTGCATCAATAAGGTGGTATAGGAATCCGCGGTCCCGACCACGCAAGTGCCTAATTGGCAGTATTGGCCCGCCGGACAATTGGACGTGTTGGCGCAATAAGTTCCGCCGAGGCAATGGGCGTCCGCCGGATCGCAATTATCGCAGCACGGCAAGTTGGGGTCGGTGCAGGAGCAAGAAGCCGTGCAAATATCGGAGCCGGGTCCGCCGGAGGAAATGCCCGCGGGTGAAGCGGTGTTAAGGCCGGCGGCAAGAGATCCTGTCCGGCCGCCGATGCAGAATGACAAGGCATAGGAAGAGCCGTCGGCGGACGTATAATAAAAGGAATTGTCAGAATCCGAACAGGAGCCGTCAGCCGGAACCGGAGCGGCCGGAATAGCGGCCATATAGGTCGTAGTGCCGTTAGTCGAGGTTGAAAATAGTTGCCCGCCGGAAAATTCCGAGGTTAACGGATAGCGGTTCATATCATTAAAATACAATTCCAGGGCGGTTTGGATTTGCCTGATATCGGCCGCCCGCTTGGCGTCGCGGGCTTTAGCGCGGGCGTTGTTGAGCGCCACCACAGCCAAAGTTGCCAGCAAACCGATGATGGCTATCACGACGAGGAGCTCGATGAGGGTGAAGGCTTTCCTTTTTAACATATACAAAGTTAAGTTTATCTAAGTTTCTTCTTTGCACTCCTTTTGGAGTTCGATTATAAATTTGGCAGGG
>CAIOLF010000043.1 GCA_903859075.1 Candidatus Buchananbacteria bacterium
AATTAATTTTCTAAAACATCGCCCGCCATGGCCGAAGAAGTGATTTTGAGATTCGACGAAGTCTCCTTTGAATACGCCTACAAAAAGCCCATCCTCGATGAGGCCAGCTTCAGCGTGCGGCGGAAAGCCAAAATCACCCTGATGGGCCAAAACGGCGCCGGCAAAAGCACCATTTTCAATCTGATCAATGGGTCGCTAAAACCAAAAAAAGGCACCGTCTCCATCACCAGCGACGCCACCATCGGCGCGGCGCGCCAGGCGCTGGATCGCGCCGATTTTGCCCTGACCATGGAAGAGTACTTCGCCAAGGCCTTCACGACGGTGCCGGGCAATCTCAAAGGCCAGATCAAAAAAGTGCTCGATGCCGTAAACCTCGATATCCCCTTTGAGCGCAAAGTCGGCGAGATGAGCGGCGGACAGCAGGCCCGCTTGCTGCTGGCCTTTGCGCTTATTCAAAATCCCGACATCCTGCTGCTCGACGAGCCGACCAATAATCTGGACCAAGCCGGCATCGATCATTTGATCACCTTTTTGGTCATGTACGAAAAAACCGTCATCGTTATCTCCCATGACGCCGATTTCCTCAATTGCTTTACCGACGGCGTCATTTACCTGGACGTCTTTACCCACAAGATAGAAAGCTACAACGGCGACTACTTCACCGTGGTGGATGAGATCGCCAAGCGGATAGAACGCGAACGCATGGAAAACGCCCGCGCGGAAAAGATCATCCAGGACCGCAAAGAGAAAGTGAACTTTTTTTCCAACAAGGGCGGCAAGATGCGCAAGCTGGCCAAGAAGATGCGCGAAGAAACGGAAGAGATGGAAGACGAGATAGTGGATGTGCGCCGGGAAGACCGCACCATCAGAAGCTTTCACATCCCGGAGCAGAATGTGACTACCGAAGTCGTCACCGTAAAATCCGTGCTCACCTATTACGGTCATCTGCCGCTCATCAAAGAAATCGATCTGGTGATCAGAAAAAGAATGCATGTGCTGGTCACCGGACCAAATGGCATCGGCAAGAGTACTTTTTTGCGCTCACTTGTCGCCGGCACAGCCGAAGGCGCCAAGATCGCCAAAGACGTCCGCGTGGGATATTACAGCCAGGATTTTTCCCAGCTTGATTTCAATCAGACGGCCTATGAGTCGCTTGCGAGCGTCGTCCCGCCGGATGACGTCATGATACCGGAAACCGTGCGCTCCGTCGCGGCAGGATTTCTGATCACCAAAGATATCATCGGCAACAAGATCGGCGATTTGTCAGAGGGACAGAAAGGATTACTCTCCTTTGCCAGATTGGTATTGATGCAGCCGGGACTGCTGATCCTCGACGAGCCGACCAACCATATCAACTTCCGCCATATTCCCGTGATTGCCGAAGCGATCAATAATTACCAAGGCGCATTGCTGCTGGTCAGCCACATGCCGGATTTTGTGAAGACCATCAGGATAGATGAGACGATTGATTTGACCAAATACTAAATAAAAATATAACAATCCCGCGATAGCGGGGTTTTTTAAATAAAAAAAGTCCCAATCACCTTGTGATTGGGACGTAACGGTCTAGTTGGCGGGCAGCTCTGCCGGGTCGAAAGTGACGTAGCGCACTTTCCAATCCGTCACCTTAACGTACGCGTAATAGACCTTGCCGGTGCTATCGACTGCCAGCCGCGGCGGGCTGGAAGTCGTCTCGCAATTTTTCTGCGTCCAGTGGTCGATGGGCCAGGATTTCCACTCGCCGGTTGAATTCGTCATATAATACACAAAAAACTCATTGGTCTCATCGCATAGGCCGACCGTATCGCTCCAAGATACCGGCTGGTAATAGAAAGATAGATGGACCTTGCTCTGGGAATCGATGACCAGACAATCGTTGGAGATACACAGGTAGTAATCGGCTGAATCGCCGAAGATTTCCCTAAAGATGGCCTGATATTCCCAGGTGTCGCCGCGTTTGATGTTGAGGCCGTCCAAACCCAGTAGATAAAGGTTATTATCCTGATCGAAGGCCATAGACACAGGACGCCGCGGATACCAATCGGGCAGTTCGCTGATGGGGACTTGCTCCAGGTTCCAAGCGCCGCTGATCAGGGAGCTGATCGCGACGTTATTGCCCCAATCGCTATAAGCGATATGAACGACGCCCTGGCAGTCGATAGCGATCTGGTTTTCCGGATTGATAGAGGCGTCGTTGACCGTGAATTGCTCCCACTCACCGCTGACATTAGTGGCATAGAGCAGATCGCTCTCATTCCAATACCAATGGCTGATGTGGGCGGCACCATTGCTGTCAATCGCGATGGAGTTGGATAGTCCGATACTGGTGAATCCCCTGACATCGGCTTGATATACCTGCCACTGGCCAGAATTGTTGGTCAGATAGAGCAAGTCTTCATCACAGCCGTCGTCCGCGGAACAACTGATATGGACATTGCCGTCCTTATCTAGCGCCATGCTATTGTCAGCGCCGTAGACATAGTAGAAATCCTCCAGCTTTCCTCGCAACAGCGGCCAGGCATTCGACGGATAGATATACCAGCCATCCGCCGCCTTTTTGGCATAGCTGAGTTTGTAATCTCCATTACGATAAGCCAGATGGACTTGTCCGCTGGCATCAACAACGATTGAGACCTGGGTACAGCCGAACATACCAGCATGATAAATCGATTGGTCGACCAGCTCGGCGATCAGCCCGGAACTAAGAGTTTCGGTCGGCGCTTGTATCGGCACTGTTTCACCCTCGCCCTCGCCTTCGCCTTCACCCTCGCCTTCACCACCGCTGACAGTCAGAGTGACCTTGTCGGAATAGACCCTGCCGAAAGAGTTTGTGACAACAGCTTGGTACTCTCCGGCATCAGTGGCGAAGACGTCAGGCAGAGAAAGAGTCATGGTATCGGCACCGGTGATCACGGCGCCGTCCTTGAGCCAGCCGACCGTGTCGGCATTTTGCGCCTCGATACTGAAACTAACATCGGTGCCTACTGGCACTGTCTGGGACTCCGGCTGTTTGGTGATCTGTGGCAAATATTGGCATCCGGCCAGACAGACCAACAACAACATCGTAAAAGCACACCGTAATTTCTTCATTATCTTACCCTCGCTTTCTTGGTTGAGGAACTGTGGCTGCCGATTACAGAATGTATGGGAACTGCTCATTTTCATGAGAAAATTGCAGATTTTTCTTTTGTTTGAAAGAACTCCTCCTTTGACTAGATAGTGTAGTCCCTTGGCAAAATTATGTCAATATTATATCTCTGGCTCAGACGAGATGCTAAATCTTTTTAAATTAAAACAATCCCGCCTGCCTGCGCAGGCAGGCCGATGGCGGGATTGTTTTATTAGCTTAATTTTATTTCCCCTGCACCCTTTCCGCCAATTTCTTGGCGATCTTCACCAGCTCGTCGCCGGTGACGGCTCTGTGGACATAATGCAGCTCGAAATATTGCTTGTCATTTAAAATCAAAATCACCTGCCAGGGCTTTTTGGTATTGTCATAGGCGACATAATTATCCATGGAAATGCTCTCGTCTTTGACATACTTGCTGCCGGTTTTTTCATTGTCTGCCATGTTTTTGGCCAGATCCTCCGTGCGCAAAGTGACCACTACCGGCGCGCCGCCGGGGATATCGCCGCTGGGCGTATGATCATAAGTTTCGGTCCAGATGGTGTAGTAAAAACAGGCATTTTCGGACACAAAGGGCTTTTCGACATTAAGAATCGGCTTTCCGAGCGCTTGCTCGATCAGCTCCTTGGGGAAATAGGTGCACATATCGTCCAAGGCCGAAGATTTTTTAACGCTGTCGGTTTTGACACTGCCGGTATCGGCTTTGGTATTATCGGCTCCGGTGGTAGCCGCCGGGCTTTGTCCGCAACCGGCGAGAACGAGCGCCAGCGCGAAAGCAAACACCAGCGGAAAAAGAATTTTTTTGGTCATAATGTTAATGATTTATTATGCTAATATTCTAGCACTTTATACAATAAAGTTCCACTGGATCCCCGCTGGAGTTTATCCCGCACTTGATGCGGGGCGGGGATGGCATAAAAAAGCGGCAGCAGGTGCCAATGCCGGACATTTATTTTATTAAAACTCTTCATACCTTCCCAATACGAACACCTCGTCCCCTATCTTGGCCTTGGCGTCGGGAAACAACAGCACTTGCCCTGGCTGGGCGAAATATTTTTGCGCGCCGTCGGTGGCAATCAGCTCTCCCGGAGCCAGGACTTCAAAGTCAAAGAAAGTTCTGGCGAAAGAAAAATCATCCGTCTGTTTCCTGATGGCGGCTTGCGCGCAGAAAAGTTTGGGTTCCCGCAGCGGCGGCTGATAGGAATAATCGACCACGCCGAAGTAAGCCAAAAACCGTAAGATCGATTCTTTGGCCAAAGCCACGCCGGCATCGAGCTCCGCTTTGCCATAGCATTCCACGCAGATTCCGATCTTGCCGGCGCGGAACATATAGCCGTCGGTAGCGCCGGGCTCGATGGCGTCCCAGCCGGTAGAGATGAGCGGCACGCCGAATAATTTGGCGATGGTAAATGACGGCGGCTCGCAGATGACAAACGGCGTGCTCTGGTCGCTGGTGCTGGCGTGCAGATCCAATAGCGCGTCACAGCCGTCGAGCAGCTGCATCAGCTCTCTGACACGGCTGTCTTCGTAAGCATTGCCGTCATTGCCGGCCAAAAAACAGCGGTTGAGATTCTTATTGATCTGCCGCGCGCCTGCGGCCACCGCCTCGGCATTGGCGACGACCAGATAGACCGTGCCGGAATTAACTTGCAAATTATCCCTGGCCCAATCAAGCGCCAGCACGCCGGCCGTTTCATTGCCGTGCACTCCGGCAAAAATCGCCAGCGTCGGTCCCAGATTTTTTCCTGCCAGTTTTGTGATTTGATTTTCCATATATTTGAATTATTTATTTTAAAAGATTGGGAACGGATGGCTGCACATCCGTTCCCCGGCTCGTTAACCGAGCTTGTAATACAGCCCGCACTGGTCGCGCTGGCCTTTGCAGGCGCAAGCGTGTCTGTCGCCCGGCACATCGCAAGGCCCGCAGGTGACCTCCCAGGGCACGTGCTCTTCCCAAGTCTGCGCCGTCGCCTCCTGCCAGCCAGCGGCGAGCATCAGGTGGACGACCTTGGGGTTTTTGGTAATGGCAAATACGGTTTTGCCCGGCGGCTGATGCAGCATCAGGTTACTAAACACCCGATGGCCCAAGCCGTGTCCGCGCAATTCCGGTTTGACCCAGATGGAGCCGAATTCCAGGAACTCAGCGCGATCGGTCGGCCAAAAGGCGACGAAAGCCGTTATGCCTTGTCCATCAACAATGCCGCTGGTGAGTCCTTGCCGATACAGCTCGGCAAGATTCTCGGCCGTATTGCGATAGCCGAGAATCATCGGCTCTTGCTGCAGACAGGCAGCCAGTTTCTGCCACTGGCTGGCGCTGATGGTGGTGACCGGCTCTTCATCGTCACAATCACAGCATCTCATTGCAAAGCACACGGTTCATTCCTCCTATCGGTTGACGGTGCGGTTTCCAGCTTAGAAAACAAAAAAACAGCTCTTTCTAAGCTGTCATTGTCGTCTAAGTCCAGGAGGGATAAGCTCTAAAATTCAATAAAAATTAAACGCCAAAAGACAGCCTTAAAAAAGCTGAATGGCGGCGTCTGCTGACTAAATTTTTATTGATTTTTATTTTCATATTTTTTCTCTATAATCCAATAATAGCATAAGTGAAAATAAATTACAAATCATAATAAAATTTTTCTAAAAATTATCACCAACATAGAAAACCCATCCGCCGCAGCGGGACTGTTTTTTTGCTGTCTTAATGCTTATTTACCCTACGCCTTTTCTGCTATATTTTATCTAAAAGTAGATAGTTTCTAAGATTTATCCGAACCTTAATTGATTTTTAGTAACCTGCGTGTTATAATACTTATGTCTTTTGGTTGATTCATAGACCAAAAGGGTATCACATCCAAGGGTCACCTTCCTCGCGGAGGGTGATTTTGTTTTACCCTTATTTTTCCGTCCGACGCTTTAATCCGCGGCCCCAAATATTTTCTTCAACTTTTAAAATGTCAGTATAGCCATCTCCTCCGGTTTTTAATTCTTCCGAAGCATTGTTTTTTGTGGAAAAAATAAATACTTTCTTGCCATTGGTTCTTAAATGCGTTACCAGAGCCAAAAAATCAGAGTCACCCGTAAAAAATACCGCCGTATCATATTTTTTAATATGAAACATCGCGTCAATGGCCATCTCCACATCCATATTGCCTTTTTCTTCTATATGCTCGCCGCACTCATCAGTCACCTTGATCCGCTTTAGCTCTTTCTTCCTAACTTCAAAACCAAGGCCTTTTTTGAGATAAGTAAAAAATTTAAATTTGCCGTCTATGCTGTAAGAACGAGTGCCATCAGCCGGAAAAGAGGTATAGTAAAATACCTTAATATCAGATCCATTAAACGTTCGTTTGATATATTTTATTGTCTTTCCATAATCCAAAAAACATCCTTTGGCTTTCTGGGCTTGCCACAGATTGGAAGCATCAATAAAAACATAAATTATATTTTTAGTTTCCATAATTTTAGACGCTACAACACAAAATTTTATCTTAATTCTATCACTTTTTCCCCCTCCCAGTCAATCTGTAAAATCCTTATATTTCATAACAAAATCCCTCAAATCTAAAAAATCAAACTTAAAACCCCGTTACTAGCGGGGTTTTAAATGTTCCTCTCCTAATGATATTTCATTTTTTTACTGATTTTATTTTAACTGGCGGCTTGGCTGGCGCCAGTTTTTTATAGGCAAATAATATTCCTTCTCCCAGCAGCCAGCCGATGATGGCGGCAACCGCGTCAATTATAAATGCTTCCCATGAACCAAAAAAGAATAATAATTCAATGGCGACCAAAATAGCCATTATTAAATATTTTTTCTTTCCTCCAAAGATTGTCAACATTAATGGTATAAAAAAAGAGTAAGATATAAAAAATCCATCAATATATTCCGGATGCGACGGTCCCCAAAAAAATCCAGATGAAACAGGTCCAAAGAATTTCATATAAATTAAACCGAATATTGGAGTAAAAATAATTAACAATAAAACTATAATAATAAATAACAAAAAGTTCTTAGATATCCTACCCATATTATCTATAAATTATTTTTTAAATAATTACTATCCGCTTTAAGTATATCATAAATAGATTGGCTTGTCTTGCTTTGGCGCAATAAATTATCCAGTTGTTTATTAAAACTATTTAGCTTGGCGGTGATAAGTTCCTGCCGGCCGGCTCTAAGCTTGGCCAGGCCTTTGTCCGCTTCTTTTAGAAGCGCAGTTTTGACTGCGGGCTTTAATTTAGCGTTGCTATTTATGGCGTCCCTGGCTTTTTGCGCTAAGGCAATAATCGTGTCTGACAATTTTAACTCTCGCTGAAGCTGTTCCAAAGGCGGCAAAAGCTTATTCCTGGCATCCTTGCTGATTTGTTTTTGCTGATAAAATGTCTCTACATCCGAGACGGTATGCGGCAAATCGGTAATAATAACAAATTCCGCTGTGGCGCTGGCAATATTGCCGGCTTTATCGGCCGCCGTTACTGATAATTGATAATTCCCCACCGGATAAATAAATAAATCAACCGTGGAGGTGGTCATCTCTTTACTA
>CAIOLF010000044.1 GCA_903859075.1 Candidatus Buchananbacteria bacterium
GAACCTTAAAAACTTTATAAACCTTATTAACTTTTAGTCCCTCCCAGCGCTTCGGCAATCTCGTTATAATTCTTTTCGTTGCGTTTCTGATAATCGTTCCACTTGCGCTCGTCCCAGATTTCCAAGCGGTTATATAAGCCGGCAATGACCACGTTCTTATTCAAGCCGGCAAAGTTGCGCAGATACTCCGGCAGGATGATGCGGCCTTGTTTGTCGAATTCGACTTCCATCGCGCCGGCCAGCATGGCGCGGGAATAGGCGCGGTTGCCGGATTTACTGATCGACAGATCGGCGATCTCGCCGGCCAGCTTGTCCCATTCCTTTTTTGGATATAAAAACAGACAGTTATCCAAACCCTTGGTAACCACGGCGCTTTTAAGTTCCGGCCGAAATTTTATCGGCACGGCGACTCGTCCCTTCTCGTCCAAGTTGTGGGAATATTGTCCGATGAACATGAAATTAAAGCTTAGCCGTTAATATTTCAGCTTGGGTTTTCTGTATTTCACCACATTTCACCACTCTGATATAATTATACACCACTAATCACCACCGAGCAACAATCATTCGCCACTTTAATTCAAACAAAAAAAATGCCACTTTTGGGGCATTTTTGTCAATCATCAGTCCTCCTGTGGATATTCAGTGCATAACTTTTTGCATCTACCGCTTTTTTCCATCTAATACTTATCCACAGTCTGATTTTCTTTCCGCTTCTTCTAGAAGAAGCGGAGCAAGAAGTCGCAGCAGAATAAAACATGGCTAAATTTTATGCTTCGCTGCGCAAAATTTTCTGACACTGCGCTTGCGAAAATTTTTTGCTGGCTTTCGCATAAAATTAGCACAAGTTTTATTAATGCTGCGGGTTTAAATGCTAATTCAAATTCAAATATTAATCATTAATTTGCGCCATAGGCGCATCCGCCTCTGGCGGACTTAATTCTTAATTCTTAATTCGTGGCTTTGTGATATTCGGCTCGCGATCATAATACGGCATGACGATTTTTCCGGAAGGCGTTCGGCGAATTTTTTCCCATAACTTTGCAACCAATTCATCATTATTCTTGAACTCATCCGCCTTGATCGCCGCGACCGGCAGACTCGAGGCAAAGGCCAAGGCGTTGGCGACGGCAACGCCGATGCGCACGGCCGTAAAGCCGCCCGGTCCGCTGACGACTCCTATCCCCCTAAATTTCTCCAGCTTGATCTTTTGCGCGCCAAAAAATTTGTCGATTGCGGGCATCAGTTTTTCCGCCTGATTGTATCGGCCGAGAACTTTTTTTACCTTAAAACCATCTCGCTTGTTGGCGATGATTATTTCCAAATGATCCTGCGGCGTGGTGTTGACGATAAGCAACATTTTGTAATTATGTAAGTCTTAATGATTATAGCCTAACAAGTCTTGAGTAATTTGGCAATTTGCCGACTAAGTTGATACCCATTGCCATGGCTTAATAGCCCCAGATAGGAATTAATCACCTCCGGCTTAGGATTGTCCGCTATTCTCCTGAACATTCTCCTTTTGGTAGTAGTCCTAAGTACTCGATGATCAAAAAAGTTCACCCAGCCCAAAAAGTCCAAGCCGGAATTCAAGGTTTTAATGAATA
>CAIOLF010000045.1 GCA_903859075.1 Candidatus Buchananbacteria bacterium
ATTATAATATTAATGATATTTAACAACTATGATTTTCTGTCAATCTCCCGGGCTGAAACTAATTCACTGCCAGGGAATCGACTCTCCAATCGCTGCCTATTTTAACGAACTGCAAGGTCATTTCCTGATAAAACACTCGGGGGCCGGAATTATCGCCGCTATACTGCACGCGCTGCAATTGGACTTTGACCGTCGCCTGAGTGTCGCTAATTTCCAATAGTTCGCTATTAAGGGCTTTGGAGCTATAACCGACAAAGACCGGGGCGGACGACATTTGTCCGGCATCAATCAATTCTCTGGCCGTATTCTGCATCTTCAAAGTCATCAGCGGTTTTAAATCTTCCAAGTTCTTATTAGGCTGATCGGAGGAATAACTGCCGTAGCGCTCAGCGAAAGTGGCCGCCACCTGCTTGAGTCCGAGAGGATATTCTTTTTCCTGTTCCTGGCGCTCTTTACTGGGCGGAGGAATGGGAGCCACCGGCTCCACGTTCACATTCAAGTTGGCGTTGGCGTTGATATTGCCGCTGGGCGGAAGCTTAGCTCTGGGCCGGAATAAAAACCAAAAAAACAACGCCATTACCAGCACCGCAACGGTTACCAGGATGGCCAAAATTATTTTTCGACGCGTATCCATAGATTAGAAATTAGGAATTAAAAATTAAGCGTTTCCCGCCATCATCGCCTCTTCAAACTCCTTTTTGGCCTGTTCTATTTCTAAGAGTTGCCGCGGATCGGAAGTAATCAGCTGATCTTCGGAGTAGGAGGCTACCACCTTGACCGCTACGTGCTTGGAGCCGGCAAAAAAGATGCCTTCGCCCACCCCGCCCTCGAGCAGCAGATACTTCTCGCCCTCCGTCAGCATGAAAGTCTTTTGGATCAGGTTAATGGCGGCCGGCGATTGCTTGAGTAGGATCTGAATGGAAGAATTATTGACAATGGCCTGGCCATAGGGCGAAGTCAGAAAGTCATTGACATCCTGGGTGATGGTCGTTACGCCCAGATAATATTTGCGGCAGCGTTTGACCAGCGCAAAAATAAACTTGGCCGAATCCTCCCGCTGCATCAGCCACCAGGCCTCATCCACCACCAGGATGCGGCGCTTCATCTGGCTGCGCACCACATTCCAAATATAATTGACGATGGAATAAATAGCCATCGGCTTCAGCTCGTCTTCCAAATCACGGACGGAAAAAACCACTAATTGATTGGTGAGCACCACGTTAGTGGGATTATTGAACAAACCGGAAAAAGTGCCTTCCGTGAATTTTTTGAGGCGCAAGACGATGTCTTCGGCGCCTTCCATGCCTTCAAGAATTTCTTGGAAATCCTGCAGCACCGGCGGCTCCACCTTGGTCAGATCGACATCCGGAGTGATATCCTTGCGCGCGTAGGTTTCCAAAAGGGCGCGGTCGATTATTGAATCCTCTTCGTAAGTGATATTGCCGATCATCAGCCGGACCAATCCCTTCACGGTGATGACGGCGCTGCGGATGACGTCCCCCGCCTTGGAATCCTCGCCGACCGCCCGCGGCAAATCAAAAGGATTGATTTTGCTTTCCGAATTAAGCGAAATATCAATGTAAGTGCCGCCGACCGCGTCGCAAAGATGCTTGTACTCGCGCTCCGGATCAATAATTATGACATCCGTACCGAACATCAGGCTGCGCAAGACTTCCAATTTGATCGTGTACGATTTGCCGGCGCCGGAAGTGGCAAAAACCACCGCGTTGGCGTTCTGCAAAGAAAAACGGTCAAATAAAATCAGGCTGTTGTTGTGGCGGTTGATTCCGTAAAGAATGCCGTTATCGGAAGTCAGATCCGAAGAGACAAAGGGAAAGGAACTGGCCGCCGGCGAAGTATTGAAATTGACCAGCACCTGCATTTCGTCAAAAGCCATGGGCAAGGTGGAATTGAACCCCTGCTCGGCCTGGTAAAAAACCCGGCGCGAATAGACCAGTACCGAACCGAGAGCGTTTTCAATCCGCTCACTGGTCTCATCCAGCTCGGCCAGCGTCTTGGCGTAAAAGGTTATGTAAAGGGCGCTTTGGAAAAAATGCTCCACTCCCTGAGTCAAGTCATCGCGCAGTTTTTCCATATCGCGCAAGGCCGTCTCCGCCAAAGGATCGCGCGGCGCGCCTTTTTCCGCCGCGGTGATAAGTCCCGCTTCAACGTTGCCGACTTTTTTCTTCAGCTGCTTGAGAATAATCGCGGCCTTGACCGGATAAAAATACAAAGCCATGTCGGCGGTAATATCCATGTTGATTATCGGAGCAAACCAGCCGACGTTGATATAGCGCGGATATTCCACGACGAAAATCGTGCGCACGAACAGCTCGCCGAGCATCAGATATGACGGCTTGACTTCCAGCGCGGCCGGCGCGATCAAATCCTTCAGAGAAACCACCCCCACCCGATAGACGCGCTCCTCTTCCAAGAGCTCCCGGCTGATGCCTAATTCTTTTTCTTCAATTTTCTTTTTTTGCACGGTCGTCAACTGAGGCGCCTTGTCCAAAGGCGCCACTGGCGGCAGCTGATTATTTTGTTTGAGGTCTGAAGGATTAAAAACCATAATTAAATATTAAAAGCTGATTCTTCCAGGCGCAGTTTATCGATATTTTCCATTTTTTCCGCGTTGGAAATAGTCGGATTATAAGTGTTATAGAACAGTTCAATCAGCGATTGCGTATCCAGTACGCTGGCCTTGAGCCCCATGCTGGCCAAACCGGAAAGAACCTTATCTATATAGACAAACAAATCCTTATGCCGGTCGGCGAATTGCTTCTGATTTAAAGTAATGATGCCGGTTGGCTGCAACACATCGCCGCTCCGTTGCCAAAAACTCCTCTTCTTATTGGTAAAAGGATCGTAAGGCACGACAATAAAGAATCTTTTGCTCATGATATTGCCGCGACCGACCAGGTCGGTTATGTATTGCCGGTATTCTGCCGTTTGGATCTTGAGCAAATCGTTGGTCTGATCTTTTTCCGCCTTCTCAATATTGGCAATATAATTATCCAAGTTCAGCTTACGCGACTGAACCACGATTTGTATCGGCGCGTCCAGCGCGTTAAGAAAACTGATATAGCCGGAAACAATGGCGTTCTGCTCGTCCTCTGATTTGAGGGCGAAGTTAATCGAAGACACCAAAAGCAAAGCCCGCAGACTGCCATCTTTTAAAACCACGCAATCATCGCGGATCTCGGCGATCTGCAAATATTTCTGCGTTGGAGGAATAGTTTTGTTAGCCGCTTTGTCTGGCATATGATTATTTGTCCGGCAAAATATTATTCATATTTATAATTTATAGCGAGTTTCCGTTTTCTCCGCGATAGACGCCCCCGGTATCGATAATCAGGGCTAATTCCGAAAGCCGCGAAGAAGATATCGGCTGACGCGGGGCTCGCGGCGGAGAAACTTTTATTTCCTGGGATCTTTTCAAATCCGCCAGCAACTGCGCCCGGGTAAGCTGCTTCTTCCAGACTTTCAATTTCGGACTTTTCAGAGTTTGGATGAAATTGAGCGCGAAATAATGGAAGTTCTGGCCGTTTATCTTGGCAAAAGCGATGACCACGGCGATAAATACCACGATCAAACTGGCGACGACGAAAAGCGTAAAATCAAAAATCTTGTAAAAAACAAAACAGAACATTCCGGCAATCATCATTTCAATGAATTGCCGAACGGTTATCGGGCCGAAAATCTTATCCTCGGCGTCCAAAAATTGCGGTACGACTATTTGTTCCATTTTAATATCTTAATTCCCTATTAAGTTCCATTATAGCATTAAACTCTTCAAGCGTCAGCGTCGGCTTGCCGGCTTGCTGGCGCTCGGCGATAATCTGTTCAATACCGCGTCCCTCCGCCATGGAGGCCTGCCCCAGCAAGCGATAGAAACGGCTGACTTCACTTTTATGCCAAGCAAGGATGCCTTCCGCTCTCTTGGTATACAATTCTTTCTCCAGTAGAGTAACCTTCTCCTTGATTTTTTTAGCCGCAACGACCGGATCAGAACTAATGCGGCGGAAATCAATAATCGTCATGGTCTCCAGCTCCTCTATCGGGCCTATAAGCTTGCGGACGAATTTGACATCATCCAGGCTGGGGCGCTTCGCCGACATCATCGCGGGCTTTGGGGGCAAAGTCTTAGTCGGAGCAATGTAAGGCCGGGGCCTGGCGGGAGGAAGGTTGGCCGGTTTTTCAACCGGCAATTCCGCCTTGAGTTCTTCTTTTGGCACTACCACTTCCGGTTTTGCCGGTATAATTGGAGCTGGCTCTTCCTTTTTTGGCGCGACAACTGATTGTATTTCTGACGCTAGTTTTTGTGGCGGCAATATTTTAGACGCCACCAGCACCTCTTCCGGCATACGAATAACCGGCAGACCGTCTTCTTCTTCAATAATCGGATAAACCTCTCCTTTGTCAGGAAGGCCGCCGAATCTTTTTTTCTTGGTATCTTGATTATCGGTTATTAAATTTTCAATTCTTTCTTCTAAAATTTCTTTTGTGTCTTGTGTCTTGTATCTTGTATCTTGAACGCTAAATCCATCTTTTTCCCTCTTTTCCTCTAGTGTCAGCGGCTTGGCCGGCTCATTAGCAGTAGCCGAAATATTTTTTTTCTCCGGCGGCTGCTGATACACCGGAAATTCAATCTTCGGCTTAACGGCCGAAACAGTCTCCGGCATTTGGCCATTTCTGAAATCACCTTCTTTATCTTTTATTATTTTAATCAGAAATCTGGCCTTTTCTTCATCCAATTCCATGCCGCCGATCTTCCGGCTCTTGGTCAGCACCTCCAGCGTCTCAATGTCATCGCGGACATCGCGGAGCTTGGCAACGACAAAATTCTGCAGCCGCTTCATGATCACTTCGTCTTTATCTTTGAAGCCGAAGTCCTTGATGATTGCCTGCGCTTGCGCCGCGTAATCATCAGCAGAAGGGACTTGATGCTCAAAAGCCGGCATTGATTTCACTTCTTCCTCATCAGTGGAGGAAAAAACCATTTTAGCGGCGTTAGCTGCCGGCTCTATATCTTTTTGAGCGACTGTTTTTTCCGCTTCTTCTTCCTTGGGTTCTTGGTTTAATTCCGGCGGCGGTACTGTTCCGCCTAATTTTTTTATGAAATTATCCAGTCCGGCAATGTCTTGGCGGAAAGGCAGGAAACGGAGCATCGCCGCTTGCAAAGCGATCTTATCGGCGATCTTTTTGTCTTTTACCGCGGCGACAGTTTTATCATAAAAAACATTCAGAGAATCTCGGCCTAAAATAACCCTGGTCATTCCGGTAACAATCAGATAAAAAACATCATCGGCTAAATTATAGCTGTTAAGCCAATCTTCTTCCTGACGCAGTTTGACGATTTCTTCACTGGTATAATCCATGACTTTTATGATATTAAATTCTTCTTCTTGGCTTTTTCACGCGGAGGATCGCCTGGCGCCAATGTCTGAATTAAATCTAAGACTTTGTTTCTTAAGGTAGTATTAGTAGCGGTACGTGAAGACAGCCAATCTATCAGAATATTTGGGGTAGTCTCATTCATTATTCGATAAACAGCTCCGGCGTTACTCGCGATGCTATCGTCCAAATTAGCGAGCTGATCGGCGCTGGCCACCGACATCGCGGCCTTAAACTTATTTTTATGAACCGGGTCGGTCGCCACAGTCGCGTCAAATGTATCCGCTGATAAAGATTTATTAATTCTTTTTGCGGCCTTAGTCGGGTCGGTCTCCGTATCAATGGAGGCTCTAAAGGCTGATTTCAACGCCGCCTTGTCTTCTTTGCTCCTGCCGGCTATTGTCTCATAATCTTTGCCGCTAAGATCGTCATAAGTGGCGTCAATGAAATTCTGATTAATATTCTTAGAATTCATCTTTTCCAAAACCTCTTTCTTCTTCTTGCCTTTCATAATCTCCTTCAGCACTCCTTGCTTATCCCCGTGATCGCCAATATCAAATTCAGCTCCGCTCAGCAGAGTATTCTGATAAGTATTTTTGACCCTATCCATTTCCGCCTTAGCTTCCTTCTTAGCGGTTTCGGCAGCCGCAATTAGCGGGGCAGCAGCGCCCAAAGCCTTAAGAGTATCTAACTTTTTCGTTGTATCCGCCAATGCCTTAGTCCTAGTCGCCACATTAGCATCAGTAAATCCTCCCGCCAAGGCGCTAAACGCCGCCTGCGTCTTTTCCTTCATTTCTTTGCTCTTGGATACCATCTTGTCAACAGTCTTAGCGTCAAGGGCATGGCCGATCGTCTCAATGATCTTGCCAATCTTATCCGCGGAAGCGTTGGCGGCAATCAGATCGCCGTTTTCAGAAGCAAAATTTTCCATCTTGGCGACTCCAGCGGTACTGGTACCAAAAAGCTTATCAAAATTTAAATTCTTGGACGCCTTGATGTATTTTTCACGCAGATCGTCATTAATCTTTCCGGTAGCGTCAGCGAAGACAGTTTCATCAAGTTTGCCTCCGATCTTATCCTTAATCTTATCATCCATGGCGCCGAAGACTTTCTCCATCTCCTTCTGATCGCCCCTGGTCTGATTCATGATAAATTTAGTAAGAGAATTCTCAGCGGTGCCTAGGCCGCCGCTAGCCGCCAATGAGGTGGATAATAAGTCGGCTGATTTTTCATTCAAGCCGCCCATCAGTTTGGAAATATCCAGTTTGCCGGTAGCCAGATCCGAGGTCAGCTTCTCAACATTCACCTGGCCGCCCTTGGTGTACATAGTGGATTGCAAAGCAAAATTCGGCGAATACTTGCGGACATTATCGTCAAACGACTGCAAGAATTCCGGCACCGAAGAAAAGTCTTCCCTGGCTTTATTGATAAGATTGATTCTCTGATTACGCTGGGGTTCGGATAAGTTCGGGTCATCGCGAAGCAGTCCCTTGTTGGACAATGTCTGCAGAGCCGCCAAACGAGTATGGCGGTTAACATCGCTGGCCATTCTAAGTAGCTGCTGCTCATTCATCTGATTGAATCCACCAGCTTTAATAATGTTGCTGATCCTGCCTTGTTCGGACTTGGCTTTCGTATCCAGCACCTTAGCCCGCTGAGAATCAAAATAATTGGCCAGAGCGCCGCCGCCCAGCATAGAAATTCCCGGCAACCGGCCGAATCGGGAAACAACGCTGCCCAGACGGCTGCCGGCCGCTCTGCCGGCCGCCATGCCAGGCAATGAAGTGACCCTCTTCCTCTGCTTATCCAAAAATCCTAATCCGGACGTGGCAAAACCAGCGGCTTTGCCGCCGAATTTCTGCCCCATCTGCAAAGACATGACTAATAGCAGGATAACAAAAACAAAATTAAGCATGCCTGGTATGGTCATGGCTCGTGACAGAATCTGAGTTTGCCCGGCCATACTTGCGGCAGTTGAACTGGTTCTAGCTTCCGCGGCTGACTGATAGCTGGCGCCGCCGATAGTTTTCACCGCATTATTGCCGGCAGAACCAGACCCGGCAAATCCCATAATGGTAAAAGAAACCCAGAGAAAGAAAAGCATCAGCGGCCCGACAACCAGATACTTGCTCAGCATGCTCAGCCATTCGCCGACATAGCCCTTGAACTTGTCCAGCGACTGGCCGAAGAAAAACAAAGGCGACAGGATCGCCAAAAACAACAGAGCAACGATGCGATAGACCAGAATTATGACTATCACCGCTATTACCACAAAGGCCACGATGCCGACGACGATGCCCCAGAGCAAGACGACGATAACATTGCCTATACCGACAGAACTTGTCTGAGTGCTGACATCTTTAGCTAATAAGTTGTTTTCCTTAATAAAACTAAACAAATCCGGCAGGCCGAGAGCGCTCAGCAGGATATTATTGCCTTGGATGCCGGCCAGGGGCACGGCAAAAGTCAGCATTATTATCTGCGAAATATCTATGGCGATGCCGGTGATCATTTTGGAAAAATTAATCAGCACCGCGGCGATAAGCAGCTTAGGCAGGGCCTCCTTGTAGCGGTAGCTGGGCAAGCGGAAAACAGTCCCCACGGCGATAGCCAGCAAGATTATAATGAAAAAATTATTGCAGAGATCGCGGATAACCGCCCAACCGGCGTTGACTGCCGGCATATTGATATTAATCGGATAGGACATGACCGAAATCAGCAGGTCCACCTCGCGGGCGATAATCCAGGAAATTCCAAATACCACCCAATACAGCAGCCAAGCGAAAATATTGCCGATGATGTCCATGATTGGAGGGCTGTTATTACCCGCAGCCGCCGTTTTTGCATCTGCTGCAGCCTTTTCGGCATTAAGTTTAGCTGTTAGTGACTGAGCTAAATCTGCCCCATGTCCATTGGCCACAATATCATTTATTTGTTTTTGTTGGGCTTCGGCTGATTGTTGATTAGTAAGATATTGACCGGCTTGTTGCGCAGTTGAGACATATGGTTTTCCACTGATATAGTAACTCCAAATGTTTCCAAGTTGTGTTATAGGATTCACGTAGGGATCAACAAATTCCCACGTCCTAATAAGTTCTGGTATAGTATTCTGATCAATAAATCCGCTCGGATTGTTATAGTTAACTCCTGCAACGCCATTATTTTGATACGCGCTTCCATTAGAACCGGCGCCAATGGAACCACTATTGGCACTCCATTGATATCCAGAACTAAATGATGGCGGAGTATTTTGTGTCGGGGTATCTTCAGCCAGACCGTACTTACAGAAACTCAAAACCCCCGCCATGACAAAAATGGCGATTAAGGTGAGGATGGTCAGTTTTTTGCGGGTGAGCTTCATCTGATTTTTAAATTTTGCTCAGAGGTTATTGATTTTTACCAATAAACCAAAACATGGTAAACAAAGCTGCTTCAGAAATCAGCGGTTATTGGGCATGGTCAAGGTGAAAAATCTCGTCAGCACTTCCGGTATTCTGTCCCAGTATTTGCGGAGTATTATTGCCACTATAGGCCACATTCCAATAACTGCCGTTCCAGATCTGAATCTTATAAGTGCCGGCCGCCGTAATTCTATTAGCGGAGCCGGTCAGCCTTATAAATCTAAATCTCTCCCAATCACTGGCAGTGCCCCTGTTTTTATCTTCATCCATATAGATGTCATTTAGATCTTGCGACCAAGCGCTGATATAGATCGAGCCGGCGGAATAACTGCCAAATGCGGGATTGTGCACCGGCTTCAGAGAAATCAAGTCCCCCGGCAGTACCACCCCGGTAGCCGCTGCGCCGTCCATGTTCAAAACTTGAAAATTTTTCCAACTAGGGCTGCCTCCGGAATTGTCAAAGTAGGAGCCATCCGCATTGGCCACCCGGATATGATTGCCATCATCATTATCGG
>CAIOLF010000046.1 GCA_903859075.1 Candidatus Buchananbacteria bacterium
CGGGCCGACCCACGAAGCGTCGGCAATTCCTACGGGACCTTTGCCGTCGGCTTCGGGATAGGCGTCCTTAAACGCCTTCATCCACTGCCCTTGGGGCGTGGGGCCGTGCTTGGCTTCGAGCGCCGCCTTGGCCGCGTCCAGATTGGGCTGGTAGCCGATCTGCACCAGCTTGAACTTTCCCTTGTGCTTGCCCGTGACGGCCTCGCCTTGGAACTTCCAGCCCTCGGGATTGTAGCCGAAGGCCTTGACCATGCCTAGCGGGGTATTGCCGTCGGCGTCGCCGTCGAGCTCCAGTTCAAACGCTTCAGCAACTTGCGGGTATTGCTTGACTTGCTTCTCCGTTGTCATAACTGTCTCCTCCTCTTTGAAGGTTGTGTTTATCCTTGATTGTTTCCTGTTTTCATCGCTAGAAAGAACCATTGTTACGATTCAAAGCATTATATGAGATTTGAGAGATTTTGTCAAAGAGAGGGATCAACTTTATTAATAAATTATTTTCCTCTGGCAAAATTTATTCCATACATAAAAAAGCTGACAAAGCCCAAGAGCATGGCCGCCAGCATCAAGACAAAGGACGGCCAGAGCCAGAAGGAACCGAAGACCAGATAACCTAAAACAAACGCCACTCCCACCGACTCGCAGAGCATTTTGACTTTGCCGAAAACATCGGCGTGAGGCAGCTGAAAATCCTTAAAAACTACCAGCAGCAAAAAACCGGCGGCGATAATCATCAGATCGGCGATAACCGAGAGAACTAAGATAACGGCATAAGGATAGTAAAAGGATAAAAATAAGCAAGTCAAAATCACTAATAATTTATCGGCGGCCGGATCTAGTATTATTCCCCAGCCGGATGATTTTTTCCTGACTCGGGAAAGTGAGCCGTCCAAAACGTCAAAAGTCGCCGCCAAGATAAAAGCGATGAGCGCCCAGCCGAATAGCCGCAGCGCCAGCAGCCACAGCACCAATGGAATAAAAGCAATCCTGAGAGCAGTAAAAAAATCCGGACTGGTCTTGGCCGGCAGAAATTGAAAAAACCAGCGGGAGAGCAGCCCATCCATAAGTTGTCGCGGAGAATTTGACATTTTGATAAAAAAATATTATTCTATCTTAGTGAATTGTATCATTTATCATTAATTTAAACAAACAGATAATCATGAAAAAAATCAATAAAAACATAATAATCGCCATCATAATCTTCTTGCTGATTCCCCTGCTTTTCGCCGCTTTTAATATTCCCTTGGAAAAATCGGAAACGGCCGACATTGGCAAATTAATTACTGAAATCGATCAGGAGCAGGTCAAATCCATTGTCGTCAAAGAAAACGAGCTTAATGTCCTCTTAAGCGACGGCAAGAAGCAAATCATCCAAAAAGAGGCTAACGAGAGCCTGAGCACTCTACTAAAAAACTACGCTGTCAATCCGGAAAAGATCAAAAAGATCTCCATCGAGGTAAAAAACGACATTGGCTTGAAATTCTGGCTGATTAATATCCTGCCTTTTATTATTCCGATCATCCTCTTCTTCGGCTTCTTCTGGTTCATTATGCGCCAAGCCCAGGGGGTGAATAATAAGGCCATCAGTTTCGGCCAGAGCGGAGCGCGCGAATTTTCTCCGGAAAAGAAAAGCAAAAAAATCACTTTCAAGGACGTCGCCGGCGTCAAAGAAGCCAAGCACGAGCTGGTCGAGATAGTTGATTTCCTAAAGAATCCCAAAAAATTCCTGGCTCTGGGCGCTAATATCCCCAAAGGCGTCCTGCTACTGGGCGCTCCCGGCACCGGCAAAACCTTGCTCGCCAAAGCCGTTGCCGGAGAAGCCAATGTCCCCTTCTTTCATATCTCCGGTTCGGAATTCGTCGAGATGTTCGTCGGCGTCGGCGCTTCCCGCGTCCGCGACCTGTTCCGCCGCGCCAAGAAGAGCGCTCCTTGCATCGTTTTTATCGATGAAATCGACGCGGTCGGACGCCAGCGCGGCGCGGGCCTGGGCGGCTCCCACGATGAACGCGAACAAACGCTCAATCAGATACTAGTGGAAATGGACGGCTTTGAACCGAACAATAACGTAATCGTCATCGCCGCTACCAATCGTCCGGATGTGCTTGATTCCGCTTTGCTGCGTCCCGGACGCTTTGATCGCCGCGTTACTCTGGATCTGCCGGACATCAATGATCGTGAGGACATCCTCTCCGTCCATGCCCGCAATAAGCCGTTGGCTGAGGAAGCCAGTTTACGGAACGTGGCCGAACGCACCCCGGGATTTTCCGGCGCCGATCTCTATAATCTGCTTAATGAAGCGGCAATTCTCACGGCATTCAAAAATCAAAAAGAAATTACTTTGGAAAATATTTTGGAAAGCGTTGATAAAGTGCTCTTGGGCCCGGAAAGAAAAAGCCATATCTTAAGCGACCAGGAAAAAAAAATCACCGCTTACCACGAAGCCGGGCATGCCTTGCTGGCGCATGAATTGCCCAATAGCGATCCCGTCCGCAAAGTATCTATTATTGCCCGCGGCAGCGCTGCCGGCTATACTTTAAAATTGCCGACTGAAGACAAGAAGCTTCATACCAAAGGGCAAATAATCGATGACTTAGCAGTGCTGCTGGCCGGCCGCGTTGCTGAGGAAGAAATTTTCGGCGAGGTGACCACCGGCGCCCAGAGCGATCTGTCCCAGGCCACCAAAATTGCCAAGAAGCTGATCACTGAATTCGGCATGAGTGAAAAATTAGGCTTGCGCACCTTTGGCGAAAAAGAAGAGCTAATTTTCTTGGGGCGCGAGCTTCATGAACAGCGCGACTATTCAGAAAAAAGCGCCGAGGAAATCGACCAAGAAATCAACCGTTTTATTGAAGAAGCCGCCAAAACAGCACGGCGGGTCATTACCGATAAACGGCAGTATCTGGATAAAATAGCTAACGCCCTGATTACCAAAGAAACGCTGGAAGCGGAAGAGTTTAATGCCTTATTTGTTTAATGTCTTTAGCTTAACTTAATTATACTAAAAACACCCTTCAAAAACCGGGGTGTTTTTAATTTCTAATTCCTAATTCCTAATTGCTAAAAATTATTAATGACTGATATATTTTGCTGCTGGATATTATATTTAGTAATTAGAAATTAGATTAATTAGAAATTTAATTATTCCTTGCATCTTATTTTAATATTGTGTTATAATATAGTCAATATAAAATAAGCTAATTTATATGGAAGGTAAATCGCTTTATCGCCCGATTCTAGCGCGGGCTTGGGAAATTACCAAAAAGTTCAAGGGTCTTTGGTTTTTTGGCTTTTTTGCCGCAATTATTTCCAGCGGCGGCGAATATGAGATAATCGCCCGTGCCCTTTATAGTCCCGGCAATAGTGACATCCTGTCAACTACCGTTTCCGGTTTCCAGCAGGGATTGCAAGAAGGCCTGCTCCGCGGCAACGCCGATATTTGGAAGAGTATCGTCTTGGCGCTGTTTTCCAATTCGTCCACTTTGATTATCGCCTTGGCGATATTTATCCTGGTTATAGCCGTAGCTTTGTTTCTCCTCTGGCTTTCCACTGTTTCCCAAATTGGACTTATCCGAAACATCTCCTTAATAAACAAAACAAAAAAAACCACTTTTAATGAAGGGCTTGATGCCGGAACAAAATTATTCTGGCCGGTCTTCCTAATTAATGTCATTTTAAAAGCCATTATTTTTGTCCTGCTCTTTCTAATGGGCCGGGAGCTGCTGCTGCTAACCGGCAAAGGCACTTGGGCCACCCTACTGTACTTCATTTCTTTTATTATCTTCGTGATCATTACCTTGATTGTCTCCTTCCTCGTCCGCTATCAAATTTTTTACCTCATACTCAAAAAAGAATCCTGGATGGAAGCTTTAAAATCCGGCTGGAAACTCTTTCTGAAAAATTGGCTCATCTCGCTCGAGATGGCTTTCCTGATGTTTATCTTTTATGTTGTCGTGGCTTTTATTTCCACTTTCATCATTGCCGTCCTGACTGCCATACCGACAGTCGCGCTTTTATCCTATCTGTTCTATTTGCCGGCTTTTATTAAGGTCATTATCGCTTTAGTTTGCATCGTCCTGATCATCCTAACCATGATTACCAGCGCCATCGTGATCAGCACCTTTCAGTGGGGCTCCTGGACTTTACTATTTGAGCGCTTAACCCTTAGAGAGGAGCTGAGTAAAATCATCAGGCTGACCAGACAGCTGACTCTGGCGAATCCCCGCACCAAAAAATAGCCTGCCCTGACTAAAAGCTCCCTCCAGGGAGCTTTTTACAATCACCAAGCCCCGGCTAACGCCTGGGCGGCTTGCGCTTAGCGCCCGAAAAAACTATAATATATAAAAGATTAAACACTTTTAGTATGCATAATCTCGGTCCCTCACTAGAAGATTTGCTGCCGAAAAAAAACAATGCCGCCGCTAGCAGTGCTGACACGGCCGAGCAGCAACTCGAGGAAAAAATAAAAGAAATTACCATTAAAGAAAAAGAACAGGAAGTGGCTCAGAATGCCCAACTAGCCGGCTTGCCCTATATCGATCTTTTCGGCTTTGGCATTTCTCCTGATACCATCGCTATCATCGATGAGCCAACCGCTCGTGATTTGCAGGTCGTCTGCTTCTTAAATACCGGCCAAGAAATCCGCTTGGGAACCGTCAACTATTCCGATCGCGTCCAAGCGCTGGAACGGGAATTCGCCGATAAATACCACGCCAATATTTCGACTTACCTGATTTCGGCGCACAGCCTTGAATCAGCGCTTAAGCTTTACGAAGCCCTGCCAAAAATCCGCCACTTCATCACCGGCGTGGAAATCACTGAGGAAGAACTAAAAGAATATGAGGAAGGGATTAAAAGCTTCCACGACCTGAATGAAAAAATCAAAAAAACATCAATTACCGAGACCGTTACTCTGATCGTTGCCGGCGCCATCAAAGCGCGCGCTTCTGACATCCATATCGAGGCCGAGGAGATTGATATCAAAGTACGTTACCGCATTGATGGCGTGCTAAATGACGCCGCTTCTATCGCCAAAGAGCTTTGGCCGCGCGTCATTTCCCGCATTAAGCAGCTGGCAAAATTAAAAATCAATATTACTGACAGGCCACAAGACGGGCGCTTCACCATTTTCCTTGCTAACGGAAAAATCGACGTGCGCGTTTCCTGCCTGCCGACCGCTTATGGCGAGAGCGTCGTCATCCGCCTGCTGATGGGTACTAGCTCGCAGATAGGATTTGAAGAGCTGGGGCTGCGCGGCCAAGCCTATGACGTGCTCATGGAAGAAATCCAGCGTCCCAACGGCATGATTATTACCACCGGTCCGACCGGATCCGGTAAAACTACCAGCTTGTACGCGGTCTTAAAAAAATTAAACGATCCGCAGACAAAAATCATTACCATTGAAGATCCGATCGAGTATGAGCTTATTGGCGTTAATCAGAGTCAGGTCAAGGGCGAGTATACCTTTGCTAAAGCCCTGCGCTCTATCTTGCGCCAAGATCCCGATGTCATTATGGTCGGAGAAATCCGCGATTTGGAAACGGCGGAGATCGCCATTCAGGCGGCGCTGACCGGCCACTTGGTGCTATCAACCATTCATACCAATGACGCTTTCGGCGCCATCCCCCGCTTTTTATCAATGGGCGCCAAGCCCTTCCTGCTGGCGCCGGCGCTAAACGTCTCCATTGGCCAGCGCCTGGTGCGCCGCATCTGCGAAAATTGCAAACAAGAAACGACTTTGGATGAAAAAACCCTGGCCAAGGTGATGCAAAAAATCAAAGAAATTCCGGAGAACTCCGGCTATAAAGCGGATGAAAATAATCTAAAATTCTACAAAGGAGGCGGCTGCGACGCTTGCCAGAATATCGGCTACAAAGGGCGAGTCGGCATTTTTGAAATCATCCGCATCACCGGCGAAATGGAAAAAGCGATTATCGCCGGCAATCTCTCCGAATATGAAGTAAAGCAGATGGCCGTCAAAGACGGGGTCATCACGATGGCTCAGGATGGCATCCTTAAAGCGCTTGACGGCATCACGACTATTGATGAAGTCTTCCGCGTTTCTGAATAATTAAGAATTATGAATTAAGAATTAAGAATTAAGAATTAAAATTTCTATATAAAAAATCCCAAGTAATTCGGGATTTTTTATTTTTTAACCTCTATCACTCTCTCATCCCCATTTAAAATCTTAAAATATATCTTGGTACATCCCTTGGGCCAGATCTCCTTCACCCGGTCCGCCCACTCGATCACTGTCACACATTCTTTATCTCTGAAATATTCCTCCGCTCCGATATTTATCAGTTCCTGCCCTTCTTTAAGCCGATAGGCATCAATATGCGCCATCTCTTTTATTCTGTGGTTGGCCTTGTTCACCCCGTTAAATAATTTTGTCTCCAACAAAATTCCAGCGGGGCTGGATTTAACGGGGTAAATCTTCATCAAAACAAAGGTCGGGCTGGTAACAATCCCCTTTACTCCCAGACCGGCCGCCAAACCCTTGGTAAAAGCCGTCTTTCCGGCTCCCAGATCACCGACCAGACAGAGCACTTCTCCACCCTTTAATTTTTTGGCGAAGTCCTTGGCAAGATCATAAGTTTCTTTTTCTGAGTGGGTTTTCTTTTTCATGGCCCTAAATAGTTAAATATGCGATACTAATATACTAATTCATACTAATGATACTAATGAATTTAATTCGTATAATTAGCATGCATTCGTATATTAGTATCGCCTTAGTTCAGCTCCCAGCCGCAATCAACGACAATTTTTTTATAATTATCCAAAGGCACTTTTTTCTTCTTAATAATCTGCGCCGCAGCCAATCCGATCATCGCCGCATTGTCGGTACACAACTTGAATTCCGGCACGGCAAATTTAAAACCGTTGCTTTCTGCCGCCTCGCGCAGACTCTCGCGCAACTTCTTATTGGCAGCCACGCCGCCGGCCAGCAACACTGCCTTGGCCTTGATTTTTTTGGCGGCCTTGATCGTCTTGCCGACTAAGACATCAATTACCGCGTTCTGGAATTCATGGCAAATTTCGCTCGTCCTGGCTTTTCTTTCTTTAGGACTCATCTTCTGTGCCGCATAAAGCACGGCTGTCTTCAGTCCGGAGAAAGAAAAATTAAAATCCTGACTGCCCAGCATCGGCCGCGGCAGCTTTATCGCATTACTTTTGGACTTTGAATTTTGAACCTTGAATTTTTCGGCTTCAGCCGAAACAATCGGTCCTCCCGGATAGCCCAAATCCAAAAGTTTGGCCACCTTATCAAAGGCCTCGCCGGCCGCGTCATCAACCGTCTGGCCGATTTTTTTATTATTAATATGATCCTTCAGTACCACGATTTCCGTATGCCCGCCGGAAACCACCAGGCAGACAGCGGGAAATTTGAGCGGCTGCAGAAAATTGCCGGCAATGTGGCCGTACATATGATTGACGGCAAGAAGCGGCACCCGCCAAGCGGCGGAAAGTGCCTTGGCCGCTTCCACTCCGACCATCAGCGAGGTAATCAGTCCCGGCCCGGCCGTCACCGCGATTAAGTCGATATTTTTTTTATTCACTTGCGCTTTCTCCAGCGCCTCCATGATTACCGGCAGAATATTAATGACATGATGGCGCGCCGCCACCTCCGGCACGACGCCGCCGTATTGCTTATGGATATCAATCTGCGAGGAAACGACACTCGACAAAATTTCCGGTTTTTTGCCGGTAACTTTTATCACTGCCGCCGCCGTCTCATCACAAGATGACTCAATCGCTAGGATAATTTTAACTTTGTTATCTTTCATAACTTGCTATATTATAGCTCAAATATGAAAAAAATTGAAGGGTCGGCTGATTTGAAAAAAACCGCTGAATAGTTTATAATATCTATATCATTTTTAAACAATAAATAATGAAAAAATACCTTAAATTCCTAGTACCTTCAGTTTTTTTCTTGCTGCTGGCCACTAAAGCGCAAGCCGTCTGTCCTATTTGCATTATCGGCGTCGGCGCCGGACTGGGACTGGCCCGCTGGCTAAAAATAGACGACGTTGTCGCCAGTTTATGGCTGGGGGCATTACTGCTGGCGATATCGCTCTGGACAATCAGCTGGCTAGATAAGAAAAAAATCAAATTCGTCGGCCGAAAAATCCTAGTGCTGGTCTGTTATTACGGCTTGACTGCGGTCTCCCTCTGGCCGTTCCCGCAATACACCCACATCGGCCATCCGCTGCACTCTCTTTGGGGTATTGATAAAATTATCCTGGGCATCATCATTGGCAGCATCGGCTTCGGCCTGGCCGAGCTGATTCATGATAAATTGAAAAAGGCCAATAACAATAAATCCTATTTTCCCTTGCAACGAGTGGTTATTCCGATCGGGGCGCTGGTGCTATTGAGCATTATTTTTTATCTCCTAACCAAATAATATGTCCACTGATATCCAAAAGCTAAACGAATTCATCGACAAAGTCGACCAGATGAAAAAACAAAACAAGATGGATCTCTCCTCTGACCAGGATCTTTCCATTGCTATTATGAATCTAGTCAGCATCGAGGAACACTTCTTTTTTTCCGGCGCCAAAACCGGAAATACGGAGTACTATGATCTGATCAAAGATGTCCGTGAAATGCGCAAAGAGCTGCTGAAAAAAATTATCAAAGAATATGACGGCGAAGTTTGGTGCATTTCCAAACACCTGCTGGCCGCTTCGATGCGGCTGATGGAAGTGGGCGCCAAGCAGCTCGGCCAAAACCGCAAACAGGAGGCTTATGAATTATTTGAGAAGGCCTACAATCTCTACTCGCTATTCTGGGGCTTGAATATGAAGCTGATCCAGGTCGGCGACATCAAAAAAATCGACGAGCAAGCTCTTAATAAATTAGATAAAGAACCAAACGGCTTCCTGGGCAAACTCGGCACCCTGGTCAAAAAAGCGATTGACTGTTGTTTGGAATAATTATGATTGATAATAATGACCGACAATTGATCAACCAATATTTAAACGGCGACGAAACATCGCTGAATTTGCTGATTAGCAAATATTTCCGCCGGTTATACTCTTTTCTCTTCGCTTTGGTAAATAATCAAAAAGAAGCCGAGGATTTGACCCAGGAGACATTCGTCAAGGTCTGGCGGGGAATAAAAAAATTCGACCAAACAAAAAATTTCCGGACTTGGCTCTTTATTATCGGCAAAAACTGCGCCATTGATTATTTACGGAAGAAAAAACCCTTATTATTCTCGGCTCTGGAAAAAGATACCGGCTCCGGCTGGTTGGATTCACTAATTGATGATTCTCCTCTGCCCAGCGAGCAAGTAGAGCGGATTATTTCTAATGCTCGGCTGAACGAATCACTCCTTAAACTGCCTCTAAGGCAGCGTTCCGTTATTTCGCTGTATTATCAGGATGGCCTCAACTTCCGAGAAATCGCCGAGATTATGGATGAGCCGGTAAATACAGTCAAGAGCCGGCATCATCGAGCATTAGCCGTCCTCAAGCAATCACTAAGCTGATTTGCTAGCTAAATTTAGATGATTCAAAAAAATAAGGCACCCAATTGCCTTCTTTTTTCGTATTACCTAATATGAACCAGCGTTTCAATCTTCCGGAACCTTCACCGGAACTTTACCAAAAAATAATCAGCCGCCTGAAGCGAGAGCAAAAAAAAGCCGCCAGCTTAAAGGCGATAATTTTTTTGTTTATTTCCCTGCTAGCCGGCGGCCTCGTTATTTTTGGCGTCTACCTGTTAATTGAAACGCTGAACCAGTCTGACTTCGCCCAGATAACTTCCCTTATTTTTTCAGACTATCAAACAGTCGGAACTTATTGGCAAAATTATACTTTGGCGATTTTAGAGACCGCGCCGCTGCTGCCGATTGCTTATTTATTAATATCTTGCCTGATTTTTCTGTTGGCCCTCAAAAAGGGCTTGCTTGACTTGCAAAAATTAATCTTGAAATATCAATAATATGGACTTGCAATCATTTTTCAAATCAAAAATATTCACCGGCATTCTCATCGGCCTCGGCGTCGCCATCGCCGCTCTGGTACTGTTCAATCTAGGGATGTTTGTCGGCTATCAAAAAGCTGACTTCTCTTACCGCTGGAGCGAGAATTACCATCGCAACTTCGCCGGTCCGAGAGAGGGATTTATGGCTGAAATAAAAAACTCCGATTTTATTGATTCGCACGGCGTCGTCGGACAAATAATCAAATTAGATGGTAACTCCCTAATCATCAAAGGCCGCGACAATGTTGAAAAAATAATTTCACTTTCCGCCGAGACGACTATCCGCCGCTTACGTGAATCGCTTCAAACGGCTGATCTAAAAAATAATGATTTGATCGTTGTCATCGGTGATCCCGACAGTTCCGGAAAAATAACTGCCAAATTAATTCGCGTCCTGCCGCCGCCCCCGGGTTCTTTTCCTCCGGTCACTGACACGGCTCCGCTGCCGCCACGATAGTCATAATTTATATATCTAATAAAACTATGAAATTTATCTTAAAACACAAATTAATCGTCATTATTCTGATCATTATTATTGCCGGCGGTGGCTATTATCTGTATCAAAAGATAAACAGCGGCAAAACCCAGACCAGTTACGTTTTGGGCGGGGTTGAAACCAATGACATTATCGTTTCGGTCAGCGGCAGCGGGCAGGTCTCCGCTTCCAATCAGGCGGACATAAAAACCAATGCTTCCGGCAAGGCGCTAAAGGTAAATATTAAAACCGGCCAGGAAGTAAAAATGGGGGACGTCCTGATCCAGCTGGACAGCAAAGATGCCCAAAAAACTTTAAGAAACGCCCAAATAGACCTGACCAACGCCCGCATCTCCCTGGAAAAGCTCAAGCGAGGCACCTTGCCATCTGATATGAAGACGGCTCAATTGCAACTTGATAATGCCAAAAATAGCTTGACTGATGCTCAAAATAATTTAACTCAAGTCCAGCATCAAGCCGATCTGGATCTGGCCAGCGCCATCAGCAATGTCAAAAGTTCCTTGCGCGACGGTTATAATAAAGCCGATGATATTCTTAATAATCAAATGAGCCCATTATTATCGGCTAATTATAATAACGCTGAGAATAAGCTTAATTTCATTACTACCGATGAGCAGGCCAGGATAGATGCCAATAATAGCTGGCCATTGGCCATGGAGGCCCTAAAAAGATATCAAACCCTGGTTTCTAATCTAGACGCTGGCAACGCAATTCTAGAAGATCAAACTAGCCAAGCCGAGCAAGAATTAAATTCAATATCCTCCATGCTGTCTGCTTTCAATAATGCCGTCAACTCCGCCATCATAACTTCCTCCTTTACCCAATCCAATTTAAACAGCGCCAAGAGCATTGTGAATTCCGCCGAGAGTTCCGTGAACGCCATTATCAACGATTTGGACGCTAAGCGGCAAGCGCTCAGCAACCAAAAAAATACCAACCAGAATAATATCACCGCGGCGCAAAATAAAATTATCAGCGCCCAAAACTCCTTAGCTCAAGCGCAAAACAGTTTTGACGTCAAGCAAAGCGGCAATGACCCGCTTGATATCCGGTCCCAAGAGCTGGCCGTCAATCAGCGGGAAATAGCCGTCCAAACCGCTTTGGATGGTCTGGCCGACTATACTGTCAAAGCGCCCTTTGACGGAATAATAGCGGCGGTCAATATAAATCAAAATGACGACGCCTCAGCTAATACCGCGCTAGCGACCATCATCACCAAACAACAAATTGTGGAAATAGCATTAAATGAAGTGGACGCGGCCAAAGTAAAAATCGGACAAAAATCGTCACTGACATTTGACGCTATTGATGGCTTGGAAATCACCGGCAAAATTATTGATATTGATACTATCGGCACAGTCACCCAGGGGGTAGTGAGCTACAACGCCAAAATCGGCTTGGATACTCAGGACGACCGCATCAAGCCGGGCATGAGCGCTTCCGCCTCAATCATCACCCAGCTGAAACAAAATGTTTTGACGGTGCCAAGCTCCGCCATTAAAACCCAGGGCAATTCTTCCTATGCGCAAATGCTCGACCCAGCCGGCGTAACCGCTACCAGCAGCGATGGAGTAACTTCTACCTTGCCGCCAATCAACCAAACCGTGATTACCGGCATCAGTGACGATACCAATACTGAGATTATTTCCGGACTGAACGCCGGCGATCAAATAATCATCAGAACAATCACCAATGCCGTTGCCGCCAGCAGCGCGTCGCAAGCGCCTAGCATCTTGCAGAGCGTCGGCGGCCAAAGAACTGGCGCCACGGGAGGCGCCGGAATTCGCGTGAATACCAGCGGAAGCGGCTTTCCCCGAGATTAAAACTTAAAACCGATTCCATGATTGAACTTCAAAACATTACCAAAGTATACAAACTGGGAACGCAGGATCTGCAGGCCTTGCGCGGTGTCAGCTTTAAAATTGAGGACGGAGAATTCGTGGCTATTATGGGACCATCCGGATCCGGCAAGTCAACGCTGATGCATATCCTCGGCGCTTTGGACACTCCGACCAGCGGCACTTATCTGCTGGATGGCAAGGATGTCTCCACTTTAAGCGAGGATGACTTGGCAGGAATCCGCCAGGATAAAATCGGCTTTGTTTTTCAGGCCTTCAATTTATTGCCGCGCGCCACGGTTTTGCGCAATGTCATGCTGCCGCTGGTCTACGACAGTGTCAGCCGCCAAGATCGGGAAAAACGAGCCAGAGAATCACTGCTCGCCGCCGGCCTAGATGAAGAACATTTCCTGCACTTATCCAATCAGCTTTCCGGCGGACAAATTCAGCGCGTTGCCATCGCGCGGGCGCTGGTCAATAATCCGGCACTGATTCTGGCTGATGAACCGACCGGCAATCTGGACACCGTGACTGGTGAAATCGTACTGGGAACTTTTCAAAAATTAAATAGGGAAAAAGGCCGAACCATAATCATCATCACCCACGAGCACGATGTTGCCGAACATGCCGACCGGATCATCTATATTCGCGACGGACAAATAACCAGTGATACCCCCACTCATAATAAAAAATAACTATGAAACTATACGACATCCTTGAAGAAACCTACTTTGCTTTGTCCGCCAATAAAGGCCGGTCGGCGCTGACAATCCTGGGCATTGTCATCGGCATCAGCTCGGTCATCGCCATGCTGGCAATCGGCCAGGGCGCTCAAAGCTCCATCAATAGCAGCGTGCAGGCAATCGGCTCCAATCTGATCATCATCATGCCCGGCGCCCAGCGCGGCCCGGGAATGTTTGTCAGCGGCGGCCGCGGCACGGCCAAATCACTGACGCTTGACGACGCCAGCGCCATTGCCGCGGAAGTCAGCAATGTCAAAGCAATAGCGCCGGAGGTCAGCGGCCGCTATCAGGTAACCGCCAAAGGCCAGAATACCAACACGCAAATTATCGGCACTGTGCCGGCCTATACCGGAGTCCGCAATGTGACAATTGACAGCGGGTCATTCATTACCGATCAAAATAATCAAAGTTCCGCCAAGGTGGCGGTGATCGGCCCGACTGTCCGCGACGATCTGTTCGGCACCGGCGCGGATCCTGTCGGCCAGATGATTAAAATAAACAAGATGGAATTTAAAATCGTTGGCATGACCAAGACCAAAGGCGGCAGCGGCATGGGCAGTCAAGACGATATGATTTTTATTCCTATTAGTACCGCCCAAAAATATCTTTCCGGCAATGAGTATGTTTCAACGATCAGTGTTACTGCCGCCAGTTCCGAAACTTCCAAAACAGTTCAAGCGGATGTTACTCAATTATTATTGTCCCGCCATCACATCTCTGATCCGACACTGGCCGACTTCAGCACCCTTAACCAAGCGGACATTGCCGCTACCGCCTCTAATATCGCCCAAATCTTTACTATCCTGTTGGGCTCAGTGGCGGGAATCTCGCTGGTCGTCGGCGGCATCGGCATTATGAATATGATGCTTACCAATGTTACCGAAAGAACCAGGGAAATCGGCCTGCGCAAAGCCATCGGCGCCAAACGCGGCGACATCAGCAGCCAATTTTTATCGGAAGCGGTAGCGCTGACATTTGCCGGCGGTATCATCGGCGTCGCCCTGGGGTGGAGTGTGTCCTACGGCATAAATTATTTCGGATTAATACAAACCAGCGTATCTCTATTTTCTATTTTGCTCGCTTTCGGAGTGGCCGCCGCCATCGGCATCGTCTTCGGCTATTATCCGGCCTATCGGGCCGCCCGGCTCAATCCGATTGAAGCCCTAAGATTTGAATAATTTACGATTTTTAAATAAATAATAAATAAAAGTTATGAAACAAAGCAACTTGATCATTATTTTTGTAATCATTATCATTTTGGTCGGCGGTGGCGCCTTTTACGGCGGTATGAAGTTTGGCCAAAGCCAAAAAGGCCCGGGAAATTTTGGGCGCGCCGGACAAATGAATGGCGCCAATGCGAGACGCGTCAGCAATACTAATTTCATTAATGGCGACATCATCGCCAAGGATGACAAGAGTGTAACTGTCAAATTAAGCACGGGCGGATCAAAAATTATCTTTTATTCCAGCGCTACCGAAATCGGCAAAATGGCCAGCGGCACCCTGAGCGATCTCAATGTCGGCACCAGTGTTATGGCAACCGGCAAAGCCAATGCCGACGGCAGCATCAGCGCCCAAAGTATTCAGATCCGGCCGGCCGGAATGCCGGGCGGTTTTGGCGGACCCGGAGCGGGAGGCAATAACCCCGGGCAAGCACCTGGCGGGACTCCGCAATAATAGTTTTGAAAAACGTTCAGACACAAAAAACTCCCGTTTGACGGGAGTTTTTTATTTTTAAATTTTTTGAAATAAAAAAAGGGAAACAACTCTTTAGTCATTTCCCGATGAAATCATTCGTCTTGCCTGTCAGGCAACTTCCGGCTCCTTCCTCTCCGCGGCGAAATCGTCGAACGCCACCGTGGTTACCGGAATAGTATGCCGCTTCACAAACTCCACACCCTCGGTCGCGCCGACGATGGGATCCTTGAGGCAGCATTCCCATTCCACGACCGGCCACGGATCGAGGCCGAGTTCGGCGAAAGCGGAGAAGATCTCCTTGAAACGCACTTGGCCGTCGCCGAGCGAACGGAAACGTCCGGGACGCTCCACCCAGGGCATATAGCCGCCATAGACGCCGGAACGAACGCCCCGACGCAGCTCCGCGTCCTTGATGTGGGCGGCCGCGATGTACTCATGATACGCTTCAATGAACCCGACCTCGTCCATATACTGCAGAACGAAGTGACTCGGATCGTAGTTGATGGCCACGGCTTCCTCGGCGGATCCCTCCATTTCGATCATGGACAAGAACCGATCGAAACTCTCGCCGTCGTGAAGGTCCTCGCCCGGATGAAGCTCGAACGCCGCCCTGACTCCGCATTCGTAAAACTCAATCAAGACGTCCCACCACAGATCGGCCAGGGCTTCGAAGCCCTCCTCCACTTCCTGCTCGCTCCGCGGCGGCCAGGGATAAAAGAACGGCCAGAGCAGTGAGCCCGAGAAACCGACGGCCGCTTTCAGGCCGAGGTTTTTCGATGCCCGCGCGATCAGTTTGACTCGCTGTTTCGCCCATTCGCCGCGGGCTTGCGGATTGCCGCGAACGGCCTCCGGCGCGAACGCATCCATCTTCTCGTAATAGACGGGCTGCACAGCCACGCACTGCCCGCTGAGATGGAACGAGAGTTCCGTCGGTACCACGCCCCATTCGCGCAATTGCCCGAGCATTTCCTGGGCGTAAGCCGGTTCGGCCGCGATCTTCGTGACATTGAGCAAATTGTCATGATCGGCGGGAATCTGGATTCCTTTGTATCCCAATCCTGCCGCCCACTTCGCCAGTCCCTCGAGTGTGTCGGACTTCTCGATTGCCGGCAGTCCGACAAACTGAGCCAGAAATATTGCCGGCTCCTTCACTTGTCCCAACTTCGCCTTCGCCATGCTAATTTTTCCTTTGCCGACGCCAGGCCTTGCCCGCGTCATTGTCCACTCAAATTCTAACATAGAGAGTCGTCCGACCCTCCTAAATCAACTCTTCTATGATATTCAAAGGGCTTCTTTTTGAAACCTCCCATTCCAAAAGATTTAGACAATATTACAATAATTAAAGATAAAAGTCAAACCTGGTTAATTCTTCAAATCGGCCTAGCGGCACTACCAATGCCAGTTGACTTAAAATTGAATTCATACTAAGATAGCTTATTGTTCATTGCGTGTAGCAAGTTAAATGCGCCCAGAAAAGAGAGGCCATGAATAAGGGTATTCGCGCTTTGGTAGTGGCTAACATCCAACAAACGTCAAGGCAGCCACTCAATGATGCCAACTGCCGTGACTCAAAGATCGGGCGGGAAGCAAAGCCGATTGTTGCGCCCGACAAACCGCAAACCACCGCACCAGACAAATAAGTTTGGTGCTTTTTTTATCTAATACCGCCATTGACAAAATGACAAAATTATTATATACAACAGTTGAAGACGGTTTAGGAACGTGACCTATAACTGCTTTGCCGTTATGTACATTTTAGGAAGGAGACACGAGCATGAACATGCAGCAGCTCTTCAAACAGGCAGCCACCAATCGGGCGGCGCTCGAGGGCAACCCCTATCCGGGCCGAGGCATTGGTATTGGCCTCAACAAGTCGGGAAAACATCTAATACTGGTGACTTTTGTGACAGGTCGCAGCGGAGGTAGTCGCAACCGCCGCTATAAACTTCTCGACCACGGCCGCGTTGACACCGAGGTGGCGGATCTGAGCAAGGAGACAGGCGATCCCGAAAAAACCATCTACTCAGCCATGGCGGGACACTCGGGCGTCTATTTGGCCAGCAACGGCCGCCAGACAGATACCGTCTTTGAATGCTGGGGAGTAACGGAGAACGACTTCGAACGGGCGATGAACAAACATACGTACGAGAACGACTCCATCTCCACCCCGCGAATTACGGCCGTCTGCGTTACGCCCGGAAACAACGCCTATACCGGCAAGATGTCGATCCTGCGCCGATCCCCCTTCGGCACAACCTGCGAGCGCAACTTCTTCAACTTCGAGGAATTCTGTCCGGGCATCGGGCACTTCCTCACCACCTACCTGACCGATGGTAATCCGCCACCCATATATCAGGGCGAGCCGTTTTTCCTGCCGCTGGTTGGCGATAATCCGACGGATATCGCAGAGGAGCTGTGGGGAGCGCTCAATGAAGCAAATCGCGTCTGCCTCGCCGTCAAGCTGGTCAATCTCCAAACGGGACGGCCGGAAGAACCGTTCCTCAAAAACAAGTACTAAGAGGGAGACACCGCCATAGTGCCGCCCTCTTTTCTTTTTATCTAAATTTTATCTAAATTTTTTCTTGACATTTTTCTTAAAATCATTATAATTAAATAAGCTTATTAGCAAAAACCAATTTGCCGCCATCGTCTAACGGTTAGGACGCCAGGTTTTCATCCTGGTAATCGGGGTTCGACTCCCCGTGGCGGTACACGAAAAATAAAACTCCGGGCCTTGTGCCTGGAGTTTTATTTAGGGAGACTCGGGGTCTCTCAATTTTCCTAAATTAAAAAAATAGGATCCAGCATTCAGCTAAGATCCTATAGCAACTCTTGCAGTATCGGGTCTTGCGCAAGTTTGGCCAGCGCTTGCTTTAAGACAACAGACACTTCTTCTCCCGACATTTCCAGCCGGTCAGCGGATGATCCATTAGAGAAGAAAGCCAGCTCGATAACTCGTCTCTCCATTGGTTTAAGCTGGGTTAAGGCCTCATTGACCAGCTCTTGCATTTCCCCTGGCATGACCGTTGGAGTATATCCTACCGTCAACCAACCCTCTCGACTCTTGGAAACGATGGCTATGCCCATATCATCCAGAGTGTTGCATTGCCTTTTTTCCGTCTGACTTGGCCATAACTTTGACCTGCCAACCAGCAGGGCCAACTGGAAAGCCGGTTCTTGTCTTAACTCAATTAGTCTCTGTCGAGCCAACTCTCTGTTTTCCTCGGTCCAGAATCTCTGCCTGGCGGCAATGAATTCCGGATCATCAAATAAAGCCAACATCCTTTTCCTGGCCTCTTGCCGATGTCTTGGTGTCCAGTAGCGAGCTTGGCCTTTGAGTATTCTCTCGATGAAGTCCGGATCTTGGTTCCGAAGTTTCAAGTCCTCCCGTTGCCGTTCCACAAACTCAGGGTCGCTCCAAAGCCTAGCCATGCCGACCAGTCTTGTTTCTTGAAATCCTGGGTCTTGGTTAAACTCAACCATTCGTTGGCGAGCTCTTTCCCGCGCTTCAGGAGTACGTCGAGCCTCGGCTACAGCTATCCGATTCCGTTGAACTATCTCCGGATCGCTATGTAGATGAAGCATCCATTGACGAGCTTCCTCTCTTTTTTCCGGAGTCCATAAGCGGGCTAGCCCATCCCGTCTCTTTCGGATGAAATCCGGATCCCGCTGCAGTTCAGTTATTCTTTTGCGAGAGGCCTCGATATACTTCGGATCCTGGTGAAACTTGGCAATTGACCGTCGGCCACGCTCTGCGGTTTGAGCGGCAAAAATCGGATCCCGGTGAAGCTTGGTCATCATTATGCTAGATCTCTCCCTAGTTTGTCGGACGAATTCAGGGTCTTGATGAAGATACTTGAAGACTCTGCTGCCGCTCGTTTGATTAGCGGCATGATTCTTAGCCAGTCTAATCTTGGCCTGGTCGATTTCTTCTTGCAATGCGCCTTGAAACTGGTGGATGGAATAAAGGCCTTTGGGAAAGTGCGCAGATCTCACTTTTTCCAATGGCCAGTCAGGATGTTTCTTGGCCATGAGCTCCACTACCTGATCCACTGTTTTCCCTTCGGCTAGCAGATCGATGGCCTGGAGACGATCCGCAAGCTCGATCCGCCATTTTCTTAATTTCCGTTTGCCCCTGTCTTTCGCAGGAGGCAAACTAACAACCTGTGATGTAGACATGGGGGTTCTCCTCGGCTCTTGCCCGTTTATTGACAAGGTTAAATGAACGTTGCCTCCGTATCATTTAACTAGATTTTGATTAGATAGTCAAGGATCGCAAATGAGACACAAAAACACTCCCTTGCGGGAGTATTTTTATACAAAAATAATATTCTTTAATTCGCCGTCGAAGATGAAATATCAGGCACCAATACTGGCGGGGTTGTCGTGCCACTACCCACTTCCGCTGGAGTGGATGAACTGTCATTAGAATCTCCTCCGTCAGATAACTTATCTACGCCAATAAGGCAGACTGCCTGCCACGGCTTATAGTGGGAAGTAAATGTTTGTTTTTTTACTTCACCGCCGAGATAAGTAACAATATAATCAAAAGATGCGTTGACGCCTTTATGCGAGGTCTCCGTGCATTTTTTCTTGCCCGGGGCTAAATCCAAAGTTTCCACATACTTAGTCGGCTCCGGTGAAGTCCAGCCCCAGACCGACGGTTTGGTACGCGTCGCCACGCGGCCATCAGGCGTGCCCCAAAACTCAAAAAATAATTTATCACCCTCAATACGGCGCTGAATCAGAATATAATTTCCAGTATCATTTTTAAATCTGACATCGGGATGCGGAATATAAATGGTAGCATCCACTCCCGGCAAACCGTTTTCCAAATAATAAGTGACGTTATAAGAATGATTCTGCCGTTCTAAAATCGGCAGGCCGCTGGCCAAAGCCGCGCGAAACATCGTCGTACCTATCTGGCACAAGCCGCCGCCGTATTCCGGCGTGGTCTTATTGCCCTTAATTACCAATTCCGGCAGATAGCCGGTATAGCCCTCGACGGGACCTAGTGTCTGAATCAGAGAAAATTCTTCATCGGGCTTTATCAGCACGCCATGCATTTTGCCGGCGCCAGTCCTGATATTGTGGCGGCGATTAGCGGGACTGCCGGCAAAGGACGACTGGCCGACGCCAATGATTTCTTTAATGCCAAGATCATTGACATTTTCCGTAGCCACGGCCGGCTCAAGTTTTTTGACCATGACTTCCACGCTAATATCGCCAGCTTCAAGCAATTTTTGATTAAAATCGGTATAAACCCTTTCCTGGTCCACTTCTTGGCCCGGCTGATCCACGGATAAGCTGATTATTTTTCCATCTTTAACTTCAACGCTGGCGTTGCGCATTGGCACGTTTATTTTTTTAGCGATAGTATTGTCCAGCCACTTAAAAAATAAATCCTTGCTAACTACTGCCGCTAAGCCATCGCTGGTAGTAGCAAACGCCAGCATGCCGGCCAAATCATTTTTTTCCAAATTCCATTTATCATTAGAATAAGTGAATTCTATCTTATTCTTAGCCAAAATCTTTAAAATCTCCGGCTTAAGGCCCGCCACTTTTTCTTTGGTAATCTCCGGAACCTCTCCTTGTTGGCTGATATAAATCGGCTCCTCACTCAGCCGGCTGAGATTGTTCCTGATTTTCTTTTTTACTTCAGTAAACTTGAAAGTAAGGCCAATTATTTCCGACGATATTTCCACCTGGCAGTTATCTTGCTGGCAAATAATTTGCGGCTTGGAATTTTGTCCCGGTTTCTCCAGAGCGGCAAATTCCTGACGCAGGATATTATCCAGCTGCGCTTCATCCAAAGTGTATTTGGCCGTAAAATTCTGGCTGCCCAAAAGCATTTCCAAGTGCAGCCAGACGTTGTTAAACCACTCCCAGCCGCGGCCGCTCCTGGCGTAATTGTAAGCGTCATAAACCGTACGATGGTTATCAAAACTAAGCAAATCGCGGGAGAGATCCGGATCAGTCAAACCGCCGACGGAATCCGCCAGCTTGACGGTATGATTACCGCCTGCTGGATAAATAATTGCTAGCCCCTCTTTATCCAGACGTTCAGTGATCGGATCAATAAGCGCGAGTGCCTGGGTTGGCATGAGGCCTTCCAAAGAAATAGCGCCGATGCGGCTGCCGGGATAAAAACGATGGGAATATTTAGCTTCAAAGAATAAAATTAAAGACAAAAAAATCAAGGCGCAAACAAAAACAGCGGCTATCACCGCGAATAAAATCCACCACTTATTGATCCGACCACCTTCTTCTCGCCTGATTTTAATGTGGAATTTTTTAAAAATTCCGGCGGGCTTAATCATTGGTATGTAAAATTTGTTTGAGAATCTCTTTAGCGACTTTTTCCTGCCGCTGGCTGGCCAGATTATCGGCGGCACCGATGGCTAACTCAACTAAATCGCCTTCTCCCAAATCATGGGGCAGCTTATCTCTTTGCCAAATCAACTCCTGGCGATCCTCGGTCTTAATGACCGCTTTATCGCCTTCCAATCTATCGATGACTCCTTTTATGACAAAGGCGTCCATTTTATTGCCAGGACTATTCATTGATTTTCTTGATCTTAATGGCTGAGGTCTTATGCTTCTTCGGCAGCTTGATGGTCAAAACGCCATTTTTTAAATTAGCTCTGATTTTCTGCTGATCGACTTCTTGCGGCAAGACGATGGAACGGCTGAAAGCGCCCCAGTAGCATTCCCGGCAATAATAATTATCTTCCTCAACTTCCTCATCGGTCTCGCGAAAGCCGCGAATAGTCAGTAAATCATTAGTCACGGAAATATCCAAATTCTTGGGATCGACGCCGGCCATAGTCGATTTTATGACAATATTATCCTTGTCCTGATAGACATCGCAAGATAATTGGCCTTCGCCGGTAAACAATTGCTCTTGTTGCGGCGAGAAAAAACCGCCCTTATCGGGAGTGTTAAAAAAATTCTCCGGCTCGGCCGGACCGGCAGCCGGCTTGCCATATGCCGATTTAGGACGCAGGACATTAGCCATATTGATAGTAATGATTATTCTTAACTATATTATACAACAATCTATGATAATAATTCAAGTATAAATATGTTATAATATAATTATGAAACCAACCATTACTCTCAACCCGTTACTGGCTAACATCAAGCCATTAACCCTGGAAGCTATCCGAGAAAATTCCCTGAATAAAATCTTTAGGGATCTAAAATCGGGCAAAAACGGATTGACCGACAAGGAGGCCTTCAGGCGCTCCCGTTTCTTCGGACTTAATGAAGTGGCGCATAAGAAAAAAGTGGCGCCTCTCGTCAAGCTGTTCTCATATTTCAAAAGCCCGCTAATCATTATCCTCTTGGTAGCCGCTTCTATTTCCGGACTGGCCGGGGAATTCAAAAATTTCTTCATTATCATGGGCATGGTCTTGCTGGGAGTCATTCTAAACTTTTATCAAGAACACAAATCCAATCAGGCGGCAAATAAAATCGCCCACCAACTGGAGATCCGGGCTTCCGTCTGGCGTAATAATTCCCAGAAAGAAATCCTCGCCAAATATATCGTGCCGGGAGACGTGCTGCTGCTCTCAGCCGGCGATATCGTGCCGGCCGACGGCCGCATCATTTCCGCCGACGATTTTTTCGTCAATGAATCGGTCCTGACCGGCGAAAGCTTTCCCGTGGAGAAAAAAGTCGGCGCAGGCAAAACCGCCACCCTCCTCTCCGGAACTCATGTTGTTTCCGGCTATTGCTATTTCATCGCCACTAGCACCGGCGGACAGACCGAATACGGCCGGCTGGCGCAAACCATGACGGAAGCAGAGACGCCGAATGCTTTTGAAAACGGCGTCAAAAATTTCGGCTTCCTAATCATTAAAATCATCATTATTATCGTCCTGCTGATATTCTTAGTCAGCGCTTTTGAAAGAAGGGACATTGTCGATTCCTTCGTCTTTGCCTTGGCGGTAGCCGTCGGCGTCACGCCGGAACTGCTGCCCATGATCATGAGCGTCAATATGGCCAAGGGCTCGGTCAATATGGCTAAAAAAGGCGTTCTGGTGAAACGGCTCAATGCCATTCCTGATTTCGGCAGCATGGACATCCTCTGCACCGACAAAACCGGCACGCTTACCGAGGATCGAATTACTTTAATAAAGCATCTGGACGTCTTTGGAGTGGATTCCCTGGCGGTGCTAAGCCAAGCCTACATCAACGGCTCACTGGAAACGGGAATAAAAAGCATCCTTGATAAAGCCATCTTGGAATTCAAAGATGTCGATATTAAAGGTATTAAAAAAATCGATGAGATCCCTTACGACTTTATGCGCAAGCGATCTTCGGTAATTTATGAGAAAAATAAAAAAAGACGGCTGGTCACCAAGGGAGCGCCGGAAGAAATATTCAAAATCTGTACTGCCTATGAAGCTAAGGGCAAACATAAAAAACTGACGCCAGCAATGCTTAAAAAAATACAGAAGCTTTATGACGATCTCAGCAATGACGGCTTGCGGGTACTGGCCATAGCGATCCGGGAAGTCAAAGACAAAAAACGCGTCTATTCCAAAACCGAAGAAAAAGATCTGACGCTGATCGGCTTTGTCGCTTTTTACGATCCGCCCAAGGCCAGCGCCAAAGAAACCATTACCGCCATGCGTGATTATGGAATCGAAGTAAAAATTCTCACCGGCGACAGCCCGCTGGTGACCAAAAAAATCTGCTCCGATCTGGGCTTGGACGTCAAAGGCATCTTAGTCGGCGAAGATTTGAATTTTGACAAAATGAATGATGAGACCATCGCCGCCAAAGCGGCGAATAATACCATTTTTGCCAGGTTTTCTCCCATCCAAAAAAATCGCATCATCTCCGCGCTCAAAAAAAACGGCTCCGTCGTCGGCTACTTGGGCGATGGCATTAATGACGCGCCGTCGCTAAAAAACGCCGACGTCGCCATCTCCGTCAGCAATGCCGTGGACGTGGCCAAAGAAGCGGCCGACATTATCCTAGTCAACAAAGGACTGAAAGAATTAATGGAGGGAGTCATTGAAGGACGCAAGACCTTTGGCAATACCATGAAATACCTGATGATGGGGCTGAGCTCCAACTTCGGCAATATGTTTTCCATGATCGGCGCCGTGATTTATCTGCCTTTTTTTCCGATGCTGCCCGGCCAAATATTGCTCAATAATCTGCTCTACGACACCTCCCAGCTGTCAATCCCCACTGACAATGTGGACTTAGAATATCTGCGCAAGCCGCGGCATTGGGATATGAAATTCATCAAATACTTCATGGTTATCTTTGGCCTGATCAGTTCGGTCTTTGACATTCTGACCTTTGTCTTGCTTTTTGGCTTTTTCGGACTGAGAAATTCCGTCTTTCAATCCGGCTGGTTTATTGAATCGCTGCTGACCCAGATCCTGGTCATTTATATCATTCGAACGAAAAAAATACCTTTTTTGCAATCCCGTCCCAGCAAATATTTGCTTGCCACGACACTGCTGATAATTTCTTTTGGCTTACTGATCATCAGCACTAATATCGGCCACTTCTTCGGCTTTGGCGATCTGCCTTGGATAGCGTTGGTCTATATAATTATTCTTGTTTTAATTTATCTGTTAATAGTAGAGATAGCCAAGCAAATCTTTTATCGCCTGCTGCATACGCGGGATGATAAAAAAAATATGTTGCCAGTCAAAACCGCCGCAAAATAAAAAAAACAGCTTCTCACGAATCGTGAGAAGCTAACATTGGCAAACTGGCCATTGGCGGCAAACTGGCCCTGGGGCCCGGCCGCTTAGGCAAGACGAGAGCAAACATTGGAGCCACTCCCTTCTTTTTGAGGCCTAGCTGGTCGGCCGCTCCTTCGGAAATATCGAGATCCCTTTCTGGCTTTGACGGACCTCGGTCATTGATCCTGACCTTGCAAAACCGCCAGGTTGACAGGTCAAGCCAATTTTCCGAGTAAAGCAGAAGTACCTCCGTATCAAACTGCAGCGTGCGGGACGCCGCAGTATAGCCGGCGGGAAAAAACTCCTCACCGCTGGCTGTCTGGGTCCCCTGCCTGTACCAGCTTACCACTGACACTGGCGGCAGAAGCTTCGAGATTGGCCGCGTAGCAGCAGTGCCACCTCCGGGCACCAGCTGCGTTATGGCCAACAGCAACACTAGATGCGTCATCGACTTACCTCCATGCTCGGCCGAGGCCTCAAATATACGAAAAAACATCTCTACAAACCTTACCGTGAAGGAATGCTTTTGGGAGTCGTTTTCTACTTCGAAGCCGGCTAAGGAAATTGGCTGAAGTCCGCGACGAGCGAACAATCAGCAACACTGCAAGCTTACGTAAGGAACGTTATAAATGCTAAAATAACTGCCGTAATTATAAACGATTTTTGGCCTCGTGTCAAGATGCAATTTATCTGCTATAATTAAACTGACTAAATAATAACTTTAAACAATATGCCTATCTCCAGAAAAACCGCTGCCAAAAAAAGCGCAGCTGGTAAAATGGCCGCCGAAAAAGCAGCGCCGATCCGCGGCCAGGTTGCCGTCGACGGCTTCAAAAAAATCGGCGATGACTTAGTCGCCGCCCTCAAAGAGGTACGCAGTCGCTACCAAAAATTGGACAAAGACACCAAGAAAAAAATCATCACCGGCGTGGCCGGTACGCTGGCGCTTTTAGCCGGCATCCGCGCCGTAAAAAAGATGGCCAAAAGAAAGAAGAAAAAATAAAGAAAGCAAGTTTCCCAAAGACCCTCCTGGTTTCAGGAGGGTCTTTTTTATTGCCGTCCAAATAAGCGAATGTCCCTTATTATTTAAAAAAATATGCCCCTATCATGGTGCATAATTAGGCCATTTGACCATTTATTTTTAGTATGTTAAAACTATTGCAGTACCTACTAAATCGGTTAGAGAGCGAGGTTTGAATGACTTCGCATGGCATAGAAGACATAGGAGTAAGTATTGACGGAAAGGAGAGACTGTGTTATGGCAGCTAAGAGCCTAACGGCCATTGTGAAAAATCCAGCCGAAGCGCCACCATCGCTGCTGACGCCGAGGCAAATCCAAAGCTTCCTGCGACGTCTGGGAACGGACAAAGAGAGACAATTGCAAACCTTGGCCAGAATGGCGGAAACCATGCTCGCCAATCAGGTCAAGCAACGGGCGATCTTGGAAGGACGGCGGACCAAGCTGGAAAGAAAACTGACGCAAATCCGGCTGGGTCTAAGAGAAACCGGGCGTAATGAAAGGAGAATCACCCGGCTCATCAACGGCCAGGCGGCCAAGCCGCCCGAGGCCGAAGTTAAGCCCGCGGGCAAAGCCAGCCGCAAACCGCCGGTGAAAAAGAAAGTTACGAAACGCAAGATCAAAAAGCGACCGCCAAAAATCCCGCGGACGCGTAAAGCGACGGGAGCGGGACCGCGAACCGGAAGCAAAAACGAGTCCCTGTTCAATGAGATTGTCCGTCACGGCAGTAAAGGAATCGCTTCCTCTGAGTTGGTGGATTTCGCAGTCACGGATGAGACCATCAATCCGAAACACGAGGAACGCTCAGTAGTCGCCACGCGCGTCTTCGCCATGATCCAATCGCTGCGTGAAGCGGAACTGATTGAGAACGTCGGTGAAACGCACAAGGCCGTCTGGCGCAGCACGACAACGGCGGAAGCCAAGGCGCCAAAGCCGGACGAGCAAGCCGACGGGCGGAATGTCCGACCCCCGAAGCAATCGAACTTGGGTGCTCCGCCAGCCCAGAAACCCACCGAATTGCGGGAACTGAGACAGTCCTTCCTCAACGCACTCCTGTGCGGGAAAAAAAAAGGGCTGATCCTCGACCGGATCGTCAAGGCGGTCAAAGAGTCGGATCACTCCGGCTTTATGACCGCGGACAAAGATGATGATGAGATCCGTATCGAGGTCGGCCAGTTCTTGCGAATGAACCGCCCAAATTACGCTTGCGACGCCAAGCTTCCAGAGCATTGGTGGGTCAAGGAGGAAGCCCCTTACCCTTTTGCCAAAGACCGGAAGTAGACCCGCTCCGCCTGATCCGGCCAATAAACGTGGAGCAGGTGCAGCCGCTATTTCCGTTACTGATCAAGCTGTTCGACCATTGGCTTACCTTCCAGCAACTGCTAGAAGTAGCCAAGGCCTACGCGCCGGAAGTCGGCTTTGACTTGAGTTCAACTTCGTCGACCCTAATTGACAATGGCTTCCGACTGGCCATCGCTAAGTACTCTTTATATGAGGACGAGAACGGCATCGTCAAGCCGATGCGCGTTACTGAGAGGCCAACGCCCGCTAAACGTCCGCGCGCGCAACAAACCACGATGGAGAAGAATCTCGTAGAAGACGATGATGGCTGGGAGCAAGTTATCCTGGAAACCGTCAAATACGAAGGGCCGATTTCCACCGACGATGCCAAAGAGCGAATCCGTGATCAAGGCGGGTCCGATTCGTGGCTCATCCCGAAGGATACGGAGGATGGCGAAATCGAGGACAAGGTCGGTGAGGCAATCGACCGACTAGATGGCCGAGGTCTGATCGAAACCGATCCTGATGGAGGAGGATGGGTCATTAGAGAACAATAATTATCCAGCTCGAAAACGCAAGTTTTTGAGCTGTTTCTTTTTTTTGCAAAAAAAAGGATCAGCCATAGCCGATCCCAAACATACCCTATCCGAAAAAAACATCTTTAGAAAATGCTATCTTCCAACTCGTAATCCTCCACCGTGCTTCCGCCAGCATTGTAGTAAAACGTTCCCCTGACTTTTCGACCATTGAGTACGACTGGCAACCAAAGCGGATCAGCGGGCCACATCTCGTCTTTTACCTGAAGCAGCTCTTCTGCCGTAAACCAGCGAGGTTCACCCATTTCCTCAGTTTCCCTCGACTCCCCCTTCCAGTGCCGGCAAATGAAGACGTGCATTTGTCTCACTAGGCTATCACCGACAAAATGGAACTCTAGCTCGGCCGCCTTTTGCAACTGCAAAGGACTAATCTCCACCTCCGACTCCTGGGCGGTTTCCCTGATAGTTGCCGCTTCGATGGTCTCTCCCGGCTCAACTTTACCGCCGTAACCGTTCCACTTGCCGGCACCCCAACCGCGAAGCTTCTTAGCCAAGGCAACTCGGCCATCGCGGCAGAGCAGGCACAGCGTCAGAATCTTCTTTTCTTTTGCCATATGTTTGATTCCTCCTTTCTTGGGCTCATCATAATACAGGCCCGCTCTTTTGGCAAGGGCTCGTTTTGGAAGCAAAAATATGATAAAATGACTGTATAATAGTTAATGGAATATATGAAAAACATCATCACTTTGCTAATCATCTTGGCTCTGGGACTCTTTATCGGCCAAGCCGCTCTGGCGCATCAGCCGCGCCTAGTCACCGTGAGCGGTCCGATTACTGTCAGTAATCCGGAAATCTCCCAGGCCTTTTATGGCGAGCTCAAAGAAGAGCCGGCCACTTATATCATTAAATCAACAAAATCATTCAAGCTATACCTGAATCTCTTGACTCCCGACATCACAGGAGCCCGCGAAGATTTTTCCGCGCAAGTGGATTATGAAGACAGCACCAAGGTAAAGAAAAAATTGTTATTTCTTGACGGACAAAACACTTCTTGGAGCTATATGTATGAGGAATATGCCGGCGACGGCTACTTCAAGGGTCCGGAAGTCAGAGCCGATGCCTATGCCGGCATTTATACCATTAAAGTTTTTAATCCTGATAATCAAGGTAAGTATGTGTTAGCCGTCGGTGAAACAGAATCTTTTCCGCTGACTGAAATGATAAAAACCTTGATTTTGCTGCCACGGCTTAAGGCCGACTTCTTTGGCAAACCCTGGTGGACATTCTTATTCAACCAAATTGGAGTTTATGTTTTGTATCTGGTAACAATAGTTGCCGTAGTAATCGCCGTCATTATTTACATTGTTAAAAAAATAAAACGGAAAAAAGACAAAGCCGCCGAGATCAAAGAATAAAAAATGGTAATCGGAGTTATTGCCAAACTTTATTAAAATTGCTAGAATATCGCCATAATTAATCAGTCAAAAAATATGTCTGCAGGCCTAAAAAAATGGATCAATCAAGTGATTGAGCCGACCGGCATCCGGCTAGACGGCCCCAATCATTGGGATCCGCAAATTAAAAACCCCAAACTTTACGATCGCGTCAAGGCGGAGGGATCGCTGGGACTTGGCGATGCTTACGTGGACGGCTGGTGGGAGTGCGAGCGCCTGGATGAATTTTTCCATCGGCTACTTTCAATAAACATTCATGAGCGCCTCGGGCTATCGCTGCCTATTATCCTAGGATTTTTAAAAGCCAAGCTGATCAATATGCAAGGAGTGCGGCGCGCTTTCCAAGTCGGCGAGAAGCATTACGATACCGGCAATGACTTGTTTGTCGCCATGCTCGGGAAAACCATGGCTTACAGCTGTGGCTACTGGAAAAACGCTTCCACTTTGGACGAGGCGCAGGAAGCCAAGCTTGATCTGATCTGCAAAAAATTATATTTGCGGCCGGACATGAAAATCTTAGATATCGGTTCCGGCTGGGGCAGCCTGGTCAGGCACGCCGCCAAAAATTACAACGTCAGCGCCGTGGGCCTCACTGTTTCTAAAGAACAAGCTAAATTGGCGACTGAATTGTGCACCGGACTGCCGGTGGAATTCCGCTTGCAAGACTATCGCACCTTAAATGAAAAATTCGACCGGGTGATTTCCGTCGGCATGTTTGAACATGTGGGAGTGAAAAATTACCGCACTTACATGGAAGTGGCCAAGCGCTGCTTGAAGCCGGACGGCCTCTCAATGCTCCATACTATTGGCAGTCTCAAATCCGGCAACAGCACCGATCCCTGGATCGGCAAATACATTTTCCCCAACGGCCAACTGCCGTCGGTCAAACAGATTGCCACCGCCGCGGAAAAAATCTTTGTCATTGAAGATCTGCATAACTTCGGAATCTATTACGATAAGACATTGATGGCTTGGAAAGAGAATTTTGAAACCGCCTGGCCGCAGCTCAAAAATAGTTACAGCGAAAAATTCTACCGTATGTGGCGGTATTACCTGCTCTGTTGCGCCGGCGCCTTCCGCGCCCGCTCCATCCAGCTCTGGCAGATAGTGCTTTCGCCTCATGGAGTTCCTGGGGGCTACGATTCCATCAGATAGATTTTAAAAGACGCCCGACCGGGCGTCTTTTAAAATTAAACAAAAAATGCTAAAATAAAATTAGCAATATCTAAGTCATTATGGCTAAAAATCAAAAATCAGCTTTTAAATACCAGCTTTATTTAGCCGGCGGCATTGGCATTTGGAAAGATTTTTTCAAGCCAAAGTATTCAGAATTTTTTAATAAAAAAGTTTATTTATTCGAGCCGGGATCTTTAGGCGGACCCAGTGATCACCGCTTTATGCCCATTGGCATTGCCTGCTATGACCTCAATGAAATCAACCACGCTGATGCCTTGCTGGTGTATATGAAAAAGTACCGACCGGCTGACGGGTCGCCGACCGGCACTGACAGCACCTGGGAATGCGGCTATGCCATCAGCCAGAGCAAACCAATAATTATGCTGATCGAAGATTTGGATCATTTGGATTATTACAATTTGCAGTGGATGGTAAGCTTTAGCATTAATGCGGTGCTGACCACTGATGAAAAAGTCGCCGAGACCTGCCGCAATCATCCTAAATTCGTCCACACCACCGTATTATATGCTCCTTCAAAAAACCAACTGGAATCTAAAATTATTGAATATCTGACAAACTACTACCGCTCGATTTATTCCCGTTCCGGAATCATTAACTATCAAGTTGATGAGAGAGCCAGAGATTTATTCGGGGAAAAACGTTTGGCGGAAATGACCTTTACTGAAACAACGGCTGATAAGACTATTTATAAATTATTGACTGGGCTAAAACAATGCCGATTTAATAATGACTCCGATTATCTTAAAGTTTGCGAAATAGAAAGAAAAGTTTCCGCTCATCTCCGGAACCGACTAACAGAAAAAAACATCAACTCAGCTTTAGCCGCCGTAATCAAGCATTGGGCCCCAAAAAAAGAAAATATAGTCAGTATTCTAAAACATTCCATTGTGCCGCCGTTTTTAAAGATCAAAAATCGACATGCCGGCATCATAAAAACTCGCCCGGAACTATTTTTTGAACTCTATGACCTGGTTAATCATCATCTGATTAGAGAGCAAAAGTTTATTAAAGATCCAGATTTCCCTTATGAAATGGGAGCAATTATTGAGTTGTATAATTGGATGAATACTTATAGTCTCGATGACACCTTCGATAGCTCTGATTATCGACAAAACATCCCAACAGTCTGGAAACAATTCGGCCGCCGGAATGCTATTTTTACCGGACTTACCGGGCATTTATTAGCCCTAAAATACTTATTTTTAATAGCTCGTCCCAAGCCGCAACTGGCCGAGAGATTGGCGGGAATTTTAAATGATTACAATGAATTAATGTATCAAGGCCAAGTTCTGGATTTGAAACTGACTTTTAGTTCCAGCCAAAAGAAAAAACTTTTAAATAAATTGGGACTGCGAGCCATCTGCAAGTTATATATCAAAAGAATTTACGGCATTTGCGGCGGCTTTTATGAAGCCGTCGGCGAGCTGGCCGCCCAGGCCGGAAATAAAGAAGCCCAGGTTCTTAATGGCAAGCAAATTGATAAAATTTCTCCCTTAATAGGCTTGTACTATGGCTTGATCCAAATGATCAGAAATGATCTGGCTGATTACTTGGTGATTGAAAAAATTAGCGGCATGAGCCACAGTATGAAGGGCATTTCGCATTCCGATATTAAAGAAGGCAAAATCGATCTGCCTTACTCCATCGCTTTTTATTCATCGAAACTTGATAAAAAAGAGAAAAGATTTCTCTTTACGGCATTAGCCGATAAAGAGCTATCCGCTAAAGATAAGCTTCATATCAATGAACTACTTTGGAAATCAGGAGCCATTGATCTGACTGTTGATTTGATAATTAATTTGGCCAGTCACGTCAAAACTACCTTGCTGACAGAATACCAAGAAACTCCGACTCGCATGAAATGGATGTTTAGCCTGGTCGACATCACCAAAGAAATTCTAATTCCCTTTAAGAGTTTGGCCTTAAGCCATGGCTGGGTAAAATATCAATACGACCGTAAACTACTTAGAACAATAAGCGATCTGATATTACAACTGGAATCAACTCCTCGCCCAAAAAGAATTAAATAAAAATCCCTCCGCCGCGGCGGAGGGATTTTAAGTTATTGTTTTCTTTTTATTTCCAGCCAATCCGGTACCGGAGTAAAAGTAATTTCTTCCAAATGATCTATTTCTTCCTCGGTGACTTCATAATACTTTTGATAAGCCGTTTCCACGCTGCCATGCAGCGCCTCATTCCAATCAAAGCCCAGCTTAGCGGCGACCGACCGCACATTTTCTTCCGTCTCCGCCTCAAGCTCCACAAAAGGCGGTATCCACGGCCAGGTGTCAATCGTCACTTCACAGCCGCTTAGCTCCCACGTTTCGCGCTTAGTCTCCTGATAGGAGCGGCAATCCAGTCCCGTGGCCAAGAGAAAGTCGCAAGCGGCGTCAAAATTATCGACATTAAAAACTATTTCCTTCGTCCCCTGAAAAGTCCGGTCAACTAACCGCTTGTAGCTCATCGTAATCTTTTTGCCTTCATCCCGTACTCTGATCCAGGCGCCGATTTTCTCCAGGCGTTTATCAGAATAATCAAAAATCTTGCGTCGCATCAACACCTCCGCTTGGACTAGAGTCCCGCCATGACTTTTCAGCGCTTCCCGTAATTGCCGCGGATTAACGTCTAAGAATTTTGCTTCAACTTCAGTCTTCATAGTTACTTTAGAATAATTTTTATTAATAAATCATTAATAAAATCAAAATCACCATCGCCGGTAATTACCGCATCAAACTTTTCTCTGTAAAGCTGCAGATTTTCTTCAATATTCTTATTTAAAAATCCGACCTTAATCAGATTATCATAATTAAAACCGGTAATCATCTCCACGTCGTCCGAACCGTCGCCGAGTAGCAAGACATTTTTTCTTTCCTTGACCTTATCATAAAAAGAAAAATTGTCCAGCACGGTTTCTTCCTTATTAAAGGCATGAATAATCGGCTCCCTGACGGCAATTGCTCGACCGGCATCGTCCCAAATGAATTCATTAGAGACAATATAAACATTATCTGAAAGCAAATTCTGCCGCTTAAGATACAAAGAAATCGACTCTACTCCTAAACCGCTGGAAGACATAATCACCAAAGGAATGTCGCGCTCTCTTAAAAACTCAAAAAACTGCGCCACTCCCGAACGTAGCTGCAATCTTTGCGAGGTGATGGCTCGCTCAACATCTTTTTTCCGCAGGCCGGAAGCGATCAGCAGATCAAAATGCCTGGACCACCACTGCCGCATGGCCTCACGCTTTTCCGCGTGAGGCACTGACGGATCAATCTCGATCGCGTGATAATAATTGAACAATTCTTTGGCTTTATCCGGATAGTCGGGCGTCAGATAGCCCTCGCTGCGCAAGACGGAGATTATTGAAGGCACTTCCTCCCCCGCCACAAACATCTTGGTAAGCGTACGATCAAAATCCGACAGAACGTGGAGTTTTTCCGCTCCGCCGATACTAATCGCTCTTTTAATCGACTCCAGACGCTGAGAATTAGAAATAATAATATCTCCGGTCATATTAATCATTAATTAAATTAGGATTTAATAATTTTTAAATCGCTGACATCCAGACTGCCGCGATACAAAATGTGAGCCACGCCGTGAAAGGGCAGGACTTTTTGTCCCGCACTGACGGCCTTGGCATAATAGTCCGTGGCGTTCTCCGACAGTTCGGCCAGATCGGCGACTAACTTTGGATCAAACGGCTTGAATTCATCGGGCTCAATTTTATTGTCTTCCCGCCGATAAAGATAAATCACCGCCCGGTGGCTATCAATGATTTCTAAAGGGACTTCAAAAAAGTTTTCCCGGAAAGGATGGCCGAGCTTGAGCAAGGCCTCCTTGATTTTTGTCGGATGAACCGCGCTGAAATGCAGTACGTCATTCCAAAGGCAATTAAGGAAAGGGATGATTTCTTGCAATAGATATTCCCGGCCCTGATATTTTTTTACTGCCGCTTCATAGATCTCCGGGTTAATCTTTTCCATGACATTTAGCGGATAGAGGATATTGCCCGACATATTGGTCGGGACTTTATGATAAATAAAAGCCATATTTTTTGTGATTATCTGCCCTAATTATAGCTCAATCGGCCCGGCCAGACAAGCTGAAAAGAAAAGACCGCCAAACGCGAAGTCAGCGGTCCAGGAAAAATGCCAGCAAGGCGACGACCAGCAGTATCATCAGATTATCGTCGAGGTAAAACCTGGAGAGCTGATGCGCTACCGGACTGGGAAAACAGCGCCGAAGCCGCGAAGTAAGCGGTCTGCACCAGCCGACCCAGCTCGGAGTGTAGGTCTCTGCCAGTGCGACGGTTACGCTGATGATAAAGATGTTGGCAGCATCTAATCGGCTGCCCAGGAATGCTGCTACTCGGCTCATGACCAAATAACTGACCAAAGCGAATACCAGCAATCCCAAGCCGCGGGAGCTGTTGACGCCCCAGCGCGACAGACGATAACGCGCCCAAGCGGCGGCCGGATCTGCCAGGCCTAGAACCATCACGGCCATCACCAGGATTGATTCTTTGATGGGCCCCAACCAGACGCCGGTCATCAGTAAGGAGGCTCCCAGCAAATAGTAGGTGCTGGCGGTAAACCTCTGATGTTCATGCTCACGCAGAATAAACCGGAATATTGACATCTTGATAAACCGCTCATTGTGGCGCGGGCTTTGATGCCGGACCAAGTCCATCAGCAAAAACACTGCCGTCATCATCCAGGCGATGCCGGTGAGCATTGCCAAGGGATTAGCCGGCATCCCGCAGATGTCCCTAAGTCCCCGCCACCAGTAAAAGACGGCGAGCATTAGAAGACATCCCGAGATATGCCAGATCTTTCGGATCCAGTTGAACTCGTAGATAACCAAGGTGCTATCCTCCTTCTTTTACTGAGTTTGCTTCACTCTGCCAGTTTCTCTACTTCGGATTATAGACCAAAGGATATTAATTTTCAACTGTGATCAAATAAGCTTATTTTAACAGCTATATTATTAACAGACAAAGGTCAGCGCTTTGCCCATTTGGTCGCCACGGCCGGTCCGGCCGATGCGATGGACATAATCGTCATAGGTAGCCGGGACATCATAATTAATCACGTGGCTGACGTTGGGAATATCCAGGCCTCTGGCGGCGACATCGGTCGCTACCAGAATTTTGGTTTTATTCTCTTTAAATAATCTTAAGGCCGCTTGGCGCTTGCTTTGGTTCTTGTTGCCATGAATGGCGTCCGCTTTAAAGCCCTTTTGAATCAGACCAACGGATAATCTCTCCACGCCGAATTTGGTCCGGCCGAAAACCAACACTTTGGTGAATTCCGGCTTGGCCAAAAGATTATGCAGGACGCTTATTTTTTCGTGCTCGTGGCTGATTTTGATAATGTCCTGATCGACATTCTTGGCAGTGTCTCCGGTCTTGACGGAAATCGTCACCGGGCTGGTTAAAAATTCTTTGACTAGCTTATCAATTTCCCGGCTGACGGTAGCGGAGAAAAATAAGGTCTGGCGAGTAACCGGCATCAGCGACATGATAAATCTCATATCATTGACAAAGCCCATATCCAGCATGCGGTCGGCTTCGTCAAGCACTAAAGTGGAAAATCTTTCCGGACGGATCAAGCCGCGCTCGATCAGATCCTTGAGCCGGCCCGGCGTGCCAATGACAAAATTATAGCCGCGGCGCAAATCGGAAATCTGGCGGCCGATGGAAGCGCCGCCGACGCAGCAGACGGAAAAAATCCTCAATCGTCCGCGGAACGCAATCAATTCTTGATTGATCTGATCAGCCAATTCATGAGTCGGTACGATGATTAAAATATTTTCCCGGTTATCCAATATGACTTTATGAAGCAATGGCAAAAGAAAAGCCGCCGTTTTGCCGGTGCCGGTATTGGCAACACCGACCACATCGCACCCCTCCAGAATCGCCGGAATCGTCTGGTCTTGGATCGGGGTGGGAGTGACATAACCTTTGGTGACAATATTTTCTTTCAATCTTTGATCAATAGCAAAATCAGCGAAAGCATGTTGCGGCTGATAGGGCTTGGATTCGGTTTGGGGCTTGGCTTTGCAGACAAACCGGGAGCAATCAATATATTGATCGCGAAAACCGCCGCGTCTGGCAAGCGGTCTTTTTCCTCCAAAAGACGGCCGGCCGCTTGAAGCGGCTAAGCGGCGTCTAGGAGAACGGCCGAGGCGAGAGCCCCGTCCGAAATTCCTGGTAGACATGAGTTAGGTTTTAATTTTTAGCTTTAAAGCAGACAGGCCACCGGCCATTCATAAATTTCCATCAAAGCTAAATAATTAAAGCTAGAGTTAAGAAATGCCTGAATTGGGATTTCTTAAAATGGAACTAAATGAGATATACTTTAAGAACTTAAGTATAGCACGCATTAATGTTTTTGTCAATTTAAAAACCTCCGCCGGGAGATTTTTGTATTAAATTGACTCAATTGGGCGGCTATTTAAAACAGGTTTGAATTTACCAGCAGTTGCGTTTTCTGGACGCTGTTCTGATAAATTAGGCGGCTGGCAGCGGAGATAAACGGCCGATTGACAATTTTTTCATTATTTTGAAGATAGTCCAGCATTTTTTGCGGCGTCTTTTTCAGGATGTTCATCATGGAGTTGAAACTGGCGGCAGAATACATAGAAGTGAAGTCCAAATCATTAAACAGGCCAAGGATTTTGTTTTTATGATAAAGTTGATGATCATTGAAAGCCCAATTGTCATGGATGGCGATATAATTAGAAATCTTGTTAGCCAAGCGCTTCGGGTAATTCACTTGCCTTAAAATCTTTTTAGCGATTTGTTTGCCGGCTTGCATATGGCTTTTTCTGGAATCGCTGGCAAAGGGACTGTCTATCTTAGCCGCGCTATAACCCACGTCATGCAGCAGGATAAACGGAATAAAAATCTGTTCCTCAATATTTTCCTGCTTGGCCAGCAGCAAGCTCTGCTTAATGAGCCATTCAATATGTTTTTCCGTATAGTCCTGTCCCTGATGATTGTATCTTTTAGCTAAACGCCAAATCTTGTTATAAATTTCCGGCATAGGGTAGCTCTGCCAATCATGGGAAAAAGTATCTTCGGCATTCTCCAGATAATTATTTTCATAAATAAGCTTTTGCCATTTATCAATAATATTTTGGTCAAAAATGTTGCCGATCATTACCTCGCAGCAGACATCATCCTTATCTTCCGGCATAATAACCTGGCCATCCGGATTAATCATAAAATAAGCATTGGCTCTCTGGCGCCTGGGGGAGATAATAATATTTATCTGCCGGCCATAGGCGGCCATAATCTTTTCCGACTCGGCCAAAAAAGTTTTTTCATCAATTAATAATTTTTTTGATATCCGATCGCAGTAGCGGCTCACCGCCGGTAATAGTGATGGATTTGACTCCCTTCTTTGCCAGCAAAGAAAAAACTTTTTGCAGTTGTGAAAAATCCAATTCCGGAATATTCTTGGGGCCATAGCAAAAATCGCAATCCTTGGTGCAACGGGAGGTAACGCGGAAAGTGACGATTTCCGGGAAATGGTCCATAAATAAACTTAATTTAAGTACATAATACTCCTTTTTCTGGCCGATGTTAATGCCCGTTTTCCCCTTTTTAAATCTACAAGCAATATTGACAAAATGGCATTATCATAGTAATCTCTGAGGTAAGAATTGATAGCGGAGAATCAACGAGGAGGGATCGCCATGTCGCCATTTTATAGAAATACGCATGATGTTGAGGTAGGGTCGCTTATTGCCAGTGGTATTGCCACGAACGAACAACATGCGGAACGAATCCTGAAAGAAACAAGCAAGCGGAGGGAGCGGGCCGATCTGTACATTTTCTATACTAATCGCCACGTAGTCAAAACGTGCCTAGCGACACGTCCTGTCGATGAACGGCCGTACAACGGCTCAAATGTCCGGGTAGCCACCATTCCTTCGGGATCAATGAGTCGGATCGGAAAACTCCCGGGATTAACCAGCTCGTTAGCGATTGGCGCGTTGAAGGAGCTCGTCCCGAAAGCCGAGCTTGCCCAGGAAGCCACCGGTCAGGGAATCAAGCTGGTGGCCTTCGTGAGGAACTTCCAAATTGACGGCAAATTAGGCGTCTTCCTGAGCTCCACGTCAGCCGAAGCCATTCACGCTCAGGGAAGGAAGACCCTTGATGAGAAAGAAAATCTGCTTCGCGTAGAATTCTCTCTCATCGGCGGCGATTTTGTTCTGGGCATGTTCAGCGCCTGGAACCAGCAGCCGTTTGGCGATAGCGTTTCACTGGTTCTGTGGATGCCCAGGTCGCAGACCATCGCCTTGTGAATCAGAAACGACTGCCGCGGATCATTGACGACAAATAAGCCAAGGATTATTTCCTCTGGCTTTTCTTTTTTTATGTAAAAATCTCTCCCAAAAGCATCTCACGGAAACTAGAAAATGTTGCAAACAGTGTCAGAAAAAATAATTATTGGCCTAAGCTGCCATTGACATAGACTAAATATTATACTATGATAGCTTATCGAACATTTCGCCATACAAGCAACCGCAAATCCAACCGCAAATCGCCCAAACAGGAGGGGGCTGATAATGAAGACTCACGGCAAGAGAAATATAGTAGCTATTGGTGGCGGACAAGTATTCGTGCCCTGCAAGCCGCCGGAAACCTTGGCCATTGACGGGTACATCGTCCGCCTGGCCGAGGAGAATTTGTCGCTAAGCCGGCAACCAAGAAAGCCGCGCCTACTATTTGTCCCAACGGCCAGCGGAGACGACCTTTTGTACTGCAACACCATCTACAATTTGTACGAGTTGCGTCTCGGCTGCCAGTTCGACCACCTGCGCCTTCTGGCCGAACGCCTGACTGACCAGGAAATCCGCCAGAAAATAAGCTGGGCCGACATTATTTACGTCGGTGGCGGCAACACCTACCGGATGATGCGAGCCTGGCGACGCCGCGGCGTCGGCCAACTGCTCATCGCTGCCTATAACTCCGGCACGGTGATGTGCGGACTTTCCGCCGGAGCGATCTGCTGGTTTGACTCCGGCGTCAGCGACTCGCGCAAGGAGTCCAATCCCACCGATTGGAAACCGATTCTGGTGAAGGGACTGGGGCTGATACCGGCCGTTTGCTGCCCGCATTATGATTCGGAAGGAGAATGGCGCAAGTCGGCTTGTGAAGATCTGCTGCGGCGCCACCCCTCTCTCCCGGGCATTGCCTTGGAAGATCTCTGCGCGCTGCAAGCCATCGATGGCAGTCAATACAAAGTGATCTCGCCCGCCGGCAAAAAATGTTACCATTTATCCTGGCAAGAGGGTCTCTTTGTTCCCCGCAGAATCGCCGAGGAGAAAATCAAATCATAGTAGTATCCGCCGTTGCCGCCACTTAGGGCCGCAACGGTTTTTTTATTGATTTTTAACAATATTAGGTATAGTATTTAAACATCATATGGAAAAATTTGATTCGCAAAAACATCTCCAGCTTGCCAGCCATTTGCCTTTTTCTTATTATTCCCTGCCTTTATACCTGGACTTCTCCGCTTACTTACTGCCCCGGAATAATGAACGAGTGATCGTAACGCAAGACCTTTATTACCCGCATGAATTCCCGGCTATTTTCTTGCCCCAAAATCCAGAGAATTGGGATAATTTTATTTTTCCTGGGTGGGCTTTGTGATATGCTCAGAACTTTAGAACTGTCTAAAATAGACAAGGAGCTTATTCTATCACTTTAATAATACTTTTGGCTTCAAAATATTCCAATGGCACGATTTTAACGTCGCTTAAGGCCTGCCTTTCCGGCGAATCTTGGGGTAAACTGTCAATTCTTGCCTCAAGCCATCGCTTTACTTTGTTGGTTTCATTTTTTGGCGCCCGAATCTCTTTTAGTTGTCCGTTTTCTATCGGCTGTTTTGTCCTTCTTTCCGAAACCAGCCCTGATGTCAGAGTATCCAAATCTTCCCCTGGCAGATCTTTACCTTCATAAATCAAAATCGTAGGAAAGGGGTCGGTCATTTCCTGCCGCATTTCTGGCGTTTCATTCTCATAAGTTCTTATTCCATTTTCCAGTTTCGCGATCTCTTGCGACTTTTTGTCAATTTTCCATTGTTCGCCTCCCTGCTTTAATCTATCTCTCTCTTCATTCAGCGCAACTAACTTTTTTCTTGATTGTTCCGGGTCAAAATAATATTTTCGTTCCTGCAGTCCCTGCATTTTTTCAGCCATTAATTCTTCGTCTGAAATTTCCTTGTCACCTTTCATTATTTTTATGGCGGATTCTACTTGGACTCGCTCCTTAGCGCCGAGCTTTGGCAATTCTGCAAAAACCGTTTTGACAATATCCTCTTCACAGCCGATTCCCATGATGTCTTTTTTATCCAAAGCCAATCTTGACTGCTGTTCATTTTTCCTCGCATAAAAATAGCTGACGGTTTCCGATTGATCATAGCCGCCGATTACAAAAGATGTCGTATCAATTTCCTCGCCGGTAGCCGCCTGTTCACCGGTGGCGATATTCTTCTTTGATTCCAATGCCCCGTGTTCCAAAATCTTGGCCAAGCCGTAAGAACCGGTGCTATGGTAAATGGGCATATCGGCCAGAGCTTCCTGGGGCCGGGAATAATGACCCAGCGCTTCTTCAAAAACCTTCGTCTTTGAGCCATCGCTATCCTTTTCCTTGATAAGCTTTCTGGCTTTGGCAATTACCTCTTCCGCATTCCCTCCCAGCTCAAGATTATTGAACAATGTCAATCTCTTTTTTTCTGCGGCCAATGAATCGAATCTCTCGTTTTCTTTCTGCGCCTGCTCAATAACGCTATCTACTAGATTTGCATGGATCATTTCTGTGCTTTCATCGCCAAGCCTTTTACCAAGTCCGCTCTCCAGTTCTGCGAGTTTTGATTGATATTCCATTTCCCTTTTAACTTGTATCATATCCATTTCTTCCTGGGTGGCAGCTTTGTGATTATATTCAGCTAATTCTTTATTAATTTGTTCAACTCTACTATTCCTTTTTTCAGTTATAGTTTGCGGAGCCACCTCGGCTTTTGGCTGTTCAATTATTTCCTTTTTATTGGATTGTTGTTCGTGGTCATTCATATATCTCTATTTTACCATTATATTAATGAATCTCAAACCGCTAAAAACAAGACACCTCCCTAATGGAAGGTGTCTTAAATTTGGGTCGCAACCGTGATTTGCTCATACGGATACTAGCGGATCCAGAGGAGATTGGCTTAATTAAACAGAGATTAAAAAATATTAAACAGTCTTCAGGAATGAATCCGTATACTTAGGTTGCGGTTTTACCGGTTTGGAAATTTTCCAAATCACCTCAAATTGCTGTTTCATTAAGTTAGTGAAGTCCCTGCTATGCACTACAAAGCCAAAACTTTCCGCCTCGGAAGAAATAAAAGCGATCTTATCGGAGTACAGCCAATAGCTCATATCCCAATTCATTGGGGACGGTGCGATTCTAAGCTCCCTTAAATGCCCCTTACCAACCCCCAAAAAAGGATATTCCTTAAGCTTAACCGCTTTATTCGCTGGCCAAATCCCCTTAATTGAGATTTTTTGCTTGATTCTTTTACGATTTAAATCTTCCAAATACTCTCTTCCCAAGATGTCAACCATATCACTAATCGGCCACATAGTATAGGTTTCTATATTATCATGCCAAAGCATATCTCGCAGTACCTGTCTGATGCCGTCTATCCCTGAATAAAATTTAATCTTCGGCTCCAAGGCTGGGCTTGTTTTCAAATTAGACCGCCAATCCTTTATCTTCTTTTTTGCCTTGTTTAGATTATCAATTTTATCGTCTAATAATCTCTCAAATTCATTTGGCTCATCAATATTAAACATTTTTTTCCCATTTTGTTCCTTTTCGACGACTAAACTATTTTTAATGAGGATGCCCAGATTGTCATAAATAGTCGCGCGTGGCAAACCTAAATTCTCCGCCAATTGCCGAGCGGACAAATACCCGGCTTCCGCCAATTTCAAATAGATTCTACTGGCAATCTCCGGGATGCTGAGTTCTTTTAAAATCTTATCAATCATATGACTATATTGATTGTCGCTTGCCGACGGCAGTTTGACACTATTTATTATATAGGTTTAAATTAAATAAATCAAATTACGGTATCTGTGCCCGAATATCTTCTAAATTATTAACTAATTGCAATATGATCGAGAAAATAAAGCACTCAAAGAAAGTAATTAACGAAGCAATGAATCGGCATCCCAAAATCGCCTTAGCCTGTTCATTTGGCAAGGATAGTATGGTTTTATTGCATTTGGCGCTTCAGCTTAAGCCGGATATGCCTATTTTTACAATTATGACTCCATTCAAGCCCCGGGAAACCTTTGAGTTTAAGGATCTGGTAACTAAACTTTGGAATTTAAATATTAAAGAATACATCCAAAAAGATAATATTGGAGCTGAAAAAGAAAAATTATGGCTGAATAATCCAGAAAAATGTTGCGAGTATTTCAAGGTAGAACCAACAATCAAGGCAATTGACGGTCTGGATGCTTGGATTACCGGCCTGAGGAATACGGAGGGCGAAACTAGAAAAAATTTTAAGGAAGTTGAGCATAAAAAGATAATTAAAATTAATCCTATTCTTGATTGGACGGAGTTAGATATTTGGCGCTACATCGCTTTTAATCAAATCCCCGTGCATCCCTGGTATAAAAATGGGTACAGAAGTTTAGGCTGCGAGCCCTGCACTGCTATTATTGCCGATGATCAATCAGAAAGATCCGGCAGATGGCAAAGGACTAATAAATGCGGAGGAGAATGCGGAATACATACAAAAATTTAATTGCCTGTCGGCACATCTTATATGAAGGACTTGCTTCATTATATTGGCAATACGCCATTAATAAAATTAACCGGGTTCACAACCCAAAACGATGCCACAATATATGTGAAATTAGAACACTTAAATCCTGCCGGTACGCATAAAGTACGAGCATATTTGAACATGATTGAAAAAATAGAACGGGATAAAAAAATCACCAAGAATACGATTTTTGTAGAAGCATCAAGCGGTAATTCAGCAATTGCCGGGGCGTTTATTTGCGCCGTAAAAGGATATAAATTCAAAGCTTTTATCCCAGATTATGTTTCCAAAGAAAGAGGCAAGATAGTAAAAGCTTACGGAGCGGAGGTTGTGATAAGTAAAATGGAATCTCCATCGCGCCATAAAGAACAAGCTTTGGAATTCATAAAGCAAGATCCTCAAAATAGAATTTTTATTAATCAATATAATAATTCGGCCAATCCTGAAAGTTTTAAAATTTTAGGAAAGGAAATTTATAAAAATTGCAATGAAAAAAAAATTATTCCGGACTACTTTTTGTCTGGCGCCGGAACTTATGGACTAATCACGGGGGTGGCTATAAGCCTTAAAAAATACTATCCAAACATTCAAACTATTCTTATAGAATCACCAACTGCTCCCTATATCCATGCCAAAAGGAATAACTATACTTTTTTGTATCAAATACCTGAACTAACCGGGATGGGAGGCGCGTCACTTCCCAAAATTGCCGATGAAAAATTATATGACATTGCGGATGTGGCCGATGAAAAAGATGCCGTAGCAATGACTAGAAAGTTGGCCAAAGTCGGTTTATTTGTAGGAAAAACATCGGGGGCTAACATCGATATGACTATTAAATATGCTAGAAAACTCGGAAAAGAAAAAATTATTATCACTAACACGTTTGATACCGGAGAAAGATATTTAAGCGAAAATTTATGGTGAATAAAATCCCAAAAATATTCCGAGGAACGCCGTTGCATTTGTCAAAATCCGGCCGACTGAATGATTTCGCATATTTGATGATCAACTTGCCATTTTTGTGTAATTACAAATGCAAAAAATGTTTTAATTTGAAAAATAATAACTTTTATATTCAAGATAATCCAATAACTACGGATAAAATATTCAAATTAATAAAAGAAGCGAGAGACATGAATGGGAAGGCGGTTATTTTGGCGGGAGAGGGGGAACCCAGTTTACATAAAAGTATTAAAAAAATTGTCAAAAAGATCGATTCTTCGGGCATGATGACTATTATTTATAGCAATGGAAGTACTCTAACGGAAGAACTGATTGGCTTTTATGCCGCACACAATGTTTCGTTGGTTATCAGCTTTGATTCATTCTTACCCGAACTCTACCTTAAGTTAACCGGCAACAATGATAAAAACATTTTTTTGCAGGTTCTAAAAAATATCAAACAGGCAAGGAAAATTTACGGCAAACTTATTCGGCAGGAAAATGGCTGCCGAGTTGTTAGATTGGCCTTTAATGCCACTGTTAACGGCTTAAATAAAGAGGAAATGAAAAAAATTAAAGAATTCTGCGGCGATGACATATATTTCATTTGTAATCCATTGGCTAAATTAGGGAATGCCGTGGGTAATTGGGATGAATTATCATTGGGTAATGACAATTATAAAGAGATTGAGCAGATTATAAGGGAGCTATCAGAGAGTACTGGTCCGCTTACCCTGGGCAGCAATGGCCTTTGCGGATACTCAAGTAATGGCATTGCCATTAGCCCCGCCGGAAATTATATGACTTGCGCCTACACTTCAGCGACGGACGGATTATTGGGAAACGTCTTTAATAAAACATTGTCAGAAAGCTATGCCTACAAGAAGAACCAGGAGCAAAAATTTTATAACACTTATGGTAATTGTCCGTGCTTGGTTAGATCGCCTAAATTTAAAACATATGTGGAAACATTAGAAAAACAAATTAAAATGAATAATATCTCAATTTATAAAAATTCTTTAGTTCAACTCCCTTCCTTGCCCAACAAAAAATACCCCAATTAAGGGATATTTTTTGTTTTTGTACTCATTTATCCTAACAATTAATCTAGGTATAATAAGTACCAAAATGGGTGAGTGACCGGGGTTGAACCGGCAACCGCTCGGACCACAACCGAGTGCTCTAACCAATTGAGCTACACTCACCATAATGCTCCCACCAGGACTCGAACCTGGATTTTAGGTTCCGGAAACCCATGTTCTATCCCTTGAACTATAGGAGCTGAATTGTTTTATCAAAATAGATTAGTTCAATTCCTATCTTGACTGGTGTCCCCGCTAGGAGTCGAACCTAGATCCAGAGCTTAGAAGGCTCTTGTTCTATCCGTTGAACTACGGGGACAAAAAACTTTTAATACAACTAAAATAATAACAAAAAAACCCGAAAAAGTCAAATACTTTGCCCCTTTTGCCCAGTATTTTTAATAAATGACAAATTCTTATAAATCCCGCCGAAGAGCTTGATAAAGATTATTAAAACCGCAAAACATAAAATTGCCCAGGCTAAATTAAGCGGAGCCAAAAAACTGTAAAAACTAATAAAGGCAATCAGCAGCCAAGCTATCTTCTTTTGCCATAAAAACATAAAGCTGAGCGGAATGATAAAGTGCCAAGGATAGGACAGGCACAACAGCAATAATGGCACCAGCAAAGAGGCCAGAGCGCCGGCTCCGATGTCAGAGATTTTCCCTTTCCAAAACAATCTATAGATAAACAAATACAGCGCTAAAAAAATGATCAAAGAAACCATGACTCCCTCGGCCGAGCTAAGCCAAGGGAAAAAATCATAAATCAGCAATTTGCCCCGGCCCATTCCTCCGCCGCTGCCGCCGATAAAAGCGGCCCTGATCATCGGCCAGAATTTAAATCCTAAAATCAGCTTAAGCAATAAAAGAGAAACGCCACCGGTAATAACAAAATAAATAAATTTTCTGACAATATTCTTTTTGCCGCACCAAAAAGGCAGCAGGAACCAGCCGTAGATTTTTACCAGTCCCGCCAAAGCGCCGAGCCAAACGCCGAATAATTCTTTTTTCTGGACATACCAAGCAGAAAGCAATAAAGCGGCAATAAATATATCCGCGTGCGGCGTCGCCAGATTATTAAAGAGCAGCACCGGACAAAGCAAAAACAGATAAGCCAGCTGTTTTTTACCCGTTAATCTGTAAATCAAATAAGCCGACCAAAGGTAGCCAGCCAGATTGAATATTTTAAGTCCTGCCAATCCCAGCCATAATTTATCTAGGGATATAAAATTAATCACCACCATCGCCAGCTGCCACAACGGCCCGTAGGGACTGTAAATTTTGGTCCACCAGATATGATAAAAATACGATGAATACTGATCGGCCGGCAGATTAATTGGCAGTACCTCATAGGGTGAAGCGTGGTAAGAAGCGATCATCTTTCCGTCAAACAGATAGCGGAAAATATCATAGGAAGTTGTCGGCACGGAAAAAATAGCCAAGGCCATAACCGCTAGCGGCAGCAACCATAGCCAACGGGAAATCTTCTGTCTTAGAAACAGAAAAAATAAAACCGCAAAAATAAAACCGCTAATAATATACCAAATAGAAGTGAACTCATACGTCGGCTTCTGAACGTATGAATTGAAAAAAATAATGAAATTAACAACCAGATAAGCAAAGCAAAAAAATAAACTGCTGATTTTTTTTATCATGAGGAAGATTAAGCCCCAAAATTCGGAGTTTTAGCCGCTTCCAGGGGCGTTTTATAGATGAATTTTACCCTTATTTTTATTATTTTTCAAGCCGGCAACCCTTTGATTATCACCTAAATTATGCTAGAATAGACCTATTAAAACCTCACCCAATCTTATGAAATCCAACCATAACCAAAAAGTGATTGAATCCCTGCTGGCCCTGCCTGATCAGCTCTCTTCTGCCTGGCAGGAAGGGCAATTTCTCAACGTCAAAAAACTTAGCGGCACAAAATTCAAAAACATCGTCTGCTGCGGCATGGGCGGCTCCAATCTGGCCATGGAGCTGGTGCGCTCGGTCTACGGCCACCAATTGAAGGTGCCGGTCGTTCTTGTGCGAAATTACCATCTGCCTACATTTGCCGGCAAAGACAGTCTGATTATCATCTCCAGCTACTCCGGCACGACCGAGGAAACAATCTCCTGCCTGCGGGAAGCCCGCCCTAAGAAGCTTAAAATCTTCTGTCTTTCCACTGGCGGCGAAATAATCAGCCAAGCCAAGCGTTACAAATTGCCCTATTACTTGCTGGACCTAAAAAGCAACCCTTCCGGCCAGCCGCGCTATGGCATCAACTCGCAAATCGGCATTCTCATCGCTTTGCTAAGTAAGCTAAAAATTATCAGCGCTACCACTCGAGAAATAGACGCTCTCTCCGCCAACCTAAAAAATCTCAACTTCTCTTATTGGAGCAAAAACGGCGAAGCCAACCCGGCCACTGATCTGGCAGCTCAGCTCGCCAACAAGAGCATCATCATCGTCTCAGCTCAATTCCTGGCCGCCAACGGCCACATCCTGGCCAATCAGATAAATGAAAGCGCCAAACAATTGGCCCATCCCTATCTTCTGCCGGAACTCAATCATCATCTGCTTGATGGCCTGGCCTTTCCCCGCTCTGTCTCCAAAGCGACAAAATTTGTTTTCCTTAATTCTTCCAACTACGAAAATAATATCCATAAACGAACAGCCATAACTCAAAAGATATTGAGCCGGCAAAAAATTTCCTTTGTTAATCACTTCTCTCCCGCCTCCAGCCGCTTGGCCGCTGCGCTAGAAATATTGCTCTTCGGCTCCTGGGTCAGCTATTATCTCAGCGAAATCAATGGCGTCGATCCGACCGATGTTCCTTGGGTGAAATTTCTCAAAGCGGAACTTAAAAAAAATTAAGGTACTAATATACGAATTATGCTAATGAAACTAATGGATACTAATAATAAATTACTAAAAAATAATTCGTAACCATTCGTATCATTAGTATCTATTAGTATATTAGTATCTTTAATCCCTTATGTTGACTTTTAAGAAAATTAATCATCAGCTGATCAATAACCAGTTCCTTGCCGGATTGGTTGTTTTTTTAATCTCGCTTATCATCTTTTCTTATCTGCAATTTTATCCCGGCATCAACGACCCGGATGCCTTTTACCACGTCAAAATTGCCCAGCTGATGAGCCAGCGGGGACTGATTACCGATTTCCCCTGGATGCAATTTTCCACCTGGAAAGACGGCTTTGTCGACCACCATTTCCTCTACCACGTGCTGCTGATACCCTTTGTCAGTTTTTTGCCGCCGCTTATCGGCGGAAAAATCTTTCAGATCATTCTCTGCTCTTTAGCCGTACTCGCCTTTTATTGGATGTTAAAAAAACTAAAAATCAAAGCCGCTTTCTGGTTTACTCTCGTCTTATTCCTGGCGCCATCGCTGCTCTTTCGCGTCAGCTTGGTCAAGGCGCAGCCGCTATCGCTGATAATCCTTTTTATCGGCTTGCATTTTATTTTCAATAAAAAACATTTTTCGCTTTTTTTAACCTCGCTGATTTACGTCCTGAGCTACGGCGGCTGGATTTTGCTGCCGATTTTTTCCGTGCTTTACGCGCTGGTCGCGGCCTTTGATCAAGCGCTCCAATCCCTGCCCCAATTGCCCAAAAGCTACTGGCGCGCCGGCTGGCAACTGCTGCTTCGCTCATTAAAAAATTTATTCTCTTCCAAACTGTTTTGGCCGCTGGCCGCCTTTTCCGGCGCGGCCGCCGGACTGATTATCAACCCTTTCTTCCCGCAGAATATTAATTTTTACTGGGTGCATATTTTCAAAATCGGCCTAATCAACTATCAAAAATACGTCGGCGTCGGCGGCGAATGGTATCCGCTGAACTTTTCCGATTTGGCCTACCACGCGCTTATCCCTTTACTGCTGGCGACTATCGGGGCCGGCCTGCTGTTGTTTTATTTCCGCTCCAGCCGCACCCCGGCCAAATTCTTCCTACTAAGTTCTTTTTTGCTACTGCTTTTGACGCTTAAATCACAACGAAATATTGAATACTTAATTCCTTTTTTGGTCGCTTCCGCCGCCGGCTCGCTTAATCTTTTCTGGGAAAACCAGCAGGCCCAAAACTGCCTGCTTCAGCTGGCCGGCAAGCTGAAAAAACTTTTTCCTGAAGCTTGGGTCAAAAAAACTGCCTGGTCGTTGGCTATCGTCATGCTTCTTTGTCTGGGAATTTTCTGCTTAGTTGACGCCAAAAAAAGATTAACGGACACCTCATTTTCCTTTGACTATTTAGGCGGCGCTTCGCGCTATCTGGCGAGCCACAGCCAGCCGCGCGATCTGGTGCTAAACAGCAACTGGTCCTATTTCCCGATGCTGTTTTATCATAATGACAAAAATTATTACGTCATCGGGCTTGATCCGACATTCATGTATCTCTATGATAAAAATCTGCAGAAAAAGATGATTGATATTACTTTGGGTAAGAGATATGAAGAGGCCTACGGAATCATTAAAAATGAATTGCGGGCAAAATACGTCCAAGTGGAAGCGAAGAATACCCTGTTCAAAAGCATCTTGGATAATAACTTCAAATTCAAGAAGGTTTATGAAGACGGTGAAGGAGCGATTTATGAAGTGCTATAATGTCCAAAACTATTGACAAAACACAAAAAGTATGCTATAATTATATTTATACTACCTTATTAGCAAATCTGTGATTTTAGCTAAAATATAATAAATAATCCCAAAGTAGCTAAGATTATAGGTTTGGAAATAATGTAATCAACAGTACAAATGGTCGACTGCCAAAGGCAGCGACTTAGGGAGAATACAATGAAAATGAGTTCTTTCGCGATCCTGGCTGCTCTGGCGATGATCCTGGCACTGGGCAGTGGCTGTGCCACCAGCGGGCCGGAATACGAGCGGAGCGCCTTTCATCAGGTCGTCGCCGGCCTTGACCACCCTCTTCGTGAGGGCGTGGTCGAAAACGGGCGTGACTATTCGGTAACCGTTTCAATCGACGGTGGCCCAGAGAAGTCGATTCCGGCCAGGTGTTTTACCACAATGTGCGCTCATGCCAATGCTAAATCGCACTTCGTGGTGAAGGCGGGATCAAGAGTCGTCTATGACGGCTACTACCCCATCTACAACGAACCCCTGGGCCACCTGTACGTGATGCCCGGGGGAAAAGGCATGGATACCGGCTGGATCTTCGGGATCTAGCCACAACCGTAAAACAAAACCGCGGCGGGAAGCATGTTTGCGCTTCCCGCCGCGTTTCCTTTTCAAAAAATAATTTTATCCGGCCGTGCCCCCGGCAGCTGTCTTGCCAATCTGAGCGATTACGAAAGAGGTAATGGCATAAGCCATAAAAATAATCACAATGGCGACAACGCCCTGAATGATGGTCTTTCTGGCTTTGGTAATTTTAGTTTCATCGCCTTGAGCCATCATCCACATGAATCCGGCGTAAATAACGATGAGCACGAACACAACGCCGAGCAGTCCCAGTAAGACCCCAACCACATTGCCGATGGTCTTCGGCAGATTGGCGCCCTCACCGCCTAATTGCTGAAGTCCAGTGGCCGTAAGATTTCCTTCTATATTGGTCACAATATCGGCCGAGGCCGGATGTACCAGGCCTAGCCCCAAAACCGGCACGGCCAGGAACATAACCACCATCAGAAAAGAAAATAGATGTTTTCTCTTTTCCTTTAATAATTTTTTCATAGCTTTTTAGTTAATTTTATATTAATTATTTATTTTTACTTTCAATCACTTAGGCGGACTGCCGCCTAAGCCATGAAAACAATCTATCTAAACTAGAAGATTCTATCTGAACTTGAAAATATTGACCACAAACGACGTAATACCATAAGAAAGCATGACAATAATAAACCCAGTGAGTGCCGTAATGATTATATTGCGAGCTGATTTTATTTTTGTCTCGTCGCCGCGAGCCAGCATCCACATTACTCCGGCATAAATCGTCAAGACCAGAAAAAGAACTCCGATACCGGCCAGCACTGTTTTAATCACATTGCCGACAAAACTCGGCAGACTGGTCGATCTATCCAGACCGGTGCCGGCGACCGCTCTCCTCAGTCCGGAAATCGGATTTACCGTGTCCGCGGCATAAACGGCGGTAAAACAAAAAATCCCTACAAGCAGAAAAAACAGCAAGGTGCTCAAAAAACGATAATTGATTTTATTTTTCCAAAGCATTTTTCTGGGTTTAATCAAGGGGGGCGTAAAAACGCCCCCTTTGTTAAATTATATTTATTACACTGTGGCGTTGCTCTGGGCAGCCAAGCTGCCAATAACAAATTGGGCGATGGCGAAAGCGGCAAAAATAACCACCAAACCGATAATACCGGCGATGATGAGTTTTTTGGCTTTGGTCACCTTTTCTTCGTTGCCGGCAGCAGTCATCCACATAAAACCGCCGTAAAGGATGATAAGAACCGCTACGACGCCGAGCAATCCCATAATGACATTGACGATGCCGCCAATCATCGGGACAAATTCCGCAGTGCCGCCTCCGGCTGCTTCTCTGAAATTTGTAAAGTTCTCACTTTGGGCAAAAACGATGGCTGGCATAATGAAGGCCATAACAGCCGCGGAAATCGCAGAAATCTTAATTAAAGCTAATTTTTTCATGTTGTCACCCCCTTTCTTGGCCTCGCTTTATAAAAAAAATTATTAGCGAGAGTTGTTATTTATATACTAATTATAAAACATTCTGCTGATTTAAGCCACTATTTATCCACACTAAAACAAAAAAAATGCGCCTAATTTGGAGCAATTATCTCGCCGAAGCTCCCGGCGTCGGATAGCCGAAGGCGTTGAAAACAAGCACCAAGATGCTATAAGAGGCAAAAATAATCACCAGACCGGCCACCGCCCAGATCATGGTTTTTTTGGCTTTGGTAATCTTTCCGGCATCGCCGCCGGAAGTCATCCAAGTAAATCCCGCCCAAATAAAAGCCAGTAAAGCGATTACGCCCAACATTCCCAGCGTGACATTGAGGGCATTGCTTAGCATCGCCGATAAGTCCGCTGCCGGAGCTGCCGGATGATAAGTAACGCTGTCCGCCTGGGCATGGACCGTACCGGCAAACGCTAGCCAGGAAACAGTCGAGGTAAACGATGCTAAGAAAAATTTCTTCATAGAATAATTATTGGCCGCCGCACTTATACGTCTGCAAACTGCTGCTTTTTGTCATTGCGCTCAAAGCGCTAGGAAAAGCGCCGGAAGGAGAGCTGCCGTAGAAAGCAAAAACTAAAGTGTTGGCCAAGGTCCAAGAAGCAAAAATTATCAGCAGGCCGACCAGAGTGGCAATGATGATATTTTTCCCCATAGTAATGCGATCGCTGCCATAAGCGGTGATCATTATGATGCCGCCGATAATAAACATCAAAATGGCAATCGCTCCCGAGAAAGAAACAATCATGTCCGACGCATTAACGCCCACCTGAATTAGATCGCAGGGGGTGCAATTGCCGGTGCCAATGCAGCCAGGGCTGACCCCTTGCATTAAGTAGGCGCCGCTGCCTGCGCCGCCTTCGTCCGCAGCGCCAGCCGCTGAGGCCAAAAAAACATTAGCGCCAAGAATCAGGCTCATAACGATTAACATTGTCGCTGCTATTTTTTTCATAAGTCAAGGTTACTTATTTTTTCGCCGGCGGGATCGGATCGGGAAGATTCTGCTCAGTGTCCACCGTCTGGGCGATTTTTTCCAACGCTATGCTCAGAATATCTTTTATCTGCCTGGGATCGGTTGCCGCCAGATATTTGTCGATCATCTCCGCGAAAGCGGCTTCGGCTGCCTTCGGCTCTTTGCCCTTATACCAAGTCTTGGCCGTCAAAATCTGGGAAACTGAAGGGTATAAATCCTGATCTTCGATTTGCTTTTCGATTAATTTTTTGAGCGCCGTCGGACGCTTGGTCTTGTCTAAGAATTTTTTGGCCTCCGCGTCCTTGGTGGTGGCAAAAAGCACAAAATCCCAGGCTTCATCTTTATATTTCGTTTTTTTAGAAACCGACTCCACCCAATAATCGGCATAATTAGCCGTGGGGTTGCCGGGAATCTGGGGGATCGGCGCGATAGTAAAATTAAGCTTGGGAGCGCGAGCCCGGATAATCGGAATTTGAAAATTATAATCAAGGATAAAAGCCGTTTTTCCCGAAAGAAAAGTCTCAAAAGCGCTGCTGGCCATGGAGCCGTTCCAGCTGTAAACGCCCTTTAAGGGATTGGCAAAATCAGTATAAAACTGCAAAGCTACCTGTCCCTCGCTCTCCTTCTCGCCCTTTTTGGGAGTAAAAAATGTCGGTTGTCCCAAGGGGCCGGCCATCTGGGCGCCGTTCTGCATCATTAAGACGGAAAGGATGTCAAAACTTTGCTCGACGTTGGCGCCGGTACCCAAGGCCGCGCCCGAGAGAATAATATTATTATCCTGATCTATCTTGGTTATTTTTTGGACTGCCTGCTGAAATGATTTCCAATCAGCCGGCACCTGGGAGATTCCGGCCTGATTAAGAATGTCTTTATTATAAAACATTATCAAACTCTCCAAGCTCAGCGGCAAGCCGTAGACTTGCTGACGCAAAATAACGTCATCAGCGACAGTATCAGCGAACAATTCTTTAAGCTGACGCAGGCTGGGCGTCGGTGAAGTCTTGAGAGTGACAACCGTTTCCTTTTTAATCGTGCCTTGAATTTCTGAATAAGCCATGGTTAACTGGGACGGCATCGGCTCGATCTTGGCCTGATAACTTCTTATCCAACTCTGAGGGATGGAGAAAATGTCCGGCCCGCGATCCTCGGCTAAAGCATTTAAAAGCTCCGTCTCGTACTCCTCATAACGGAATTTGCGGTAATTAATCCTGATATTGGGGTGAGCCGTCTGATAATCCTTGATAATATCAGTAAAAGAATCGTCATCATCCCAAACACGCCAATAATTAAGAGTGATATCTTTCATTTTTTCCTGGGTCTGCTGATCCTGGAGCTTGCAGCCGAAGCCGGAAGTTATTAAGAAAACGGCTATGAGCGATAAACTTAATATGCGGGAATAGCTATTCTTCATAAAAATGTCTTAAATTATAATGTCTTAAATTATAATGTCTTAAATTATAAAAAATGCCCTAAATGATCGTGCCTGGCCTCAGCAATTCATTAATTTTATTATAGCATATTTACGCGTATAATAAAAAATATCTCCTTGACAAAAATAAAGTCGCCTTGTATACTAATTTTTGGTCGCTCAGTACAGGCGGCTGTAGTGTAAGTCAAATCAAGGAGAAATAGGCATGGCGAGTAAAAAGACGAATGTATGGGAAACAATCATGGCCTCGTTAAATGAGGACGAGGACGCCGCGGTCTGGCAAAAGCTGCCCAAGGACGATGATGCCGGACTGCCTAGCGGGATCCACGCCTGGCAAATCAACTTGGCCCTAATGAGAATAATCCGGGCCAGTGATCCGCCCAAACGCCTGCACCGGCGCCTGGTGCTCGCGGTAATCCATAACTCGGCCATTAACGCCGACGAGACGCAGTATCGGGCTGAGGCGGCCAAAGTCATCCGGCTGCTCTTGGGCCGAGAATTGCTGCAAGACGCCCTCGATGAGGCAGTCGGCGACAAGCGAGACAACTTGGCCGCTCTTCGAGACGAAGTTATCCAATTGGACGTGGGGAAGTAGAACGACGGGGATACCTCCCTTATGACACAAAAGGTTCGGACTTAAGTCCGAACCTTTTGTGTCATAAGGGAGGTATCCCCGTCGTTCTACTTCCCCACGTCCAATTGGATAACTTCGTCTCGAAGAGCGGCCAAGTTGTCTCGCTTGTCGCCGACTGCCTCATCGAGGGCGTCTTGCAGCAATTCTCGGCCCAAGAGCAGCCGGATGACTTTGGCCGCCTCAGCCCGATACTGCGTCTCGTCGGCGTTAATGGCCGAGTTATGGATTACCGCGAGCACCAGGCGCCGGTGCAGGCGTTTGGGCGGATCACTGGCCCGGATTATTCTCATTAGGGCCAAGTTGATTTGCCAGGCGTGGATCCCGCTAGGCAGTCCGGCATCATCGTCCTTGGGCAGCTTTTGCCAGACCGCGGCGTCCTCGTCCTCATTTAACGAGGCCATGATTGTTTCCCATACATTCGTCTTTTTACTCGCCATGCCTATTTCTCCTTGATTTGACTTACACTACAGCCGCCTGTACTGAGCGACCAAAAATTAGTATACAAGGCGACTTTATTTTTGTCAAGGAGATATTTTTTATTATACGCGTAAATATGCTATAATAAAATTAATGAATTGCTGAGGCCAGGCACGATCATTTAGGGCATTTTTTATAATTTAAGACATTATAATTTAAGACATTATAATTTAAGACATTTTTATGAAGAATAGCTATTCCCGCATATTAAGTTTATCGCTCATAGCCGTTTTCTTAATAACTTCCGGCTTCGGCTGCAAGCTCCAGGATCAGCAGACCCAGGAAAAAATGAAAGATATCACTCTTAATTATTGGCGTGTTTGGGATGATGACGATTCTTTTACTGATATTATCAAGGATTATCAGACGGCTCACCCCAATATCAGGATTAATTACCGCAAATTCCGTTATGAGGAGTACGAGACGGAGCTTTTAAATGCTTTAGCCGAGGATCGCGGGCCGGACATTTTCTCCATCCCTCAGAGTTGGATAAGAAGTTATCAGGCCAAGATCGAGCCGATGCCGTCCCAGTTAACCATGGCTTATTCAGAAATTCAAGGCACGATTAAAAAGGAAACGGTTGTCACTCTCAAGACTTCACCGACGCCCAGCCTGCGTCAGCTTAAAGAATTGTTCGCTGATACTGTCGCTGATGACGTTATTTTGCGTCAGCAAGTCTACGGCTTGCCGCTGAGCTTGGAGAGTTTGATAATGTTTTATAATAAAGACATTCTTAATCAGGCCGGAATCTCCCAGGTGCCGGCTGATTGGAAATCATTTCAGCAGGCAGTCCAAAAAATAACCAAGATAGATCAGGATAATAATATTATTCTCTCGGGCGCGGCCTTGGGTACCGGCGCCAACGTCGAGCAAAGTTTTGACATCCTTTCCGTCTTAATGATGCAGAACGGCGCCCAGATGGCCGGCCCCTTGGGACAACCGACATTTTTTACTCCCAAAAAGGGCGAGAAGGAGAGCGAGGGACAGGTAGCTTTGCAGTTTTATACTGATTTTGCCAATCCCTTAAAGGGCGTTTACAGCTGGAACGGCTCCATGGCCAGCAGCGCTTTTGAGACTTTTCTTTCGGGAAAAACGGCTTTTATCCTTGATTATAATTTTCAAATTCCGATTATCCGGGCTCGCGCTCCCAAGCTTAATTTTACTATCGCGCCGATCCCCCAGATTCCCGGCAACCCCACGGCTAATTATGCCGATTATTGGGTGGAGTCGGTTTCTAAAAAAACGAAATATAAAGATGAAGCCTGGGATTTTGTGCTTTTTGCCACCACCAAGGACGCGGAGGCCAAAAAATTCTTAGACAAGACCAAGCGTCCGACGGCGCTCAAAAAATTAATCGAAAAGCAAATCGAAGATCAGGATTTATACCCTTCAGTTTCCCAGATTTTGACGGCCAAGACTTGGTATAAGGGCAAAGAGCCGAAGGCAGCCGAAGCCGCTTTCGCGGAGATGATCGACAAATATCTGGCGGCAACCGATCCCAGGCAGATAAAAGATATTCTGAGCATAGCGTTGGAAAAAATCGCCCAGACGGTGGACACTGAGCAGAATCTTCCCGATCCGATCCCGCCGGCGAAAAAATAAGTAACCTTGACTTATGAAAAAAATAGCAGCGACAATGTTAATCGTTATGAGCCTGATTCTTGGCGCTAATGTTTTTTTGGCCTCAGCGGCTGGCGCTGCGGACGAAGGCGGCGCAGGCAGCGGCGCCTACTTAATGCAAGGGGTCAGCCCTGGCTGCATTGGCACCGGCAATTGCACCCCCTGCGATCTAATTCAGGTGGGCGTTAATGCGTCGGACATGATTGTTTCTTTCTCGGGAGCGATTGCCATTTTGATGTTTATTATCGGCGGCATCATAATGATCACCGCTTATGGCAGCGATCGCATTACTATGGGGAAAAATATCATCATTGCCACTCTGGTCGGCCTGCTGATAATTTTTGCTTCTTGGACCTTGGCCAACACTTTAGTTTTTGCTTTCTACGGCAGCTCTCCTTCCGGCGCTTTTCCTAGCGCTTTGAGCGCAATGACAAAAAGCAGCAGTTTGCAGACGTATAAGTGCGGCGGCCAATAATTATTCTATGAAGAAATTTTTCTTAGCATCGTTTACCTCGACTGTTTCCTGGCTAGCGTTTGCCGGTACGGTCCATGCCCAGGCGGACAGCGTTACTTATCATCCGGCAGCTCCGGCAGCGGACTTATCGGCGATGCTAAGCAATGCCCTCAATGTCACGCTGGGAATGTTGGGCGTAATCGCTTTACTGGCTTTTATTTGGGCGGGATTTACTTGGATGACTTCCGGCGGCGATGCCGGAAAGATTACCAAAGCCAAAAAAACCATGATCTGGGCGGTGGCCGGTCTGGTGATTATTTTTGCCTCTTATAGCATCTTGGTGCTTGTTTTCAACGCCTTCGGCTATCCGACGCCGGGAGCTTCGGCGAGATAATTGCTCCAAATTAGGCGCATTTTTTTTGTTTTAGTGTGGATAAATAGTGGCTTAAATCAGCAGAATGTTTTATAATTAGTATATAAATAACAACTCTCGCTAATAATTTTTTTTATAAAGCGAGGCCAAGAAAGGGGGTGACAACATGAAAAAATTAGCTTTAATTAAGATTTCTGCGATTTCCGCGGCTGTTATGGCCTTCATTATGCCAGCCATCGTTTTTGCCCAAAGTGAGAACTTTACAAATTTCAGAGAAGCAGCCGGAGGCGGCACTGCGGAATTTGTCCCGATGATTGGCGGCATCGTCAATGTCATTATGGGATTGCTCGGCGTCGTAGCGGTTCTTATCATCCTTTACGGCGGTTTTATGTGGATGACTGCTGCCGGCAACGAAGAAAAGGTGACCAAAGCCAAAAAACTCATCATCGCCGGTATTATCGGTTTGGTGGTTATTTTTGCCGCTTTCGCCATCGCCCAATTTGTTATTGGCAGCTTGGCTGCCCAGAGCAACGCCACAGTGTAATAAATATAATTTAACAAAGGGGGCGTTTTTACGCCCCCCTTGATTAAACCCAGAAAAATGCTTTGGAAAAATAAAATCAATTATCGTTTTTTGAGCACCTTGCTGTTTTTTCTGCTTGTAGGGATTTTTTGTTTTACCGCCGTTTATGCCGCGGACACGGTAAATCCGATTTCCGGACTGAGGAGAGCGGTCGCCGGCACCGGTCTGGATAGATCGACCAGTCTGCCGAGTTTTGTCGGCAATGTGATTAAAACAGTGCTGGCCGGTATCGGAGTTCTTTTTCTGGTCTTGACGATTTATGCCGGAGTAATGTGGATGCTGGCTCGCGGCGACGAGACAAAAATAAAATCAGCTCGCAATATAATCATTACGGCACTCACTGGGTTTATTATTGTCATGCTTTCTTATGGTATTACGTCGTTTGTGGTCAATATTTTCAAGTTCAGATAGAATCTTCTAGTTTAGATAGATTGTTTTCATGGCTTAGGCGGCAGTCCGCCTAAGTGATTGAAAGTAAAAATAAATAATTAATATAAAATTAACTAAAAAGCTATGAAAAAATTATTAAAGGAAAAGAGAAAACATCTATTTTCTTTTCTGATGGTGGTTATGTTCCTGGCCGTGCCGGTTTTGGGGCTAGGCCTGGTACATCCGGCCTCGGCCGATATTGTGACCAATATAGAAGGAAATCTTACGGCCACTGGACTTCAGCAATTAGGCGGTGAGGGCGCCAATCTGCCGAAGACCATCGGCAATGTGGTTGGGGTCTTACTGGGACTGCTCGGCGTTGTGTTCGTGCTCATCGTTATTTACGCCGGATTCATGTGGATGATGGCTCAAGGCGATGAAACTAAAATTACCAAAGCCAGAAAGACCATCATTCAGGGCGTTGTCGCCATTGTGATTATTTTTATGGCTTATGCCATTACCTCTTTCGTAATCGCTCAGATTGGCAAGACAGCTGCCGGGGGCACGGCCGGATAAAATTATTTTTTGAAAAGGAAACGCGGCGGGAAGCGCAAACATGCTTCCCGCCGCGGTTTTGTTTTACGGTTGTGGCTAGATCCCGAAGATCCAGCCGGTATCCATGCCTTTTCCCCCGGGCATCACGTACAGGTGGCCCAGGGGTTCGTTGTAGATGGGGTAGTAGCCGTCATAGACGACTCTTGATCCCGCCTTCACCACGAAGTGCGATTTAGCATTGGCATGAGCGCACATTGTGGTAAAACACCTGGCCGGAATCGACTTCTCTGGGCCACCGTCGATTGAAACGGTTACCGAATAGTCACGCCCGTTTTCGACCACGCCCTCACGAAGAGGGTGGTCAAGGCCGGCGACGACCTGATGAAAGGCGCTCCGCTCGTATTCCGGCCCGCTGGTGGCACAGCCACTGCCCAGTGCCAGGATCATCGCCAGAGCAGCCAGGATCGCGAAAGAACTCATTTTCATTGTATTCTCCCTAAGTCGCTGCCTTTGGCAGTCGACCATTTGTACTGTTGATTACATTATTTCCAAACCTATAATCTTAGCTACTTTGGGATTATTTATTATATTTTAGCTAAAATCACAGATTTGCTAATAAGGTAGTATAAATATAATTATAGCATACTTTTTGTGTTTTGTCAATAGTTTTGGACATTATAGCACTTCATAAATCGCTCCTTCACCGTCTTCATAAACCTTCTTGAATTTGAAGTTATTATCCAAGATGCTTTTGAACAGGGTATTCTTCGCTTCCACTTGGACGTATTTTGCCCGCAATTCATTTTTAATGATTCCGTAGGCCTCTTCATATCTCTTACCCAAAGTAATATCAATCATCTTTTTCTGCAGATTTTTATCATAGAGATACATGAATGTCGGATCAAGCCCGATGACGTAATAATTTTTGTCATTATGATAAAACAGCATCGGGAAATAGGACCAGTTGCTGTTTAGCACCAGATCGCGCGGCTGGCTGTGGCTCGCCAGATAGCGCGAAGCGCCGCCTAAATAGTCAAAGGAAAATGAGGTGTCCGTTAATCTTTTTTTGGCGTCAACTAAGCAGAAAATTCCCAGACAAAGAAGCATGACGATAGCCAACGACCAGGCAGTTTTTTTGACCCAAGCTTCAGGAAAAAGTTTTTTCAGCTTGCCGGCCAGCTGAAGCAGGCAGTTTTGGGCCTGCTGGTTTTCCCAGAAAAGATTAAGCGAGCCGGCGGCGGAAGCGACCAAAAAAGGAATTAAGTATTCAATATTTCGTTGTGATTTAAGCGTCAAAAGCAGTAGCAAAAAAGAACTTAGTAGGAAGAATTTGGCCGGGGTGCGGCTGGAGCGGAAATAAAACAACAGCAGGCCGGCCCCGATAGTCGCCAGCAGTAAAGGGATAAGCGCGTGGTAGGCCAAATCGGAAAAGTTCAGCGGATACCATTCGCCGCCGACGCCGACGTATTTTTGATAGTTGATTAGGCCGATTTTGAAAATATGCACCCAGTAAAAATTAATATTCTGCGGGAAGAAAGGGTTGATAATCAGTCCGGCGGCCGCGCCGGAAAAGGCGGCCAGCGGCCAAAACAGTTTGGAAGAGAATAAATTTTTTAATGAGCGAAGCAGCAGTTGCCAGCCGGCGCGCCAGTAGCTTTTGGGCAATTGGGGCAGGGATTGGAGCGCTTGATCAAAGGCCGCGACCAGCGCGTAAAGCACGGAAAAAATCGGCAGCAAAATCCAGCCGCCGTAGCTCAGGACGTAAATCAGCGAGGTTAAAAAAAGCGAAAAATGTTTTTTATTGAAAATAAAATGCAAGCCGATAAAAAGGATTATCAGCGATAGCGGCTGCGCCTTGACCAAGCTGACGCGAAAGAGCAGCGATGGCGCCAGGAATAAGACGAGAGTAAACCAGAAAGCGGCTTTGATTTTTAGTTTTTTTAACATCCAATAAAAGGCGAGTACGGCTAAAGAGCAGAGAATGATCTGAAAGATTTTTCCGCCGATAAGCGGCGGCAAAAAACTGACAAAGGGTATCAGCAGCACGTGGTAGAGGAAATGGTGGTCGACAAAGCCGTCTTTCCAGGTGGAAAATTGCATCCAGGGGAAATCGGTAATCAGTCCCCGCTGGCTCATCAGCTGGGCAATTTTGACGTGGTAAAAGGCATCCGGGTCGTTGATGCCGGGATAAAATTGCAGATAAGAAAAGATGATAAGCGAGATTAAAAAAACAACCAATCCGGCAAGGAACTGGTTATTGATCAGCTGATGATTAATTTTCTTAAAAGTCAACATAAGGGATTAAAGATACTAATATACTAATAGATACTAATGATACGAATGGTTACGAATTATTTTTTAGTAATTTATTATTAGTATCCATTAGTTTCATTAGCATAATTCGTATATTAGTACCTTAATTTTTTTTAAGTTCCGCTTTGAGAAATTTCACCCAAGGAACATCGGTCGGATCGACGCCATTGATTTCGCTGAGATAATAGCTGACCCAGGAGCCGAAGAGCAATATTTCTAGCGCAGCGGCCAAGCGGCTGGAGGCGGGAGAGAAGTGATTAACAAAGGAAATTTTTTGCCGGCTCAATATCTTTTGAGTTATGGCTGTTCGTTTATGGATATTATTTTCGTAGTTGGAAGAATTAAGGAAAACAAATTTTGTCGCTTTGGAGACAGAGCGGGGAAAGGCCAGGCCATCAAGCAGATGATGATTGAGTTCCGGCAGAAGATAGGGATGGGCCAATTGTTTGGCGCTTTCATTTATCTGATTGGCCAGGATGTGGCCGTTGGCGGCCAGGAATTGAGCTGAGACGATGATGATGCTCTTGTTGGCGAGCTGAGCTGCCAGATCAGTGGCCGGGTTGGCTTCGCCGTTTTTGCTCCAATAAGAGAAGTTGAGATTTTTTAGGTTGGCGGAGAGAGCGTCTATTTCTCGAGTGGTAGCGCTGATAATTTTTAGCTTACTTAGCAAAGCGATGAGAATGCCGATTTGCGAGTTGATGCCATAGCGCGGCTGGCCGGAAGGGTTGCTTTTTAGGTCCAGCAAGTAATAGGGCAATTTGTAACGCTTGGCTTGGCTGATTATTTCGCCGCCAGTGGAAAGACAGAAGATTTTAAGCTTCTTAGGGCGGGCTTCCCGCAGGCAGGAGATTGTTTCCTCGGTCGTGCCGGAGTAGCTGGAGATGATAATCAGACTGTCTTTGCCGGCAAATGTAGGCAGATGGTAATTTCGCACAAGAACGACCGGCACCTTCAATTGGTGGCCGTAGACCGAGCGCACCAGCTCCATGGCCAGATTGGAGCCGCCCATGCCGCAGCAGACGATGTTTTTGAATTTTGTGCCGCTAAGTTTTTTGACGTTGAGAAATTGCCCTTCCTGCCAGGCAGAAGAGAGCTGATCAGGCAGGGCCAGCAGGGATTCAATCACTTTTTGGTTATGGTTGGATTTCATAAGATTGGGTGAGGTTTTAATAGGTCTATTCTAGCATAATTTAGGTGATAATCAAAGGGTTGCCGGCTTGAAAAATAATAAAAATAAGGGTAAAATTCATCTATAAAACGCCCCTGGAAGCGGCTAAAACTCCGAATTTTGGGGCTTAATCTTCCTCATGATAAAAAAAATCAGCAGTTTATTTTTTTGCTTTGCTTATCTGGTTGTTAATTTCATTATTTTTTTCAATTCATACGTTCAGAAGCCGACGTATGAGTTCACTTCTATTTGGTATATTATTAGCGGTTTTATTTTTGCGGTTTTATTTTTTCTGTTTCTAAGACAGAAGATTTCCCGTTGGCTATGGTTGCTGCCGCTAGCGGTTATGGCCTTGGCTATTTTTTCCGTGCCGACAACTTCCTATGATATTTTCCGCTATCTGTTTGACGGAAAGATGATCGCTTCTTACCACGCTTCACCCTATGAGGTACTGCCAATTAATCTGCCGGCCGATCAGTATTCATCGTATTTTTATCATATCTGGTGGACCAAAATTTACAGTCCCTACGGGCCGTTGTGGCAGCTGGCGATGGTGGTGATTAATTTTATATCCCTAGATAAATTATGGCTGGGATTGGCAGGACTTAAAATATTCAATCTGGCTGGCTACCTTTGGTCGGCTTATTTGATTTACAGATTAACGGGTAAAAAACAGCTGGCTTATCTGTTTTTGCTTTGTCCGGTGCTGCTCTTTAATAATCTGGCGACGCCGCACGCGGATATATTTATTGCCGCTTTATTGCTTTCTGCTTGGTATGTCCAGAAAAAAGAATTATTCGGCGTTTGGCTCGGCGCTTTGGCGGGACTGGTAAAAATCTACGGCTGGTTCCTGCTGCCTTTTTGGTGCGGCAAAAAGAATATTGTCAGAAAATTTATTTATTTTGTTATTACCGGTGGCGTTTCTCTTTTATTGCTTAAGCTGATTTTAGGATTTAAATTCTGGCCGATGATCAGGGCCGCTTTTATCGGCGGCAGCGGCGGAGGAATGGGCCGGGGCAAATTGCTGATTTATGATTTTTTCCCTTGGCTTAGCTCGGCCGAGGGAGTCATGGTTTCTTTGATCATTTTTTTAGCGCTGTATTTGTTTATCTATAGATTGTTTTGGAAAGGGAAAATCTCTGACATCGGAGCCGGCGCTCTGGCCTCTTTGCTGGTGCCATTATTGCTGTTGTGCCTGTCCTATCCTTGGCACTTTATCATTCCGCTCAGCTTTATGTTTTTATGGCAAAAGAAGATAGCTTGGCTGCTGATTGCCTTTATTAGTTTTTACAGTTTTTTGGCTCCGCTTAATTTAGCCTGGGCAATTTTATGTTTTGCGGTTTTAATAATCTTTATCAAGCTCTTCGGCGGGATTTATAAGAATTTGTCATTTATTAAAAATACTGGGCAAAAGGGGCAAAGTATTTGACTTTTTCGGGTTTTTTTGTTATTATTTTAGTTGTATTAAAAGTTTTTTGTCCCCGTAGTTCAACGGATAGAACAAGAGCCTTCTAAGCTCTGGATCTAGGTTCGACTCCTAGCGGGGACACCAGTCAAGATAGGAATTGAACTAATCTATTTTGATAAAACAATTCAGCTCCTATAGTTCAAGGGATAGAACATGGGTTTCCGGAACCTAAAATCCAGGTTCGAGTCCTGGTGGGAGCATTATGGTGAGTGTAGCTCAATTGGTTAGAGCACTCGGTTGTGGTCCGAGCGGTTGCCGGTTCAACCCCGGTCACTCACCCATTTTGGTACTTATTATACCTAGATTAATTGTTAGGATAAATGAGTACAAAAACAAAAAATATCCCTTAATTGGGGTATTTTTTGTTGGGCAAGGAAGGGAGTTGAACTAAAGAATTTTTATAAATTGAGATATTATTCATTTTAATTTGTTTTTCTAATGTTTCCACATATGTTTTAAATTTAGGCGATCTAACCAAGCACGGACAATTACCATAAGTGTTATAAAATTTTTGCTCCTGGTTCTTCTTGTAGGCATAGCTTTCTGACAATGTTTTATTAAAGACGTTTCCCAATAATCCGTCCGTCGCTGAAGTGTAGGCGCAAGTCATATAATTTCCGGCGGGGCTAATGGCAATGCCATTACTTGAGTATCCGCAAAGGCCATTGCTGCCCAGGGTAAGCGGACCAGTACTCTCTGATAGCTCCCTTATAATCTGCTCAATCTCTTTATAATTGTCATTACCCAATGATAATTCATCCCAATTACCCACGGCATTCCCTAATTTAGCCAATGGATTACAAATGAAATATATGTCATCGCCGCAGAATTCTTTAATTTTTTTCATTTCCTCTTTATTTAAGCCGTTAACAGTGGCATTAAAGGCCAATCTAACAACTCGGCAGCCATTTTCCTGCCGAATAAGTTTGCCGTAAATTTTCCTTGCCTGTTTGATATTTTTTAGAACCTGCAAAAAAATGTTTTTATCATTGTTGCCGGTTAACTTAAGGTAGAGTTCGGGTAAGAATGAATCAAAGCTGATAACCAACGAAACATTGTGTGCGGCATAAAAGCCAATCAGTTCTTCCGTTAGAGTACTTCCATTGCTATAAATAATAGTCATCATGCCCGAAGAATCGATCTTTTTGACAATTTTTTTAATACTTTTATGTAAACTGGGTTCCCCCTCTCCCGCCAAAATAACCGCCTTCCCATTCATGTCTCTCGCTTCTTTTATTAATTTGAATATTTTATCCGTAGTTATTGGATTATCTTGAATATAAAAGTTATTATTTTTCAAATTAAAACATTTTTTGCATTTGTAATTACACAAAAATGGCAAGTTGATCATCAAATATGCGAAATCATTCAGTCGGCCGGATTTTGACAAATGCAACGGCGTTCCTCGGAATATTTTTGGGATTTTATTCACCATAAATTTTCGCTTAAATATCTTTCTCCGGTATCAAACGTGTTAGTGATAATAATTTTTTCTTTTCCGAGTTTTCTAGCATATTTAATAGTCATATCGATGTTAGCCCCCGATGTTTTTCCTACAAATAAACCGACTTTGGCCAACTTTCTAGTCATTGCTACGGCATCTTTTTCATCGGCCACATCCGCAATGTCATATAATTTTTCATCGGCAATTTTGGGAAGTGACGCGCCTCCCATCCCGGTTAGTTCAGGTATTTGATACAAAAAAGTATAGTTATTCCTTTTGGCATGGATATAGGGAGCAGTTGGTGATTCTATAAGAATAGTTTGAATGTTTGGATAGTATTTTTTAAGGCTTATAGCCACCCCCGTGATTAGTCCATAAGTTCCGGCGCCAGACAAAAAGTAGTCCGGAATAATTTTTTTTTCATTGCAATTTTTATAAATTTCCTTTCCTAAAATTTTAAAACTTTCAGGATTGGCCGAATTATTATATTGATTAATAAAAATTCTATTTTGAGGATCTTGCTTTATGAATTCCAAAGCTTGTTCTTTATGGCGCGATGGAGATTCCATTTTACTTATCACAACCTCCGCTCCGTAAGCTTTTACTATCTTGCCTCTTTCTTTGGAAACATAATCTGGGATAAAAGCTTTGAATTTATATCCTTTTACGGCGCAAATAAACGCCCCGGCAATTGCTGAATTACCGCTTGATGCTTCTACAAAAATCGTATTCTTGGTGATTTTTTTATCCCGTTCTATTTTTTCAATCATGTTCAAATATGCTCGTACTTTATGCGTACCGGCAGGATTTAAGTGTTCTAATTTCACATATATTGTGGCATCGTTTTGGGTTGTGAACCCGGTTAATTTTATTAATGGCGTATTGCCAATATAATGAAGCAAGTCCTTCATATAAGATGTGCCGACAGGCAATTAAATTTTTGTATGTATTCCGCATTCTCCTCCGCATTTATTAGTCCTTTGCCATCTGCCGGATCTTTCTGATTGATCATCGGCAATAATAGCAGTGCAGGGCTCGCAGCCTAAACTTCTGTACCCATTTTTATACCAGGGATGCACGGGGATTTGATTAAAAGCGATGTAGCGCCAAATATCTAACTCCGTCCAATCAAGAATAGGATTAATTTTAATTATCTTTTTATGCTCAACTTCCTTAAAATTTTTTCTAGTTTCGCCCTCCGTATTCCTCAGGCCGGTAATCCAAGCATCCAGACCGTCAATTGCCTTGATTGTTGGTTCTACCTTGAAATACTCGCAACATTTTTCTGGATTATTCAGCCATAATTTTTCTTTTTCAGCTCCAATATTATCTTTTTGGATGTATTCTTTAATATTTAAATTCCAAAGTTTAGTTACCAGATCCTTAAACTCAAAGGTTTCCCGGGGCTTGAATGGAGTCATAATTGTAAAAATAGGCATATCCGGCTTAAGCTGAAGCGCCAAATGCAATAAAACCATACTATCCTTGCCAAATGAACAGGCTAAGGCGATTTTGGGATGCCGATTCATTGCTTCGTTAATTACTTTCTTTGAGTGCTTTATTTTCTCGATCATATTGCAATTAGTTAATAATTTAGAAGATATTCGGGCACAGATACCGTAATTTGATTTATTTAATTTAAACCTATATAATAAATAGTGTCAAACTGCCGTCGGCAAGCGACAATCAATATAGTCATATGATTGATAAGATTTTAAAAGAACTCAGCATCCCGGAGATTGCCAGTAGAATCTATTTGAAATTGGCGGAAGCCGGGTATTTGTCCGCTCGGCAATTGGCGGAGAATTTAGGTTTGCCACGCGCGACTATTTATGACAATCTGGGCATCCTCATTAAAAATAGTTTAGTCGTCGAAAAGGAACAAAATGGGAAAAAAATGTTTAATATTGATGAGCCAAATGAATTTGAGAGATTATTAGACGATAAAATTGATAATCTAAACAAGGCAAAAAAGAAGATAAAGGATTGGCGGTCTAATTTGAAAACAAGCCCAGCCTTGGAGCCGAAGATTAAATTTTATTCAGGGATAGACGGCATCAGACAGGTACTGCGAGATATGCTTTGGCATGATAATATAGAAACCTATACTATGTGGCCGATTAGTGATATGGTTGACATCTTGGGAAGAGAGTATTTGGAAGATTTAAATCGTAAAAGAATCAAGCAAAAAATCTCAATTAAGGGGATTTGGCCAGCGAATAAAGCGGTTAAGCTTAAGGAATATCCTTTTTTGGGGGTTGGTAAGGGGCATTTAAGGGAGCTTAGAATCGCACCGTCCCCAATGAATTGGGATATGAGCTATTGGCTGTACTCCGATAAGATCGCTTTTATTTCTTCCGAGGCGGAAAGTTTTGGCTTTGTAGTGCATAGCAGGGACTTCACTAACTTAATGAAACAGCAATTTGAGGTGATTTGGAAAATTTCCAAACCGGTAAAACCGCAACCTAAGTATACGGATTCATTCCTGAAGACTGTTTAATATTTTTTAATCTCTGTTTAATTAAGCCAATCTCCTCTGGATCCGCTAGTATCCGTATGAGCAAATCACGGTTGCGACCCAAATTTAAGACACCTTCCATTAGGGAGGTGTCTTGTTTTTAGCGGTTTGAGATTCATTAATATAATGGTAAAATAGAGATATATGAATGACCACGAACAACAATCCAATAAAAAGGAAATAATTGAACAGCCAAAAGCCGAGGTGGCTCCGCAAACTATAACTGAAAAAAGGAATAGTAGAGTTGAACAAATTAATAAAGAATTAGCTGAATATAATCACAAAGCTGCCACCCAGGAAGAAATGGATATGATACAAGTTAAAAGGGAAATGGAATATCAATCAAAACTCGCAGAACTGGAGAGCGGACTTGGTAAAAGGCTTGGCGATGAAAGCACAGAAATGATCCATGCAAATCTAGTAGATAGCGTTATTGAGCAGGCGCAGAAAGAAAACGAGAGATTCGATTCATTGGCCGCAGAAAAAAAGAGATTGACATTGTTCAATAATCTTGAGCTGGGAGGGAATGCGGAAGAGGTAATTGCCAAAGCCAGAAAGCTTATCAAGGAAAAGGATAGCGATGGCTCAAAGACGAAGGTTTTTGAAGAAGCGCTGGGTCATTATTCCCGGCCCCAGGAAGCTCTGGCCGATATGCCCATTTACCATAGCACCGGTTCTTACGGCTTGGCCAAGATTTTGGAACACGGGGCATTGGAATCAAAGAAGAATATCGCCACCGGTGAACAGGCGGCTACCGGCGAGGAAATTGATACGACATCTTTTGTAATCGGCGGCTATGATCAATCGGAAACCGTCAGCTATTTTTATGCGAGGAAAAATGAACAGCAGTCAAGATTGGCTTTGGATAAAAAAGACATCATGGGAATCGGCTGTGAAGAGGATATTGTCAAAACGGTTTTTGCAGAATTGCCAAAGCTCGGCGCTAAGGAGCGAGTCCAAGTAGAATCCGCCATAAAAATAATGAAAGGTGACAAGGAAATTTCAGACGAAGAATTAATGGCTGAAAAAATGCAGGGACTGCAGGAACGAAAATATTATTTTGACCCGGAACAATCAAGAAAAAAGTTAGTTGCGCTGAATGAAGAGAGAGATAGATTAAAGCAGGGAGGCGAACAATGGAAAATTGACAAAAAGTCGCAAGAGATCGCGAAACTGGAAAATGGAATAAGAACTTATGAGAATGAAACGCCAGAAATGCGGCAGGAAATGACCGACCCCTTTCCTACGATTTTGATTTATGAAGGTAAAGATCTGCCAGGGGAAGATTTGGATACTCTGACATCAGGGCTGGTTTCGGAAAGAAGGACAAAACAGCCGATAGAAAACGGACAACTAAAAGAGATTCGGGCGCCAAAAAATGAAACCAACAAAGTAAAGCGATGGCTTGAGGCAAGAATTGACAGTTTACCCCAAGATTCGCCGGAAAGGCAGGCCTTAAGCGACGTTAAAATCGTGCCATTGGAATATTTTGAAGCCAAAAGTATTATTAAAGTGATAGAATAAGCTCCTTGTCTATTTTAGACAGTTCTAAAGTTCTGAGCATATCACAAAGCCCACCCAGGAAAAATAAAATTATCCCAATTCTCTGGATTTTGGGGCAAGAAAATAGCCGGGAATTCATGCGGGTAATAAAGGTCTTGCGTTACGATCACTCGTTCATTATTCCGGGGCAGTAAGTAAGCGGAGAAGTCCAGGTATAAAGGCAGGGAATAATAAGAAAAAGGCAAATGGCTGGCAAGCTGGAGATGTTTTTGCGAATCAAATTTTTCCATATGATGTTTAAATACTATACCTAATATTGTTAAAAATCAATAAAAAAACCGTTGCGGCCCTAAGTGGCGGCAACGGCGGATACTACTATGATTTGATTTTCTCCTCGGCGATTCTGCGGGGAACAAAGAGACCCTCTTGCCAGGATAAATGGTAACATTTTTTGCCGGCGGGCGAGATCACTTTGTATTGACTGCCATCGATGGCTTGCAGCGCGCAGAGATCTTCCAAGGCAATGCCCGGGAGAGAGGGGTGGCGCCGCAGCAGATCTTCACAAGCCGACTTGCGCCATTCTCCTTCCGAATCATAATGCGGGCAGCAAACGGCCGGTATCAGCCCCAGTCCCTTCACCAGAATCGGTTTCCAATCGGTGGGATTGGACTCCTTGCGCGAGTCGCTGACGCCGGAGTCAAACCAGCAGATCGCTCCGGCGGAAAGTCCGCACATCACCGTGCCGGAGTTATAGGCAGCGATGAGCAGTTGGCCGACGCCGCGGCGTCGCCAGGCTCGCATCATCCGGTAGGTGTTGCCGCCACCGACGTAAATAATGTCGGCCCAGCTTATTTTCTGGCGGATTTCCTGGTCAGTCAGGCGTTCGGCCAGAAGGCGCAGGTGGTCGAACTGGCAGCCGAGACGCAACTCGTACAAATTGTAGATGGTGTTGCAGTACAAAAGGTCGTCTCCGCTGGCCGTTGGGACAAATAGTAGGCGCGGCTTTCTTGGTTGCCGGCTTAGCGACAAATTCTCCTCGGCCAGGCGGACGATGTACCCGTCAATGGCCAAGGTTTCCGGCGGCTTGCAGGGCACGAATACTTGTCCGCCACCAATAGCTACTATATTTCTCTTGCCGTGAGTCTTCATTATCAGCCCCCTCCTGTTTGGGCGATTTGCGGTTGGATTTGCGGTTGCTTGTATGGCGAAATGTTCGATAAGCTATCATAGTATAATATTTAGTCTATGTCAATGGCAGCTTAGGCCAATAATTATTTTTTCTGACACTGTTTGCAACATTTTCTAGTTTCCGTGAGATGCTTTTGGGAGAGATTTTTACATAAAAAAAGAAAAGCCAGAGGAAATAATCCTTGGCTTATTTGTCGTCAATGATCCGCGGCAGTCGTTTCTGATTCACAAGGCGATGGTCTGCGACCTGGGCATCCACAGAACCAGTGAAACGCTATCGCCAAACGGCTGCTGGTTCCAGGCGCTGAACATGCCCAGAACAAAATCGCCGCCGATGAGAGAGAATTCTACGCGAAGCAGATTTTCTTTCTCATCAAGGGTCTTCCTTCCCTGAGCGTGAATGGCTTCGGCTGACGTGGAGCTCAGGAAGACGCCTAATTTGCCGTCAATTTGGAAGTTCCTCACGAAGGCCACCAGCTTGATTCCCTGACCGGTGGCTTCCTGGGCAAGCTCGGCTTTCGGGACGAGCTCCTTCAACGCGCCAATCGCTAACGAGCTGGTTAATCCCGGGAGTTTTCCGATCCGACTCATTGATCCCGAAGGAATGGTGGCTACCCGGACATTTGAGCCGTTGTACGGCCGTTCATCGACAGGACGTGTCGCTAGGCACGTTTTGACTACGTGGCGATTAGTATAGAAAATGTACAGATCGGCCCGCTCCCTCCGCTTGCTTGTTTCTTTCAGGATTCGTTCCGCATGTTGTTCGTTCGTGGCAATACCACTGGCAATAAGCGACCCTACCTCAACATCATGCGTATTTCTATAAAATGGCGACATGGCGATCCCTCCTCGTTGATTCTCCGCTATCAATTCTTACCTCAGAGATTACTATGATAATGCCATTTTGTCAATATTGCTTGTAGATTTAAAAAGGGGAAAACGGGCATTAACATCGGCCAGAAAAAGGAGTATTATGTACTTAAATTAAGTTTATTTATGGACCATTTCCCGGAAATCGTCACTTTCCGCGTTACCTCCCGTTGCACCAAGGATTGCGATTTTTGCTATGGCCCCAAGAATATTCCGGAATTGGATTTTTCACAACTGCAAAAAGTTTTTTCTTTGCTGGCAAAGAAGGGAGTCAAATCCATCACTATTACCGGCGGTGAGCCGCTACTGCGATCGGATATCAAAAAAATTATTAATTGATGAAAAAACTTTTTTGGCCGAGTCGGAAAAGATTATGGCCGCCTATGGCCGGCAGATAAATATTATTATCTCCCCCAGGCGCCAGAGAGCCAATGCTTATTTTATGATTAATCCGGATGGCCAGGTTATTATGCCGGAAGATAAGGATGATGTCTGCTGCGAGGTAATGATCGGCAACATTTTTGACCAAAATATTATTGATAAATGGCAAAAGCTTATTTATGAAAATAATTATCTGGAGAATGCCGAAGATACTTTTTCCCATGATTGGCAGAGCTACCCTATGCCGGAAATTTATAACAAGATTTGGCGTTTAGCTAAAAGATACAATCATCAGGGACAGGACTATACGGAAAAACATATTGAATGGCTCATTAAGCAGAGCTTGCTGCTGGCCAAGCAGGAAAATATTGAGGAACAGATTTTTATTCCGTTTATCCTGCTGCATGACGTGGGTTATAGCGCGGCTAAGATAGACAGTCCCTTTGCCAGCGATTCCAGAAAAAGCCATATGCAAGCCGGCAAACAAATCGCTAAAAAGATTTTAAGGCAAGTGAATTACCCGAAGCGCTTGGCTAACAAGATTTCTAATTATATCGCCATCCATGACAATTGGGCTTTCAATGATCATCAACTTTATCATAAAAACAAAATCCTTGGCCTGTTTAATGATTTGGACTTCACTTCTATGTATTCTGCCGCCAGTTTCAACTCCATGATGAACATCCTGAAAAAGACGCCGCAAAAAATGCTGGACTATCTTCAAAATAATGAAAAAATTGTCAATCGGCCGTTTATCTCCGCTGCCAGCCGCCTAATTTATCAGAACAGCGTCCAGAAAACGCAACTGCTGGTAAATTCAAACCTGTTTTAAATAGCCGCCCAATTGAGTCAATTTAATACAAAAATCTCCCGGCGGAGGTTTTTAAATTGACAAAAACATTAATGCGTGCTATACTTAAGTTCTTAAAGTATATCTCATTTAGTTCCATTTTAAGAAATCCCAATTCAGGCATTTCTTAACTCTAGCTTTAATTATTTAGCTTTGATGGAAATTTATGAATGGCCGGTGGCCTGTCTGCTTTAAAGCTAAAAATTAAAACCTAACTCATGTCTACCAGGAATTTCGGACGGGGCTCTCGCCTCGGCCGTTCTCCTAGACGCCGCTTAGCCGCTTCAAGCGGCCGGCCGTCTTTTGGAGGAAAAAGACCGCTTGCCAGACGCGGCGGTTTTCGCGATCAATATATTGATTGCTCCCGGTTTGTCTGCAAAGCCAAGCCCCAAACCGAATCCAAGCCCTATCAGCCGCAACATGCTTTCGCTGATTTTGCTATTGATCAAAGATTGAAAGAAAATATTGTCACCAAAGGTTATGTCACTCCCACCCCGATCCAAGACCAGACGATTCCGGCGATTCTGGAGGGGTGCGATGTGGTCGGTGTTGCCAATACCGGCACCGGCAAAACGGCGGCTTTTCTTTTGCCATTGCTTCATAAAGTCATATTGGATAACCGGGAAAATATTTTAATCATCGTACCGACTCATGAATTGGCTGATCAGATCAATCAAGAATTGATTGCGTTCCGCGGACGATTGAGGATTTTTTCCGTCTGCTGCGTCGGCGGCGCTTCCATCGGCCGCCAGATTTCCGATTTGCGCCGCGGCTATAATTTTGTCATTGGCACGCCGGGCCGGCTCAAGGATCTGATCGAGCGCGGCTTGATCCGTCCGGAAAGATTTTCCACTTTAGTGCTTGACGAAGCCGACCGCATGCTGGATATGGGCTTTGTCAATGATATGAGATTTATCATGTCGCTGATGCCGGTTACTCGCCAGACCTTATTTTTCTCCGCTACCGTCAGCCGGGAAATTGATAAGCTAGTCAAAGAATTTTTAACCAGCCCGGTGACGATTTCCGTCAAGACCGGAGACACTGCCAAGAATGTCGATCAGGACATTATCAAAATCAGCCACGAGCACGAAAAAATAAGCGTCCTGCATAATCTTTTGGCCAAGCCGGAATTCACCAAAGTGTTGGTTTTCGGCCGGACCAAATTCGGCGTGGAGAGATTATCCGTTGGTCTGATTCAAAAGGGCTTTAAAGCGGACGCCATTCATGGCAACAAGAACCAAAGCAAGCGCCAAGCGGCCTTAAGATTATTTAAAGAGAATAAAACCAAAATTCTGGTAGCGACCGATGTCGCCGCCAGAGGCCTGGATATTCCCAACGTCAGCCACGTGATTAATTATGATGTCCCGGCTACCTATGACGATTATGTCCATCGCATCGGCCGGACCGGCCGTGGCGACCAAATGGGCAAAGCGCTGACCTTTGTCTGTTAATAATATAGCTGTTAAAATAAGCTTATTTGATCACAGTTGAAAATTAATATCCTTTGGTCTATAATCCGAAGTAGAGAAACTGGCAGAGTGAAGCAAACTCAGTAAAAGAAGGAGGATAGCACCTTGGTTATCTACGAGTTCAACTGGATCCGAAAGATCTGGCATATCTCGGGATGTCTTCTAATGCTCGCCGTCTTTTACTGGTGGCGGGGACTTAGGGACATCTGCGGGATGCCGGCTAATCCCTTGGCAATGCTCACCGGCATCGCCTGGATGATGACGGCAGTGTTTTTGCTGATGGACTTGGTCCGGCATCAAAGCCCGCGCCACAATGAGCGGTTTATCAAGATGTCAATATTCCGGTTTATTCTGCGTGAGCATGAACATCAGAGGTTTACCGCCAGCACCTACTATTTGCTGGGAGCCTCCTTACTGATGACCGGCGTCTGGTTGGGGCCCATCAAAGAATCAATCCTGGTGATGGCCGTGATGGTTCTAGGCCTGGCAGATCCGGCCGCCGCTTGGGCGCGTTATCGTCTGTCGCGCTGGGGCGTCAACAGCTCCCGCGGCTTGGGATTGCTGGTATTCGCTTTGGTCAGTTATTTGGTCATGAGCCGAGTAGCAGCATTCCTGGGCAGCCGATTAGATGCTGCCAACATCTTTATCATCAGCGTAACCGTCGCACTGGCAGAGACCTACACTCCGAGCTGGGTCGGCTGGTGCAGACCGCTTACTTCGCGGCTTCGGCGCTGTTTTCCCAGTCCGGTAGCGCATCAGCTCTCCAGGTTTTACCTCGACGATAATCTGATGATACTGCTGGTCGTCGCCTTGCTGGCATTTTTCCTGGACCGCTGACTTCGCGTTTGGCGGTCTTTTCTTTTCAGCTTGTCTGGCCGGGCCGATTGAGCTATAATTAGGGCAGATAATCACAAAAAATATGGCTTTTATTTATCATAAAGTCCCGACCAATATGTCGGGCAATATCCTCTATCCGCTAAATGTCATGGAAAAGATTAACCCGGAGATCTATGAAGCGGCAGTAAAAAAATATCAGGGCCGGGAATATCTATTGCAAGAAATCATCCCTTTCCTTAATTGCCTTTGGAATGACGTACTGCATTTCAGCGCGGTTCATCCGACAAAAATCAAGGAGGCCTTGCTCAAGCTCGGCCATCCTTTCCGGGAAAACTTTTTTGAAGTCCCTTTAGAAATCATTGATAGCCACCGGGCGGTGATTTATCTTTATCGGCGGGAAGACAATAAAATTGAGCCCGATGAATTCAAGCCGTTTGATCCAAAGTTAGTCGCCGATCTGGCCGAACTGTCGGAGAACGCCACGGACTATTATGCCAAGGCCGTCAGTGCGGGACAAAAAGTCCTGCCCTTTCACGGCGTGGCTCACATTTTGTATCGCGGCAGTCTGGATGTCAGCGATTTAAAAATTATTAAATCCTAATTTAATTAATGATTAATATGACCGGAGATATTATTATTTCTAATTCTCAGCGTCTGGAGTCGATTAAAAGAGCGATTAGTATCGGCGGAGCGGAAAAACTCCACGTTCTGTCGGATTTTGATCGTACGCTTACCAAGATGTTTGTGGCGGGGGAGGAAGTGCCTTCAATAATCTCCGTCTTGCGCAGCGAGGGCTATCTGACGCCCGACTATCCGGATAAAGCCAAAGAATTGTTCAATTATTATCACGCGATCGAGATTGATCCGTCAGTGCCTCACGCGGAAAAGCGTGAGGCCATGCGGCAGTGGTGGTCCAGGCATTTTGATCTGCTGATCGCTTCCGGCCTGCGGAAAAAAGATGTTGAGCGAGCCATCACCTCGCAAAGATTGCAGCTACGTTCGGGAGTGGCGCAGTTTTTTGAGTTTTTAAGAGAGCGCGACATTCCTTTGGTGATTATGTCTTCCAGCGGTTTAGGAGTAGAGTCGATTTCTTTGTATCTTAAGCGGCAGAATTTGCTTTCAGATAATGTTTATATTGTCTCTAATGAATTCATTTGGGACGATGCCGGTCGAGCAATTGCCGTCAGGGAGCCGATTATTCATGCCTTTAATAAGGAAGAAACCGTGCTGGACAATTTTTCTTTTTATGATAAGGTCAAGGAAAGAAAAAATGTCTTGCTACTCGGCGACGGTTCGGACGACGTGGAGATGATTACCGGTTTTAATTATGATAATCTGATTAAGGTCGGATTTTTAAATAAGAATATTGAAGAAAATCTGCAGCTTTACAGAGAAAAGTTTGATGCGGTAATTACCGGCGATGGTGATTTTGATTTTATTAATGATTTATTAATAAAAATTATTCTAAAGTAACTATGAAGACTGAAGTTGAAGCAAAATTCTTAGACGTTAATCCGCGGCAATTACGGGAAGCGCTGAAAAGTCATGGCGGGACTCTAGTCCAAGCGGAGGTGTTGATGCGACGCAAGATTTTTGATTATTCTGATAAACGCCTGGAGAAAATCGGCGCCTGGATCAGAGTACGGGATGAAGGCAAAAAGATTACGATGAGCTACAAGCGGTTAGTTGACCGGACTTTTCAGGGGACGAAGGAAATAGTTTTTAATGTCGATAATTTTGACGCCGCTTGCGACTTTCTCTTGGCCACGGGACTGGATTGCCGCTCCTATCAGGAGACTAAGCGCGAAACGTGGGAGCTAAGCGGCTGTGAAGTGACGATTGACACCTGGCCGTGGATACCGCCTTTTGTGGAGCTTGAGGCGGAGACGGAAGAAAATGTGCGGTCGGTCGCCGCTAAGCTGGGCTTTGATTGGAATGAGGCGCTGCATGGCAGCGTGGAAACGGCTTATCAAAAGTATTATGAAGTCACCGAGGAAGAAATAGATCATTTGGAAGAAATTACTTTTACTCCGGTACCGGATTGGCTGGAAATAAAAAGAAAACAATAACTTAAAATCCCTCCGCCGCGGCGGAGGGATTTTTATTTAATTCTTTTTGGGCGAGGAGTTGATTCCAGTTGTAATATCAGATCGCTTATTGTTCTAAGTAGTTTACGGTCGTATTGATATTTTACCCAGCCATGGCTTAAGGCCAAACTCTTAAAGGGAATTAGAATTTCTTTGGTGATGTCGACCAGGCTAAACATCCATTTCATGCGAGTCGGAGTTTCTTGGTATTCTGTCAGCAAGGTAGTTTTGACGTGACTGGCCAAATTAATTATCAAATCAACAGTCAGATCAATGGCTCCTGATTTCCAAAGTAGTTCATTGATATGAAGCTTATCTTTAGCGGATAGCTCTTTATCGGCTAATGCCGTAAAGAGAAATCTTTTCTCTTTTTTATCAAGTTTCGATGAATAAAAAGCGATGGAGTAAGGCAGATCGATTTTGCCTTCTTTAATATCGGAATGCGAAATGCCCTTCATACTGTGGCTCATGCCGCTAATTTTTTCAATCACCAAGTAATCAGCCAGATCATTTCTGATCATTTGGATCAAGCCATAGTACAAGCCTATTAAGGGAGAAATTTTATCAATTTGCTTGCCATTAAGAACCTGGGCTTCTTTATTTCCGGCCTGGGCGGCCAGCTCGCCGACGGCTTCATAAAAGCCGCCGCAAATGCCGTAAATTCTTTTGATATATAACTTGCAGATGGCTCGCAGTCCCAATTTATTTAAAAGTTTTTTCTTTTGGCTGGAACTAAAAGTCAGTTTCAAATCCAGAACTTGGCCTTGATACATTAATTCATTGTAATCATTTAAAATTCCCGCCAATCTCTCGGCCAGTTGCGGCTTGGGACGAGCTATTAAAAATAAGTATTTTAGGGCTAATAAATGCCCGGTAAGTCCGGTAAAAATAGCATTCCGGCGGCCGAATTGTTTCCAGACTGTTGGGATGTTTTGTCGATAATCAGAGCTATCGAAGGTGTCATCGAGACTATAAGTATTCATCCAATTATACAACTCAATAATTGCTCCCATTTCATAAGGGAAATCTGGATCTTTAATAAACTTTTGCTCTCTAATCAGATGATGATTAACCAGGTCATAGAGTTCAAAAAATAGTTCCGGGCGAGTTTTTATGATGCCGGCATGTCGATTTTTGATCTTTAAAAACGGCGGCACAATGGAATGTTTTAGAATACTGACTATATTTTCTTTTTTTGGGGCCCAATGCTTGATTACGGCGGCTAAAGCTGAGTTGATGTTTTTTTCTGTTAGTCGGTTCCGGAGATGAGCGGAAACTTTTCTTTCTATTTCGCAAACTTTAAGATAATCGGAGTCATTATTAAATCGGCATTGTTTTAGCCCAGTCAATAATTTATAAATAGTCTTATCAGCCGTTGTTTCAGTAAAGGTCATTTCCGCCAAACGTTTTTCCCCGAATAAATCTCTGGCTCTCTCATCAACTTGATAGTTAATGATTCCGGAACGGGAATAAATCGAGCGGTAGTAGTTTGTCAGATATTCAATAATTTTAGATTCCAGTTGGTTTTTTGAAGGAGCATATAATACGGTGGTGTGGACGAATTTAGGATGATTGCGGCAGGTCTCGGCGACTTTTTCATCAGTGGTCAGCACCGCATTAATGCTAAAGCTTACCATCCACTGCAAATTGTAATAATCCAAATGATCCAAATCTTCGATCAGCATAATTATTGGTTTGCTCTGGCTGATGGCATAGCCGCATTCCCAGGTGCTGTCAGTGCCGGTCGGCGACCCGTCAGCCGGTCGGTACTTTTTCATATACACCAGCAAGGCATCAGCGTGGTTGATTTCATTGAGGTCATAGCAGGCAATGCCAATGGGCATAAAGCGGTGATCACTGGGTCCGCCTAAAGATCCCGGCTCGAATAAATAAACTTTTTTATTAAAAAATTCTGAATACTTTGGCTTGAAAAAATCTTTCCAAATGCCAATGCCGCCGGCTAAATAAAGCTGGTATTTAAAAGCTGATTTTTGATTTTTAGCCATAATGACTTAGATATTGCTAATTTTATTTTAGCATTTTTTGTTTAATTTTAAAAGACGCCCGGTCGGGCGTCTTTTAAAATCTATCTGATGGAATCGTAGCCCCCAGGAACTCCATGAGGCGAAAGCACTATCTGCCAGAGCTGGATGGAGCGGGCGCGGAAGGCGCCGGCGCAACAGAGCAGGTAATACCGCCACATACGGTAGAATTTTTCGCTGTAACTATTTTTGAGCTGCGGCCAGGCGGTTTCAAAATTCTCTTTCCAAGCCATCAATGTCTTATCGTAATAGATTCCGAAGTTATGCAGATCTTCAATGACAAAGATTTTTTCCGCGGCGGTGGCAATCTGTTTGACCGACGGCAGTTGGCCGTTGGGGAAAATGTATTTGCCGATCCAGGGATCGGTGCTGTTGCCGGATTTGAGACTGCCAATAGTATGGAGCATTGAGAGGCCGTCCGGCTTCAAGCAGCGCTTGGCCACTTCCATGTAAGTGCGGTAATTTTTCACTCCCACATGTTCAAACATGCCGACGGAAATCACCCGGTCGAATTTTTCATTTAAGGTGCGATAGTCTTGCAAGCGGAATTCCACCGGCAGTCCGGTGCACAATTCAGTCGCCAATTTAGCTTGTTCTTTAGAAACAGTGAGGCCCACGGCGCTGACGTTGTAATTTTTGGCGGCGTGCCTGACCAGGCTGCCCCAGCCGGAACCGATATCTAAGATTTTCATGTCCGGCCGCAAATATAATTTTTTGCAGATCAGATCAAGCTTGGCTTCCTGCGCCTCGTCCAAAGTGGAAGCGTTTTTCCAGTAGCCACAGCTGTAAGCCATGGTTTTCCCGAGCATGGCGACAAACAAGTCATTGCCGGTATCGTAATGCTTCTCGCCGACTTGGAAAGCGCGCCGCACTCCTTGCATATTGATCAGCTTGGCTTTTAAAAATCCTAGGATAATAGGCAGCGATAGCCCGAGGCGCTCATGAATGTTTATTGAAAGTAGCCGATGGAAAAATTCATCCAGGCGCTCGCACTCCCACCAGCCGTCCACGTAAGCATCGCCAAGTCCCAGCGATCCCTCCGCCTTGACGCGATCGTAAAGTTTGGGGTTTTTAATTTGCGGATCCCAATGATTGGGGCCGTCTAGCCGGATGCCGGTCGGCTCAATCACTTGATTGATCCATTTTTTTAGGCCTGCAGACATATTTTTTGACTGATTAATTATGGCGATATTCTAGCAATTTTAATAAAGTTTGGCAATAACTCCGATTACCATTTTTTATTCTTTGATCTCGGCGGCTTTGTCTTTTTTCCGTTTTATTTTTTTAACAATGTAAATAATGACGGCGATTACTACGGCAACTATTGTTACCAGATACAAAACATAAACTCCAATTTGGTTGAATAAGAATGTCCACCAGGGTTTGCCAAAGAAGTCGGCCTTAAGCCGTGGCAGCAAAATCAAGGTTTTTATCATTTCAGTCAGCGGAAAAGATTCTGTTTCACCGACGGCTAACACATACTTACCTTGATTATCAGGATTAAAAACTTTAATGGTATAAATGCCGGCATAGGCATCGGCTCTGACTTCCGGACCCTTGAAGTAGCCGTCGCCGGCATATTCCTCATACATATAGCTCCAAGAAGTGTTTTGTCCGTCAAGAAATAACAATTTTTTCTTTACCTTGGTGCTGTCTTCATAATCCACTTGCGCGGAAAAATCTTCGCGGGCTCCTGTGATGTCGGGAGTCAAGAGATTCAGGTATAGCTTGAATGATTTTGTTGATTTAATGATATAAGTGGCCGGCTCTTCTTTGAGCTCGCCATAAAAGGCCTGGGAGATTTCCGGATTACTGACAGTAATCGGACCGCTCACGGTGACTAGGCGCGGCTGATGCGCCAGAGCGGCTTGGCCGATAAAGAGTCCCAGAGCCAAGATGATTAGCAAAGTGATGATGTTTTTCATATATTCCATTAACTATTATACAGTCATTTTATCATATTTTTGCTTCCAAAACGAGCCCTTGCCAAAAGAGCGGGCCTGTATTATGATGAGCCCAAGAAAGGAGGAATCAAACATATGGCAAAAGAAAAGAAGATTCTGACGCTGTGCCTGCTCTGCCGCGATGGCCGAGTTGCCTTGGCTAAGAAGCTTCGCGGTTGGGGTGCCGGCAAGTGGAACGGTTACGGCGGTAAAGTTGAGCCGGGAGAGACCATCGAAGCGGCAACTATCAGGGAAACCGCCCAGGAGTCGGAGGTGGAGATTAGTCCTTTGCAGTTGCAAAAGGCGGCCGAGCTAGAGTTCCATTTTGTCGGTGATAGCCTAGTGAGACAAATGCACGTCTTCATTTGCCGGCACTGGAAGGGGGAGTCGAGGGAAACTGAGGAAATGGGTGAACCTCGCTGGTTTACGGCAGAAGAGCTGCTTCAGGTAAAAGACGAGATGTGGCCCGCTGATCCGCTTTGGTTGCCAGTCGTACTCAATGGTCGAAAAGTCAGGGGAACGTTTTACTACAATGCTGGCGGAAGCACGGTGGAGGATTACGAGTTGGAAGATAGCATTTTCTAAAGATGTTTTTTTCGGATAGGGTATGTTTGGGATCGGCTATGGCTGATCCTTTTTTTTGCAAAAAAAAGAAACAGCTCAAAAACTTGCGTTTTCGAGCTGGATAATTATTGTTCTCTAATGACCCATCCTCCTCCATCAGGATCGGTTTCGATCAGACCTCGGCCATCTAGTCGGTCGATTGCCTCACCGACCTTGTCCTCGATTTCGCCATCCTCCGTATCCTTCGGGATGAGCCACGAATCGGACCCGCCTTGATCACGGATTCGCTCTTTGGCATCGTCGGTGGAAATCGGCCCTTCGTATTTGACGGTTTCCAGGATAACTTGCTCCCAGCCATCATCGTCTTCTACGAGATTCTTCTCCATCGTGGTTTGTTGCGCGCGCGGACGTTTAGCGGGCGTTGGCCTCTCAGTAACGCGCATCGGCTTGACGATGCCGTTCTCGTCCTCATATAAAGAGTACTTAGCGATGGCCAGTCGGAAGCCATTGTCAATTAGGGTCGACGAAGTTGAACTCAAGTCAAAGCCGACTTCCGGCGCGTAGGCCTTGGCTACTTCTAGCAGTTGCTGGAAGGTAAGCCAATGGTCGAACAGCTTGATCAGTAACGGAAATAGCGGCTGCACCTGCTCCACGTTTATTGGCCGGATCAGGCGGAGCGGGTCTACTTCCGGTCTTTGGCAAAAGGGTAAGGGGCTTCCTCCTTGACCCACCAATGCTCTGGAAGCTTGGCGTCGCAAGCGTAATTTGGGCGGTTCATTCGCAAGAACTGGCCGACCTCGATACGGATCTCATCATCATCTTTGTCCGCGGTCATAAAGCCGGAGTGATCCGACTCTTTGACCGCCTTGACGATCCGGTCGAGGATCAGCCCTTTTTTTTTCCCGCACAGGAGTGCGTTGAGGAAGGACTGTCTCAGTTCCCGCAATTCGGTGGGTTTCTGGGCTGGCGGAGCACCCAAGTTCGATTGCTTCGGGGGTCGGACATTCCGCCCGTCGGCTTGCTCGTCCGGCTTTGGCGCCTTGGCTTCCGCCGTTGTCGTGCTGCGCCAGACGGCCTTGTGCGTTTCACCGACGTTCTCAATCAGTTCCGCTTCACGCAGCGATTGGATCATGGCGAAGACGCGCGTGGCGACTACTGAGCGTTCCTCGTGTTTCGGATTGATGGTCTCATCCGTGACTGCGAAATCCACCAACTCAGAGGAAGCGATTCCTTTACTGCCGTGACGGACAATCTCATTGAACAGGGACTCGTTTTTGCTTCCGGTTCGCGGTCCCGCTCCCGTCGCTTTACGCGTCCGCGGGATTTTTGGCGGTCGCTTTTTGATCTTGCGTTTCGTAACTTTCTTTTTCACCGGCGGTTTGCGGCTGGCTTTGCCCGCGGGCTTAACTTCGGCCTCGGGCGGCTTGGCCGCCTGGCCGTTGATGAGCCGGGTGATTCTCCTTTCATTACGCCCGGTTTCTCTTAGACCCAGCCGGATTTGCGTCAGTTTTCTTTCCAGCTTGGTCCGCCGTCCTTCCAAGATCGCCCGTTGCTTGACCTGATTGGCGAGCATGGTTTCCGCCATTCTGGCCAAGGTTTGCAATTGTCTCTCTTTGTCCGTTCCCAGACGTCGCAGGAAGCTTTGGATTTGCCTCGGCGTCAGCAGCGATGGTGGCGCTTCGGCTGGATTTTTCACAATGGCCGTTAGGCTCTTAGCTGCCATAACACAGTCTCTCCTTTCCGTCAATACTTACTCCTATGTCTTCTATGCCATGCGAAGTCATTCAAACCTCGCTCTCTAACCGATTTAGTAGGTACTGCAATAGTTTTAACATACTAAAAATAAATGGTCAAATGGCCTAATTATGCACCATGATAGGGGCATATTTTTTTAAATAATAAGGGACATTCGCTTATTTGGACGGCAATAAAAAAGACCCTCCTGAAACCAGGAGGGTCTTTGGGAAACTTGCTTTCTTTATTTTTTCTTCTTTCTTTTGGCCATCTTTTTTACGGCGCGGATGCCGGCTAAAAGCGCCAGCGTACCGGCCACGCCGGTGATGATTTTTTTCTTGGTGTCTTTGTCCAATTTTTGGTAGCGACTGCGTACCTCTTTGAGGGCGGCGACTAAGTCATCGCCGATTTTTTTGAAGCCGTCGACGGCAACCTGGCCGCGGATCGGCGCTGCTTTTTCGGCGGCCATTTTACCAGCTGCGCTTTTTTTGGCAGCGGTTTTTCTGGAGATAGGCATATTGTTTAAAGTTATTATTTAGTCAGTTTAATTATAGCAGATAAATTGCATCTTGACACGAGGCCAAAAATCGTTTATAATTACGGCAGTTATTTTAGCATTTATAACGTTCCTTACGTAAGCTTGCAGTGTTGCTGATTGTTCGCTCGTCGCGGACTTCAGCCAATTTCCTTAGCCGGCTTCGAAGTAGAAAACGACTCCCAAAAGCATTCCTTCACGGTAAGGTTTGTAGAGATGTTTTTTCGTATATTTGAGGCCTCGGCCGAGCATGGAGGTAAGTCGATGACGCATCTAGTGTTGCTGTTGGCCATAACGCAGCTGGTGCCCGGAGGTGGCACTGCTGCTACGCGGCCAATCTCGAAGCTTCTGCCGCCAGTGTCAGTGGTAAGCTGGTACAGGCAGGGGACCCAGACAGCCAGCGGTGAGGAGTTTTTTCCCGCCGGCTATACTGCGGCGTCCCGCACGCTGCAGTTTGATACGGAGGTACTTCTGCTTTACTCGGAAAATTGGCTTGACCTGTCAACCTGGCGGTTTTGCAAGGTCAGGATCAATGACCGAGGTCCGTCAAAGCCAGAAAGGGATCTCGATATTTCCGAAGGAGCGGCCGACCAGCTAGGCCTCAAAAAGAAGGGAGTGGCTCCAATGTTTGCTCTCGTCTTGCCTAAGCGGCCGGGCCCCAGGGCCAGTTTGCCGCCAATGGCCAGTTTGCCAATGTTAGCTTCTCACGATTCGTGAGAAGCTGTTTTTTTTATTTTGCGGCGGTTTTGACTGGCAACATATTTTTTTTATCATCCCGCGTATGCAGCAGGCGATAAAAGATTTGCTTGGCTATCTCTACTATTAACAGATAAATTAAAACAAGAATAATTATATAGACCAACGCTATCCAAGGCAGATCGCCAAAGCCGAAGAAGTGGCCGATATTAGTGCTGATGATCAGTAAGCCAAAAGAAATTATCAGCAGTGTCGTGGCAAGCAAATATTTGCTGGGACGGGATTGCAAAAAAGGTATTTTTTTCGTTCGAATGATATAAATGACCAGGATCTGGGTCAGCAGCGATTCAATAAACCAGCCGGATTGAAAGACGGAATTTCTCAGTCCGAAAAAGCCAAAAAGCAAGACAAAGGTCAGAATGTCAAAGACCGAACTGATCAGGCCAAAGATAACCATGAAGTATTTGATGAATTTCATATCCCAATGCCGCGGCTTGCGCAGATATTCTAAGTCCACATTGTCAGTGGGGATTGACAGCTGGGAGGTGTCGTAGAGCAGATTATTGAGCAATATTTGGCCGGGCAGCATCGGAAAAAAAGGCAGATAAATCACGGCGCCGATCATGGAAAACATATTGCCGAAGTTGGAGCTCAGCCCCATCATCAGGTATTTCATGGTATTGCCAAAGGTCTTGCGTCCTTCAATGACTCCCTCCATTAATTCTTTCAGTCCTTTGTTGACTAGGATAATGTCGGCCGCTTCTTTGGCCACGTCCACGGCATTGCTGACGGAGATGGCGACGTCGGCGTTTTTTAGCGACGGCGCGTCATTAATGCCATCGCCCAAGTAGCCGACGACGGAGCCGTTTTTTTTGAGCGCGGAGATGATGCGATTTTTTTGGATGGGAGAAAACCTGGCAAAAATGGTATTATTCGCCGCTTTGGCGGCGATGGTCTCATCATTCATTTTGTCAAAATTCAAATCTTCGCCGACTAAGATGCCTTTGACGTCCAAGCCCAGATCGGAGCAGATTTTTTTGGTCACCAGCGGGCTGTCGCCGGTGAGAATTTTTACTTCGATTCCATAATCACGCATGGCGGTAATGGTTTCTTTGGCGCTGGCCTTGGGCGGATCGTAAAAAGCGACAAAGCCGATCAGCGTCAGATCTTTTTCTTCGGTTTTGGAATAGACGCGTTTTTTGTCTTTGACTTCCCGGATCGCTATGGCCAGTACCCGCAAGCCGTCATTGCTGAGATCGTCATAAAGCTTCTGTATTTTTTTAAGCATTGCTGGCGTCAGTTTTTTATGTTTGCCCTTAGCTTCATAGGCAGTACAGATTTTGAATATTTCTTCCGGCGCTCCCTTGGTGACCAGCCGTCTTTTTTTATTTTTCTCATAAATTACCGAAGATCGCTTGCGCATAAAGTCGTAAGGGATCTCATCGATTTTTTTAATACCTTTAATATCGACATCTTTGAATTCCAAGATGGCTTTATCAAGGATGCTTTTTATTCCCGTTTCCAGTGAGCCGTTGATGTAGGCTTGGCTTAGCACCGCCAGGGAATCCACTCCAAAGACGTCCAGATGCTTTATTAAAGTAATTCGATCCTCGGTAAGCGTGCCGGTTTTGTCGGTGCAGAGGATGTCCATGCTGCCGAAATCAGGAATGGCATTGAGCCGTTTCACCAGAACGCCTTTTTTAGCCATATTGACCGAGCCCTTGGCCATATTGACGCTCATGATCATGGGCAGCAGTTCCGGCGTGACGCCGACGGCTACCGCCAAGGCAAAGACGAAGGAATCGACAATGTCCCTTCTTTCAAAAGCGCTGACTAAGAATATCAGCAGGACGATAATAATGATGATTTTAATGATTAGGAAGCCGAAATTTTTGACGCCGTTTTCAAAAGCATTCGGCGTCTCTGCTTCCGTCATGGTTTGCGCCAGCCGGCCGTATTCGGTCTGTCCGCCGGTGCTAGTGGCGATGAAATAGCAATAGCCGGAAACAACATGAGTTCCGGAGAGGAGGGTGGCGGTTTTGCCTGCGCCGACTTTTTTCTCCACGGGAAAGCTTTCGCCGGTCAGGACCGATTCATTGACGAAAAAATCGTCGGCGGAAATGATGCGGCCGTCGGCCGGCACGATATCGCCGGCTGAGAGCAGCAGCACGTCTCCCGGCACGATATATTTGGCGAGGATTTCTTTCTGGGAATTATTACGCCAGACGGAAGCCCGGATCTCCAGTTGGTGGGCGATTTTATTTGCCGCCTGATTGGATTTGTGTTCTTGATAAAAGTTTAGAATGACTCCCAGCAAGACCATGCCCATGATAATGAAGAAATTTTTGAATTCCCCGGCCAGTCCGGAAATAGAAGCGGCTACCAAGAGGATAATGATTAGCGGGCTTTTGAAATATGAGAACAGCTTGACGAGAGGCGCCACTTTTTTCTTATGCGCCACTTCATTAAGTCCGAAGAAACGGGAGCGCCTGAAGGCCTCCTTGTCGGTCAATCCGTTTTTGCCCGATTTTAGATCCCTAAAGATTTTATTCAGGGAATTTTCTCGGATAGCTTCCAGGGTTAATGGCTTGATGTTAGCCAGTAACGGGTTGAGAGTAATGGTTGGTTTCATAATTATATTATAACATATTTATACTTGAATTATTATCATAGATTGTTGTATAATATAGTTAAGAATAATCATTACTATCAATATGGCTAATGTCCTGCGTCCTAAATCGGCATATGGCAAGCCGGCTGCCGGTCCGGCCGAGCCGGAGAATTTTTTTAACACTCCCGATAAGGGCGGTTTTTTCTCGCCGCAACAAGAGCAATTGTTTACCGGCGAAGGCCAATTATCTTGCGATGTCTATCAGGACAAGGATAATATTGTCATAAAATCGACTATGGCCGGCGTCGATCCCAAGAATTTGGATATTTCCGTGACTAATGATTTACTGACTATTCGCGGCTTTCGCGAGACCGATGAGGAAGTTGAGGAAGATAATTATTATTGCCGGGAATGCTACTGGGGCGCTTTCAGCCGTTCCATCGTCTTGCCGCAAGAAGTCGATCAGCAGAAAATCAGAGCTAATTTAAAAAATGGCGTTTTGACCATCAAGCTGCCGAAGAAGCATAAGACCTCAGCCATTAAGATCAAGAAAATCAATGAATAGTCCTGGCAATAAAATGGACGCCTTTGTCATAAAAGGAGTCATCGATAGATTGGAAGGCGATAAAGCGGTCATTAAGACCGAGGATCGCCAGGAGTTGATTTGGCAAAGAGATAAGCTGCCCCATGATTTGGGAGAAGGCGATTTAGTTGAGTTAGCCATCGGTGCCGCCGATAATCTGGCCAGCCAGCGGCAGGAAAAAGTCGCTAAAGAGATTCTCAAACAAATTTTACATACCAATGATTAAGCCCGCCGGAATTTTTAAAAAATTCCACATTAAAATCAGGCGAGAAGAAGGTGGTCGGATCAATAAGTGGTGGATTTTATTCGCGGTGATAGCCGCTGTTTTTGTTTGCGCCTTGATTTTTTTGTCTTTAATTTTATTCTTTGAAGCTAAATATTCCCATCGTTTTTATCCCGGCAGCCGCATCGGCGCTATTTCTTTGGAAGGCCTCATGCCAACCCAGGCACTCGCGCTTATTGATCCGATCACTGAACGTCTGGATAAAGAGGGGCTAGCAATTATTTATCCAGCAGGCGGTAATCATACCGTCAAGCTGGCGGATTCCGTCGGCGGTTTGACTGATCCGGATCTCTCCCGCGATTTGCTTAGTTTTGATAACCATCGTACGGTTTATGACGCTTACAATTACGCCAGGAGCGGCCGCGGCTGGGAGTGGTTTAACAACGTCTGGCTGCACTTGGAAATGCTTTTGGGCAGCCAGAATTTTACGGCCAAATACACTTTGGATGAAGCGCAGCTGGATAATATCCTGCGTCAGGAATTTGCCGCTCTGGAGAAACCGGGACAAAATTCCAAGCCGCAAATTATTTGCCAGCAAGATAACTGCCAGGTGGAAATATCGTCGGAAATAATTGGCCTTACTTTCAAGTTTACTGAAGTAAAAAAGAAAATCAGGAACAATCTCAGCCGGCTGAGTGAGGAGCCGATTTATATCAGCCAACAAGGAGAGGTTCCGGAGATTACCAAAGAAAAAGTGGCGGGCCTTAAGCCGGAGATTTTAAAGATTTTGGCTAAGAATAAGATAGAATTCACTTATTCTAATGATAAATGGAATTTGGAAAAAAATGATTTGGCCGGCATGCTGGCGTTTGCTACTACCAGCGATGGCTTAGCGGCAGTAGTTAGCAAGGATTTATTTTTTAAGTGGCTGGACAATACTATCGCTAAAAAAATAAACGTGCCAATGCGCAACGCCAGCGTTGAAGTTAAAGATGGAAAAATAATCAGCTTATCCGTGGATCAGCCGGGCCAAGAAGTGGACCAGGAAAGGGTTTATACCGATTTTAATCAAAAATTGCTTGAAGCTGGCGATATTAGCGTGGAAGTCATGGTCAAAAAACTTGAGCCGGCCGTGGCTACGGAAAATGTCAATGATCTTGGCATTAAAGAAATCATTGGCGTCGGCCAGTCGTCCTTTGCCGGCAGTCCCGCTAATCGCCGCCACAATATCAGGACTGGCGCCGGCAAAATGCATGGCGTGCTGATAAAGCCCGATGAAGAATTTTCTCTGATTCAGACACTAGGTCCCGTCGAGGGCTATACCGGCTATCTGCCGGAATTGGTAATTAAGGGCAATAAGACCACGCCGGAATACGGCGGCGGCTTGTGCCAGATAGGTACGACGATGTTTCGCGCGGCTTTGGCCAGCGGCCTGCCGATTTTAGAACGGCAGAATCATTCTTATAACGTCACTTATTATTTGGAAAACGGTTTGCCGGGAGTGGATGCTACCATTTATATTCCGCATCCCGATGTCAGATTTAAAAATGATACTGGAAATTATATTCTGATTCAGCGCCGTATTGAGGGTGATAAATTATTTTTTGAGTTTTGGGGCACGCCTGATGGCCGCGTGGCGACGCGTACCAAACCGTCGGTCTGGGGCTGGACTTCACCGGAGCCGACTAAGTATGTGGAAACTTTGGATTTAGCCCCGGGCAAGAAAAAATGCACGGAGACCTCGCATAAAGGCGTCAACGCATCTTTTGATTATATTGTTACTTATCTCGGCGGTGAAGTAAAAAAACAAACATTTACTTCCCACTATAAGCCGTGGCAGGCAGTCTGCCTTATTGGCGTAGATAAGTTATCTGACGGAGGAGATTCTAATGACAGTTCATCCACTCCAGCGGAAGTGGGTAGTGGCACGACAACCCCGCCAGTATTGGTGCCTGATATTTCATCTTCGACGGCGAATTAAAGAATATTATTTTTGTATAAAAATACTCCCGCAAGGGAGTGTTTTTGTGTCTCATTTGCGATCCTTGACTATCTAATCAAAATCTAGTTAAATGATACGGAGGCAACGTTCATTTAACCTTGTCAATAAACGGGCAAGAGCCGAGGAGAACCCCCATGTCTACATCACAGGTTGTTAGTTTGCCTCCTGCGAAAGACAGGGGCAAACGGAAATTAAGAAAATGGCGGATCGAGCTTGCGGATCGTCTCCAGGCCATCGATCTGCTAGCCGAAGGGAAAACAGTGGATCAGGTAGTGGAGCTCATGGCCAAGAAACATCCTGACTGGCCATTGGAAAAAGTGAGATCTGCGCACTTTCCCAAAGGCCTTTATTCCATCCACCAGTTTCAAGGCGCATTGCAAGAAGAAATCGACCAGGCCAAGATTAGACTGGCTAAGAATCATGCCGCTAATCAAACGAGCGGCAGCAGAGTCTTCAAGTATCTTCATCAAGACCCTGAATTCGTCCGACAAACTAGGGAGAGATCTAGCATAATGATGACCAAGCTTCACCGGGATCCGATTTTTGCCGCTCAAACCGCAGAGCGTGGCCGACGGTCAATTGCCAAGTTTCACCAGGATCCGAAGTATATCGAGGCCTCTCGCAAAAGAATAACTGAACTGCAGCGGGATCCGGATTTCATCCGAAAGAGACGGGATGGGCTAGCCCGCTTATGGACTCCGGAAAAAAGAGAGGAAGCTCGTCAATGGATGCTTCATCTACATAGCGATCCGGAGATAGTTCAACGGAATCGGATAGCTGTAGCCGAGGCTCGACGTACTCCTGAAGCGCGGGAAAGAGCTCGCCAACGAATGGTTGAGTTTAACCAAGACCCAGGATTTCAAGAAACAAGACTGGTCGGCATGGCTAGGCTTTGGAGCGACCCTGAGTTTGTGGAACGGCAACGGGAGGACTTGAAACTTCGGAACCAAGATCCGGACTTCATCGAGAGAATACTCAAAGGCCAAGCTCGCTACTGGACACCAAGACATCGGCAAGAGGCCAGGAAAAGGATGTTGGCTTTATTTGATGATCCGGAATTCATTGCCGCCAGGCAGAGATTCTGGACCGAGGAAAACAGAGAGTTGGCTCGACAGAGACTAATTGAGTTAAGACAAGAACCGGCTTTCCAGTTGGCCCTGCTGGTTGGCAGGTCAAAGTTATGGCCAAGTCAGACGGAAAAAAGGCAATGCAACACTCTGGATGATATGGGCATAGCCATCGTTTCCAAGAGTCGAGAGGGTTGGTTGACGGTAGGATATACTCCAACGGTCATGCCAGGGGAAATGCAAGAGCTGGTCAATGAGGCCTTAACCCAGCTTAAACCAATGGAGAGACGAGTTATCGAGCTGGCTTTCTTCTCTAATGGATCATCCGCTGACCGGCTGGAAATGTCGGGAGAAGAAGTGTCTGTTGTCTTAAAGCAAGCGCTGGCCAAACTTGCGCAAGACCCGATACTGCAAGAGTTGCTATAGGATCTTAGCTGAATGCTGGATCCTATTTTTTTAATTTAGGAAAATTGAGAGACCCCGAGTCTCCCTAAATAAAACTCCAGGCACAAGGCCCGGAGTTTTATTTTTCGTGTACCGCCACGGGGAGTCGAACCCCGATTACCAGGATGAAAACCTGGCGTCCTAACCGTTAGACGATGGCGGCAAATTGGTTTTTGCTAATAAGCTTATTTAATTATAATGATTTTAAGAAAAATGTCAAGAAAAAATTTAGATAAAATTTAGATAAAAAGAAAAGAGGGCGGCACTATGGCGGTGTCTCCCTCTTAGTACTTGTTTTTGAGGAACGGTTCTTCCGGCCGTCCCGTTTGGAGATTGACCAGCTTGACGGCGAGGCAGACGCGATTTGCTTCATTGAGCGCTCCCCACAGCTCCTCTGCGATATCCGTCGGATTATCGCCAACCAGCGGCAGGAAAAACGGCTCGCCCTGATATATGGGTGGCGGATTACCATCGGTCAGGTAGGTGGTGAGGAAGTGCCCGATGCCCGGACAGAATTCCTCGAAGTTGAAGAAGTTGCGCTCGCAGGTTGTGCCGAAGGGGGATCGGCGCAGGATCGACATCTTGCCGGTATAGGCGTTGTTTCCGGGCGTAACGCAGACGGCCGTAATTCGCGGGGTGGAGATGGAGTCGTTCTCGTACGTATGTTTGTTCATCGCCCGTTCGAAGTCGTTCTCCGTTACTCCCCAGCATTCAAAGACGGTATCTGTCTGGCGGCCGTTGCTGGCCAAATAGACGCCCGAGTGTCCCGCCATGGCTGAGTAGATGGTTTTTTCGGGATCGCCTGTCTCCTTGCTCAGATCCGCCACCTCGGTGTCAACGCGGCCGTGGTCGAGAAGTTTATAGCGGCGGTTGCGACTACCTCCGCTGCGACCTGTCACAAAAGTCACCAGTATTAGATGTTTTCCCGACTTGTTGAGGCCAATACCAATGCCTCGGCCCGGATAGGGGTTGCCCTCGAGCGCCGCCCGATTGGTGGCTGCCTGTTTGAAGAGCTGCTGCATGTTCATGCTCGTGTCTCCTTCCTAAAATGTACATAACGGCAAAGCAGTTATAGGTCACGTTCCTAAACCGTCTTCAACTGTTGTATATAATAATTTTGTCATTTTGTCAATGGCGGTATTAGATAAAAAAAGCACCAAACTTATTTGTCTGGTGCGGTGGTTTGCGGTTTGTCGGGCGCAACAATCGGCTTTGCTTCCCGCCCGATCTTTGAGTCACGGCAGTTGGCATCATTGAGTGGCTGCCTTGACGTTTGTTGGATGTTAGCCACTACCAAAGCGCGAATACCCTTATTCATGGCCTCTCTTTTCTGGGCGCATTTAACTTGCTACACGCAATGAACAATAAGCTATCTTAGTATGAATTCAATTTTAAGTCAACTGGCATTGGTAGTGCCGCTAGGCCGATTTGAAGAATTAACCAGGTTTGACTTTTATCTTTAATTATTGTAATATTGTCTAAATCTTTTGGAATGGGAGGTTTCAAAAAGAAGCCCTTTGAATATCATAGAAGAGTTGATTTAGGAGGGTCGGACGACTCTCTATGTTAGAATTTGAGTGGACAATGACGCGGGCAAGGCCTGGCGTCGGCAAAGGAAAAATTAGCATGGCGAAGGCGAAGTTGGGACAAGTGAAGGAGCCGGCAATATTTCTGGCTCAGTTTGTCGGACTGCCGGCAATCGAGAAGTCCGACACACTCGAGGGACTGGCGAAGTGGGCGGCAGGATTGGGATACAAAGGAATCCAGATTCCCGCCGATCATGACAATTTGCTCAATGTCACGAAGATCGCGGCCGAACCGGCTTACGCCCAGGAAATGCTCGGGCAATTGCGCGAATGGGGCGTGGTACCGACGGAACTCTCGTTCCATCTCAGCGGGCAGTGCGTGGCTGTGCAGCCCGTCTATTACGAGAAGATGGATGCGTTCGCGCCGGAGGCCGTTCGCGGCAATCCGCAAGCCCGCGGCGAATGGGCGAAACAGCGAGTCAAACTGATCGCGCGGGCATCGAAAAACCTCGGCCTGAAAGCGGCCGTCGGTTTCTCGGGCTCACTGCTCTGGCCGTTCTTTTATCCCTGGCCGCCGCGGAGCGAGCAGGAAGTGGAGGAGGGCTTCGAAGCCCTGGCCGATCTGTGGTGGGACGTCTTGATTGAGTTTTACGAATGCGGAGTCAGGGCGGCGTTCGAGCTTCATCCGGGCGAGGACCTTCACGACGGCGAGAGTTTCGATCGGTTCTTGTCCATGATCGAAATGGAGGGATCCGCCGAGGAAGCCGTGGCCATCAACTACGATCCGAGTCACTTCGTTCTGCAGTATATGGACGAGGTCGGGTTCATTGAAGCGTATCATGAGTACATCGCGGCCGCCCACATCAAGGACGCGGAGCTGCGTCGGGGCGTTCGTTCCGGCGTCTATGGCGGCTATATGCCCTGGGTGGAGCGTCCCGGACGTTTCCGTTCGCTCGGCGACGGCCAAGTGCGTTTCAAGGAGATCTTCTCCGCTTTCGCCGAACTCGGCCTCGATCCGTGGCCGGTCGTGGAATGGGAATGCTGCCTCAAGGATCCCATCGTCGGCGCGACCGAGGGTGTGGAGTTTGTGAAGCGGCATACTATTCCGGTAACCACGGTGGCGTTCGACGATTTCGCCGCGGAGAGGAAGGAGCCGGAAGTTGCCTGACAGGCAAGACGAATGATTTCATCGGGAAATGACTAAAGAGTTGTTTCCCTTTTTTTATTTCAAAAAATTTAAAAATAAAAAACTCCCGTCAAACGGGAGTTTTTTGTGTCTGAACGTTTTTCAAAACTATTATTGCGGAGTCCCGCCAGGTGCTTGCCCGGGGTTATTGCCTCCCGCTCCGGGTCCGCCAAAACCGCCCGGCATTCCGGCCGGCCGGATCTGAATACTTTGGGCGCTGATGCTGCCGTCGGCATTGGCTTTGCCGGTTGCCATAACACTGGTGCCGACATTGAGATCGCTCAGGGTGCCGCTGGCCATTTTGCCGATTTCGGTAGCGCTGGAATAAAAGATAATTTTTGATCCGCCCGTGCTTAATTTGACAGTTACACTCTTGTCATCCTTGGCGATGATGTCGCCATTAATGAAATTAGTATTGCTGACGCGTCTCGCATTGGCGCCATTCATTTGTCCGGCGCGCCCAAAATTTCCCGGGCCTTTTTGGCTTTGGCCAAACTTCATACCGCCGTAAAAGGCGCCACCGCCGACCAAAATGATAATGATTACAAAAATAATGATCAAGTTGCTTTGTTTCATAACTTTTATTTATTATTTATTTAAAAATCGTAAATTATTCAAATCTTAGGGCTTCAATCGGATTGAGCCGGGCGGCCCGATAGGCCGGATAATAGCCGAAGACGATGCCGATGGCGGCGGCCACTCCGAAAGCGAGCAAAATAGAAAATAGAGATACGCTGGTTTGTATTAATCCGAAATAATTTATGCCGTAGGACACACTCCACCCCAGGGCGACGCCGATGATACCGCCGGCAAATGTCAGCGCTACCGCTTCCGATAAAAATTGGCTGCTGATGTCGCCGCGTTTGGCGCCGATGGCTTTGCGCAGGCCGATTTCCCTGGTTCTTTCGGTAACATTGGTAAGCATCATATTCATAATGCCGATGCCGCCGACGACCAGCGAGATTCCCGCCACTGAGCCCAACAGGATAGTAAAGATTTGGGCGATATTAGAGGCGGTAGCGGCAATGTCCGCTTGGTTAAGGGTGCTGAAGTCGGCCAGTGTCGGATCAGAGATGTGATGGCGGGACAATAATAATTGAGTAACATCCGCTTGAACTGTTTTGGAAGTTTCGGAACTGGCGGCAGTAACACTGATCGTTGAAACATACTCATTGCCGGAAAGATATTTTTGGGCGGTACTAATAGGAATAAAAATCATATCGTCTTGACTGCCCATGCCGCTGCCGCCTTTGGTCTTGGTCATGCCAACGATTTTAAATTCCATCTTGTTTATTTTAATCATCTGGCCGACAGGATCCGCGCCGGTGCCGAACAGATCGTCGCGGACAGTCGGGCCGATCACCGCCACCTTGGCGGAACTTTGATTATTTTGATCGGTAATGAATGACCCGCTGTCAATTGTCACATTGCGGACTCCGGTATAGGCCGGCACAGTGCCGATAATTTGCGTGTTGGTATTCTGGCCTTTGGCGGTTACCTGATAGCGGCCGCTGACCTCCGGCGCTATTGCTTTGACATTGCTGACTTCCGCGGCAATGGCGCTGGCGTCGTCAAGCGTCAGTGATTTGGCCGTGCCGCGGCCGCCGCTGACAAACATTCCCGGGCCGCGCTGGGCGCCGGGCATGATGATGATCAGATTGGAGCCGATTGCCTGCACGCTGCTATTGATGGAGCTTTGAGCGCCCTGGCCGATTGCCAGCATGGCGATGACCGAGCTGATGCCGATGACAATGCCCAGGATTGTCAGCGCCGACCGGCCTTTATTGGCGGACAAAGCAAAGTAGGTTTCTTCAAGGATGTCGTATAGTTTCATAGTTATTTTTTATTATGAGTGGGGGTATCACTGGTTATTTGTCCGTCGCGAATATAGATGATCCGGTCGGCATGTTCGGCAACATCGTGCTCGTGGGTGATGATGATTATGGTTCGGCCTTTTTCCCTATTTAATTTTTGAAAAGTTCCCAGTACGATTTCACCAGTCACGGTGTCCAGATTGCCGGTCGGTTCATCAGCCAGAATCAGTGCCGGATTATTGACCAGCGCCCGCGCGATGGCAACGCGCTGAATTTGTCCGCCGGAAAGCTGATTGGATAAGTGCAGGAAATGTTCTTCATCTAGGCCGGCGGCGAGCAGTGATTCTCTGGCTCGTTTTTCCCGATCTTGGCGGCTGACACTGTCGTAGACCAGCGGCAGCATGACATTGCGCAAAACCGTGGCGCGCGGCAATAAATTGAAGGCCTGAAAAACAAAGCCGATTTTATCCTGGCGGATTCCTGCCAAGTCATCCTCGCTTAAAGTGGAGACATCCTTGCCATCCAGCAGATAAGTGCCGCTGGTCGGAGTGTCCAAAGCGCCGAGGATATGCATCAGCGTTGACTTGCCGGATCCGGATGGTCCCATAATAGCCACGAATTCTCCGTCCTCAATTTTAAAGCTGACACCGCGCAAGGCCTGCAGATCCTGCGTTCCCAGTTTGTATACTTTGGTAATGTTTTGAAGTTCAATCATGGAATCGGTTTTAAGTTTTAATCTCGGGGAAAGCCGCTTCCGCTGGTATTCACGCGAATTCCGGCGCCTCCCGTGGCGCCAGTTCTTTGGCCGCCGACGCTCTGCAAGATGCTAGGCGCTTGCGACGCGCTGCTGGCGGCAACGGCATTGGTGATTGTTCTGATGATTATTTGATCGCCGGCGTTCAGTCCGGAAATAATCTCAGTATTGGTATCGTCACTGATGCCGGTAATCACGGTTTGGTTGATTGGCGGCAAGGTAGAAGTTACTCCATCGCTGCTGGTAGCGGTTACGCCGGCTGGGTCGAGCATTTGCGCATAGGAAGAATTGCCCTGGGTTTTAATGGCGGAGCTTGGCACCGTCAAAACATTTTGTTTCAGCTGGGTGATGATTGAGGCGGAAGCGCTCATGCCCGGCTTGATGCGGTCGTCCTGAGTATCCAAGCCGATTTTGGCGTTGTAGCTCACTACCCCCTGGGTGACTGTGCCGATAGTATCAATATCAATAATTTTGCCGGTGATTTCCAAGCCATCAATAGCGTCAAATGTCAGTGACGATTTTTGTCCGATTTTTACTTTGGCCGCGTCCACTTCATTTAATGCTATTTCCACAATTTGTTGTTTGGTGATGATGGTCGCTAGCGCGGTATTAGCTGAGGCGTCGTCATTTTGATTTATATTGACCGCCGCTATTATTCCGTCAAAGGGCGCTTTGACAGTATAGTCGGCCAGACCATCCAAAGCGGTTTGGACGGCTATTTCCCGCTGATTGACGGCCAGCTCTTGGGACCGGATATCAAGCGGGTCATTGCCGCTTTGCTTGACGTCAAAACTGTTTTGCGCTTGAGCTAAGGAGTTTTGGGCGCTGATAATTTTATTTTGCGCCGCGGTGATATTATTCTGGTTGGTATTTTTTTGGTTGCTGAGCGCTTGCCGCTTAGCGTCCAAATCGTTGATAATGGCGTTCACGGAACTCTCGGCGGAATTCACAATGCTCTTGGCGCTGTTTAAATTGGATTGGGTAAAGGAGGAAGTTATGATGGCGGAGTTGACGGCATTATTGAAAGCAGACAGCATGGAGGATATTGAATTTAATTCTTGCTCGGCTTGGCTAGTTTGATCTTCTAGAATTGCGTTGCCAGCGTCTAGATTAGAAACCAGGGTTTGATATCTTTTTAGGGCCTCCATGGCCAATGGCCAGCTATTATTGGCATCTATCCTGGCCTGCTCATCGGTAGTAATGAAATTAAGCTTATTCTCAGCGTTATTATAATTAGCCGATAATAATGGGCTCATTTGATTATTAAGAATATCATCGGCTTTATTATAACCGTCGCGCAAGGAACTTTTGACATTGCTGATGGCGCTGGCCAGATCCAGATCGGCTTGATGCTGGACTTGAGTTAAATTATTTTGAGCATCAGTCAAGCTATTTTTGGCATTATCAAGTTGCAATTGAGCCGTCTTCATATCAGATGGCAAGGTGCCTCGCTTGAGCTTTTCCAGGGAGATGCGGGCGTTGGTCAGGTCTATTTGGGCGTTTCTTAAAGTTTTTTGGGCATCTTTGCTGTCCAGCTGGATCAGGACGTCCCCCATTTTTACTTCCTGGCCGGTTTTAATATTTACCTTTAGCGCCTTGCCGGAAGCATTGGTTTTTATGTCCGCCTGATTGGAAGCGGAGACCTGCCCGCTGCCGCTGACCGAAACGATAATGTCATTGGTTTCAACCCCGCCCAAAACGTAACTGGTCTGGGTTTTGCCGCTGTTTATCTTTTGATACAGATAATAGCCACCGCCGGCAATAATAATGATCAGAATAATGACGATTAATTTGTGTTTTAAGATAAATTTCATAGTTTTATTAGATATATAAATTATGACTATCGTGGCGGCAGCGGAGCCGTGTCAGTGACCGGAGGAAAAGAACCCGGGGGCGGCGGCAGGACGCGAATTAATTTGGCAGTTATTTTTCCGGAACTGTCGGGATCACCGATGACAACGATCAAATCATTATTTTTTAGATCAGCCGTTTGAAGCGATTCACGTAAGCGGCGGATAGTCGTCTCGGCGGAAAGTGAAATTATTTTTTCAACATTGTCGCGGCCTTTGATGATTAGGGAGTTACCATCTAATTTGATTATTTGTCCGACGACGCCGTGCGAATCAATAAAATCGGAGTTTTTTATTTCAGCCATAAATCCCTCTCTCGGACCGGCGAAGTTGCGATGGTAATTCTCGCTCCAGCGGTAAGAGAAGTCAGCTTTTTGATAGCCGACAAACATCCCTAGATTGAACAGTACCAGAGCGGCGATGGCGACGCCGAGGCCGATGAGAATGCCGGTGAATATTTTTGATTTGAAAAATGATTGCAAGTCCATATTATTGATATTTCAAGATTAATTTTTGCAAGTCAAGCAAGCCCTTTTTGAGGGCCAACAGAAAAATCAGGCAAGATATTAATAAATAAGCAATCGGCAGCAGCGGCGCGGTCTCTAAAATCGCCAAAGTATAATTTTGCCAATAAGTTCCGACTGTTTGATAGTCTGAAAAAATAAGGGAAGTTATCTGGGCGAAGTCAGACTGGTTCAGCGTTTCAATTAACAGGTAGACGCCAAAAATAACGAGGCCGCCGGCTAGCAGGGAAATAAACAAAAAAATTATCGCCTTTAAGCTGGCGGCTTTTTTTTGCTCTCGCTTCAGGCGGCTGATTATTTTTTGGTAAAGTTCCGGTGAAGGTTCCGGAAGATTGAAACGCTGGTTCATATTAGGTAATACGAAAAAAGAAGGCAATTGGGTGCCTTATTTTTTTGAATCATCTAAATTTAGCTAGCAAATCAGCTTAGTGATTGCTTGAGGACGGCTAATGCTCGATGATGCCGGCTCTTGACTGTATTTACCGGCTCATCCATAATCTCGGCGATTTCTCGGAAGTTGAGGCCATCCTGATAATACAGCGAAATAACGGAACGCTGCCTTAGAGGCAGTTTAAGGAGTGATTCGTTCAGCCGAGCATTAGAAATAATCCGCTCTACTTGCTCGCTGGGCAGAGGAGAATCATCAATTAGTGAATCCAACCAGCCGGAGCCGGTATCTTTTTCCAGAGCCGAGAATAATAAGGGTTTTTTCTTCCGTAAATAATCAATGGCGCAGTTTTTGCCGATAATAAAGAGCCAAGTCCGGAAATTTTTTGTTTGGTCGAATTTTTTTATTCCCCGCCAGACCTTGACGAATGTCTCCTGGGTCAAATCCTCGGCTTCTTTTTGATTATTTACCAAAGCGAAGAGAAAAGAGTATAACCGGCGGAAATATTTGCTAATCAGCAAATTCAGCGATGTTTCGTCGCCGTTTAAATATTGGTTGATCAATTGTCGGTCATTATTATCAATCATAATTATTCCAAACAACAGTCAATCGCTTTTTTGACCAGGGTGCCGAGTTTGCCCAGGAAGCCGTTTGGTTCTTTATCTAATTTATTAAGAGCTTGCTCGTCGATTTTTTTGATGTCGCCGACCTGGATCAGCTTCATATTCAAGCCCCAGAATAGCGAGTAGAGATTGTAGGCCTTCTCAAATAATTCATAAGCCTCCTGTTTGCGGTTTTGGCCGAGCTGCTTGGCGCCCACTTCCATCAGCCGCATCGAAGCGGCCAGCAGGTGTTTGGAAATGCACCAAACTTCGCCGTCATATTCTTTGATAATTTTTTTCAGCAGCTCTTTGCGCATTTCACGGACATCTTTGATCAGATCATAGTACTCCGTATTTCCGGTTTTGGCGCCGGAAAAAAAGAAGTGTTCCTCGATGCTGACTAGATTCATAATAGCAATGGAAAGATCCTGGTCAGAGGAGAGATCCATCTTGTTTTGTTTTTTCATCTGGTCGACTTTGTCGATGAATTCGTTTAGCTTTTGGATATCAGTGGACATATTATTTGGTTAGGAGATAAAAAATAATGCTCAATAGCACCAGCGCCCCGATCGGAATAACCACTCGTTGCAAGGGAAAATAGGATTTATTGTTATTGGCCTTTTTCAATTTATCATGAATCAGCTCGGCCAGGCCGAAGCCGATGCTGCCAATGATGATGCCCAGGATAATTTTATCAATACCCCAAAGAGAGTGCAGCGGATGGCCGATGTGGGTGTATTGCGGGAACGGCCAGAGGGAGACCGCAGTCAAGCCGTAATAACAGACCAGCACTAGGATTTTTCGGCCGACGAATTTGATTTTTTTCTTATCTAGCCAGCTGATTGTCCAGAGCGATATCGCCAGCAGTAATGCCCCCAGCCATAAACTGGCGACAACGTCGTCTATTTTTAGCCAGCGGGCCAGTCCCAGTCCGGCGCCGACGCCGATAATGCAAATAGGACAGACGGCTTGCGCTTTAGTGGCCAGCAGCAAGAAAAAAACTGAAGGTACTAGGAATTTAAGGTATTTTTTCATTATTTATTGTTTAAAAATGATATAGATATTATAAACTATTCAGCGGTTTTTTTCAAATCAGCCGACCCTTCAATTTTTTTCATATTTGAGCTATAATATAGCAAGTTATGAAAGATAACAAAGTTAAAATTATCCTAGCGATTGAGTCATCTTGTGATGAGACGGCGGCGGCAGTGATAAAAGTTACCGGCAAAAAACCGGAAATTTTGTCGAGTGTCGTTTCCTCGCAGATTGATATCCATAAGCAATACGGCGGCGTCGTGCCGGAGGTGGCGGCGCGCCATCATGTCATTAATATTCTGCCGGTAATCATGGAGGCGCTGGAGAAAGCGCAAGTGAATAAAAAAAATATCGACTTAATCGCGGTGACGGCCGGGCCGGGACTGATTACCTCGCTGATGGTCGGAGTGGAAGCGGCCAAGGCACTTTCCGCCGCTTGGCGGGTGCCGCTTCTTGCCGTCAATCATATGTACGGCCACATTGCCGGCAATTTTCTGCAGCCGCTCAAATTTCCCGCTGTCTGCCTGGTGGTTTCCGGCGGGCATACGGAAATCGTGGTACTGAAGGATCATATTAATAATAAAAAAATCGGCCAGACGGTTGATGACGCGGCCGGCGAGGCCTTTGATAAGGTGGCCAAACTTTTGGATTTGGGCTATCCGGGAGGACCGATTGTTTCGGCTGAAGCCGAAAAATTCAAGGTTCAAAATTCAAAGTCCAAAAGTAATGCGATAAAGCTGCCGCGGCCGATGCTGGGCAGTCAGGATTTTAATTTTTCTTTCTCCGGACTGAAGACAGCCGTGCTTTATGCGGCACAGAAGATGAGTCCTAAAGAAAGAAAAGCCAGGACGAGCGAAATTTGCCATGAATTCCAGAACGCGGTAATTGATGTCTTAGTCGGCAAGACGATCAAGGCCGCCAAAAAAATCAAGGCCAAGGCAGTGTTGCTGGCCGGCGGCGTGGCTGCCAATAAGAAGTTGCGCGAGAGTCTGCGCGAGGCGGCAGAAAGCAACGGTTTTAAATTTGCCGTGCCGGAATTCAAGTTGTGTACCGACAATGCGGCGATGATCGGATTGGCTGCGGCGCAGATTATTAAGAAGAAAAAAGTGCCTTTGGATAATTATAAAAAAATTGTCGTTGATTGCGGCTGGGAGCTGAACTAAGGCGATACTAATATACGAATGCATGCTAATTATACGAATTAAATTCATTAGTATCATTAGTATGAATTAGTATATTAGTATCGCATATTTAACTATTTAGGGCCATGAAAAAGAAAACCCACTCAGAAAAAGAAACTTATGATCTTGCCAAGGACTTCGCCAAAAAATTAAAGGGTGGAGAAGTGCTCTGTCTGGTCGGTGATCTGGGAGCCGGAAAGACGGCTTTTACCAAGGGTTTGGCGGCCGGTCTGGGAGTAAAGGGGATTGTTACCAGCCCGACCTTTGTTTTGATGAAGATTTACCCCGTTAAATCCAGCCCCGCTGGAATTTTGTTGGAGACAAAATTATTTAACGGGGTGAACAAGGCCAACCACAGAATAAAAGAGATGGCGCATATTGATGCCTATCGGCTTAAAGAAGGGCAGGAACTGATAAATATCGGAGCGGAGGAATATTTCAGAGATAAAGAATGTGTGACAGTGATCGAGTGGGCGGACCGGGTGAAGGAGATCTGGCCCAAGGGATGTACCAAGATATATTTTAAGATTTTAAATGGGGATGAGAGAGTGATAGAGGTTAAAAAATAAAAAATCCCGAATTACTTGGGATTTTTTATATAGAAATTTTAATTCTTAATTCTTAATTCTTAATTCATAATTCTTAATTATTCAGAAACGCGGAAGACTTCATCAATAGTCGTGATGCCGTCAAGCGCTTTAAGGATGCCATCCTGAGCCATCGTGATGACCCCGTCTTTGACGGCCATCTGCTTTACTTCATATTCGGAGAGATTGCCGGCGATAATCGCTTTTTCCATTTCGCCGGTGATGCGGATGATTTCAAAAATGCCGACTCGCCCTTTGTAGCCGATATTCTGGCAAGCGTCGCAGCCGCCTCCTTTGTAGAATTTTAGATTATTTTCATCCGCTTTATAGCCGGAGTTCTCCGGAATTTCTTTGATTTTTTGCATCACCTTGGCCAGGGTTTTTTCATCCAAAGTCGTTTCTTGTTTGCAATTTTCGCAGATGCGGCGCACCAGGCGCTGGCCAATGGAGACGTTTAGCGCCGGCGCCAGCAGGAAGGGCTTGGCGCCCATTGATAAAAAGCGGGGGATGGCGCCGAAAGCGTCATTGGTATGAATGGTTGATAGCACCAAGTGGCCGGTCAGCGCCGCCTGAATGGCGATCTCCGCCGTTTCCAAATCGCGGATTTCTCCGACCATAATGACATCGGGATCTTGGCGCAAGATAGAGCGCAGGGCTTTAGCAAAGGTATACTCGCCCTTGACCTGACTCTGATTAACGCCAATAAGCTCATACTCGATCGGATCTTCAATGGTAATGATTTTTGTCTGCGGATCGTTTAATTTTTTTAAGACCGCGTACAAGCTGGTAGTTTTACCGGATCCGGTCGGACCGGTGGTAATAATCATGCCGTTGGGACGCTGGATTTCTTCCATGAGCACGTCATAGGCTTGGCCGCGCAGCCCCAGCTCTTCAAATCCTATCTGCGAGCTAGTACCCATCAGCAGGCGGATGACGACGCTCTCGCCATAAGCGGTCGGCAGGCAGGAAACGCGCACGTCGATTTTTCCGTTAGCAAGGAAAATGGTGAAGCGCCCGTCTTGTGGCCTGTCAGTAATATTGATTTTTAATTTTGCCAGCTGCTTAATGCGGGAAATGACGCGCGGCCAAAGCTCTTTGGCGATAGAAGCGGCGTCATTTAGCACGCCATCAATGCGGTAACGTACTTTGATATCAATCTCCTCGGCCTCGATATGGATGTCAGAAGCGCGCGCTTTGATGGCGCCGGCAACGATCAGAGTAACGGTCTCGGTAATTGATGTTTTTTTGATTTTTTCATTCAGGTCGTGGAAGCTTTTAATCCCTTCCTCATATTCTTTTAGTTCTTCCTCAGTGATTTCCACGCCGGTGATGAAGTGGCGGATTTTTGGCAGGGCTTCGTAAAGCTTAAGCGCTGATTCAAGGCTGTGCGCCGAAATCAGGTAAGTCGAAATATTGGCGTGGTATTTATCGGCGAATTCCCGTTCCAGCGCTTGGACGCGATCGGAATAGTTGACGGTTCCCAAGCGGATTTCTTGGCCGGTATTTAAGAAGCAGACGACCTGCAAATCACGAGCGGTTGGCTCATCGATGATAGCGATGGTATCAGGAGAAATGCCAAAGCCGAAAAGATCGATATAGGGCAAGCCGGCTAGTTGGGCATTCTGAGCCACTTCCTGTTCTTTTTCTTTAATGGTAATTTCTTTTATTTTTTCCTCGAGTTGCTGCTCGGCCGTGTCAGCACTGCTAGCGGCGGCATTGTTTTTTTTCGGCAGCAAATCTTCTAGTGAGGGACCGAGATTATGCATACTAAAAGTGTTTAATCTTTTATATATTATAGTTTTTTCGGGCGCTAAGCGCAAGCCGCCCAGGCGTTAGCCGGGGCTTGGTGATTGTAAAAAGCTCCCTGGAGGGAGCTTTTAGTCAGGGCAGGCTATTTTTTGGTGCGGGGATTCGCCAGAGTCAGCTGTCTGGTCAGCCTGATGATTTTACTCAGCTCCTCTCTAAGGGTTAAGCGCTCAAATAGTAAAGTCCAGGAGCCCCACTGAAAGGTGCTGATCACGATGGCGCTGGTAATCATGGTTAGGATGATCAGGACGATGCAAACTAAAGCGATAATGACCTTAATAAAAGCCGGCAAATAGAACAGATAGGATAAAAGCGCGACTGTCGGTATGGCAGTCAGGACGGCAATGATGAAAGTGGAAATAAAAGCCACGACAACATAAAAGATAAACATCAGGAAAGCCATCTCGAGCGAGATGAGCCAATTTTTCAGAAAGAGTTTCCAGCCGGATTTTAAAGCTTCCATCCAGGATTCTTTTTTGAGTATGAGGTAAAAAATTTGATAGCGGACGAGGAAGGAGACAATCAAGGTAATGATCACGAAGATAATAAAAGAAATGAAGTACAGTAGGGTGGCCCAAGTGCCTTTGCCGGTTAGCAGCAGCAGCTCCCGGCCCATTAGAAAGAGCAGGACAAAAATAATGGCTTTTAAAATGACATTAATTAGGAAGACCGGCCAGAATAATTTTGTTCCGGCATCAAGCCCTTCATTAAAAGTGGTTTTTTTTGTTTTGTTTATTAAGGAGATGTTTCGGATAAGTCCAATTTGGGAAACAGTGGAAAGCCAGAGGAGAAACAAAGCTACGGCTATAACCAGGATAAATATCGCCAAGGCGATAATCAAAGTGGACGAATTGGAAAACAGCGCCAAGACGATACTCTTCCAAATATCGGCGTTGCCGCGGAGCAGGCCTTCTTGCAATCCCTGCTGGAAACCGGAAACGGTAGTTGACAGGATGTCACTATTGCCGGGACTATAAAGGGCACGGGCGATTATCTCATATTCGCCGCCGCTGGAAATAATTGCGGCAAAAAAGCCAAAAAACCAAAGACCCTTGAACTTTTTGGTAATTTCCCAAGCCCGCGCTAGAATCGGGCGATAAAGCGATTTACCTTCCATATAAATTAGCTTATTTTATATTGACTATATTATAACACAATATTAAAATAAGATGCAAGGAATAATTAAATTTCTAATTAATCTAATTTCTAATTACTAAATATAATATCCAGCAGCAAAATATATCAGTCATTAATAATTTTTAGCAATTAGGAATTAGGAATTAGAAATTAAAAACACCCCGGTTTTTGAAGGGTGTTTTTAGTATAATTAAGTTAAGCTAAAGACATTAAACAAATAAGGCATTAAACTCTTCCGCTTCCAGCGTTTCTTTGGTAATCAGGGCGTTAGCTATTTTATCCAGATACTGCCGTTTATCGGTAATGACCCGCCGTGCTGTTTTGGCGGCTTCTTCAATAAAACGGTTGATTTCTTGGTCGATTTCCTCGGCGCTTTTTTCTGAATAGTCGCGCTGTTCATGAAGCTCGCGCCCCAAGAAAATTAGCTCTTCTTTTTCGCCAAAGGTGCGCAAGCCTAATTTTTCACTCATGCCGAATTCAGTGATCAGCTTCTTGGCAATTTTGGTGGCCTGGGACAGATCGCTCTGGGCGCCGGTGGTCACCTCGCCGAAAATTTCTTCCTCAGCAACGCGGCCGGCCAGCAGCACTGCTAAGTCATCGATTATTTGCCCTTTGGTATGAAGCTTCTTGTCTTCAGTCGGCAATTTTAAAGTATAGCCGGCAGCGCTGCCGCGGGCAATAATAGATACTTTGCGGACGGGATCGCTATTGGGCAATTCATGCGCCAGCAAGGCATGCCCGGCTTCGTGGTAAGCGGTGATTTTTTTTTCCTGGTCGCTTAAGATATGGCTTTTTCTTTCCGGGCCCAAGAGCACTTTATCAACGCTTTCCAAAATATTTTCCAAAGTAATTTCTTTTTGATTTTTGAATGCCGTGAGAATTGCCGCTTCATTAAGCAGATTATAGAGATCGGCGCCGGAAAATCCCGGGGTGCGTTCGGCCACGTTCCGTAAACTGGCTTCCTCAGCCAACGGCTTATTGCGGGCATGGACGGAGAGGATGTCCTCACGATCATTGATGTCCGGCAGATCCAGAGTAACGCGGCGATCAAAGCGTCCGGGACGCAGCAAAGCGGAATCAAGCACATCCGGACGATTGGTAGCGGCGATGACGATTACGTTATTGTTCGGTTCAAAGCCGTCCATTTCCACTAGTATCTGATTGAGCGTTTGTTCGCGTTCATCGTGGGAGCCGCCCAGGCCCGCGCCGCGCTGGCGTCCGACCGCGTCGATTTCATCGATAAAAACGATGCAAGGAGCGCTCTTCTTGGCGCGGCGGAACAGGTCGCGGACGCGGGAAGCGCCGACGCCGACGAACATCTCGACGAATTCCGAACCGGAGATATGAAAGAAGGGGACATTGGCTTCTCCGGCAACGGCTTTGGCGAGCAAGGTTTTGCCGGTGCCGGGAGCGCCCAGTAGCAGGACGCCTTTGGGGATATTAGCGCCCAGAGCCAGGAATTTTTTGGGATTCTTTAGGAAATCAACTATCTCGACCAGCTCGTGCTTGGCTTCTTTGACGCCGGCGACGTCCTTGAAAGTGATTTTTTTGCTTTTCTTTTCCGGAGAAAATTCGCGCGCTCCGCTCTGGCCGAAACTGATGGCCTTATTATTCACCCCCTGGGCTTGGCGCATAATGAACCAGAAGAAGCCGAAGAAGAGGATGATCGGAATAATAAAAGGCAGGATATTAATCAGCCAGAATTTCAAGCCAATGTCGTTTTTTACCTCGATGGAGATCTTTTTGATCTTTTCCGGATTGACAGCGTAGTTTTTTAGTAGAGTGCTCAGGCTCTCGTTAGCCTCTTTTTGGATGATTTGCTTCTTGCCGTCGCTTAAGAGGACATTAAGCTCGTTTTCTTTGACGACAATGGATTTGACCTGCTCCTGATCGATTTCAGTAATTAATTTGCCAATGTCGGCCGTTTCCGATTTTTCCAAGGGAATATTAAAAGCGGCGAAAAGCAGGGGAATCAGCAAGAAGATTATGATGGCGATTATTATGTTTTTATTGATTTTTTTCATGATTATCTGTTTGTTTAAATTAATGATAAATGATACAATTCACTAAGATAGAATAATATTTTTTTATCAAAATGTCAAATTCTCCGCGACAACTTATGGATGGGCTGCTCTCCCGCTGGTTTTTTCAATTTCTGCCGGCCAAGACCAGTCCGGATTTTTTTACTGCTCTCAGGATTGCTTTTATTCCATTGGTGCTGTGGCTGCTGGCGCTGCGGCTATTCGGCTGGGCGCTCATCGCTTTTATCTTGGCGGCGACTTTTGACGTTTTGGACGGCTCACTTTCCCGAGTCAGGAAAAAATCATCCGGCTGGGGAATAATACTAGATCCGGCCGCCGATAAATTATTAGTGATTTTGACTTGCTTATTTTTATCCTTTTACTATCCTTATGCCGTTATCTTAGTTCTCTCGGTTATCGCCGATCTGATGATTATCGCCGCCGGTTTTTTGCTGCTGGTAGTTTTTAAGGATTTTCAGCTGCCTCACGCCGATGTTTTCGGCAAAGTCAAAATGCTCTGCGAGTCGGTGGGAGTGGCGTTTGTTTTAGGTTATCTGGTCTTCGGTTCCTTCTGGCTCTGGCCGTCCTTTGTCTTGATGCTGGCGGCCATGCTCTTGGGCTTTGTCAGCTTTTTTATGTATGGAATAAATTTTGCCAGAGGAAAATAATTTATTAATAAAGTTGATCCCTCTCTTTGACAAAATCTCTCAAATCTCATATAATGCTTTGAATCGTAACAATGGTTCTTTCTAGCGATGAAAACAGGAAACAATCAAGGATAAACACAACCTTCAAAGAGGAGGAGACAGTTATGACAACGGAGAAGCAAGTCAAGCAATACCCGCAAGTTGCTGAAGCGTTTGAACTGGAGCTCGACGGCGACGCCGACGGCAATACCCCGCTAGGCATGGTCAAGGCCTTCGGCTACAATCCCGAGGGCTGGAAGTTCCAAGGCGAGGCCGTCACGGGCAAGCACAAGGGAAAGTTCAAGCTGGTGCAGATCGGCTACCAGCCCAATCTGGACGCGGCCAAGGCGGCGCTCGAAGCCAAGCACGGCCCCACGCCCCAAGGGCAGTGGATGAAGGCGTTTAAGGACGCCTATCCCGAAGCCGACGGCAAAGGTCCCGTAGGAATTGCCGACGCTTCGTGGGTCGGCCCG